>JBBSJW010000004.1:0-71602 GCA_038256885.1 Propionibacteriales bacterium
TCTCGCCAGTCTCGTTGTTCATGAACTCCGCGGTGACGAACAACGGAGCGGCGTACGTGACGTCGCGATCCTTGCAGTCCTCGACGGAGTACTTGGGGGGCTCGAAGCGGTGATCGCGGAACGAGAGGCTCATCGTCTCGGAGAAGTCCTCGATCGGGGAGATCTCCTCGAAGATCTCCTCCAGACCGGATTTCGTCGAGACATCAGTGCGACCGGCGGCGAGCGCAAGCTCTACTCCGGTCTTCCAGGAGTCATCGCCAATCAGCCATGCAAAACTGTCGGTCTGCAGAGCCAGGAGCTCTGGGACCTCGAGAGGTTCTGCAATTTTGGCGAATGAGATGCGGCGGGGCTGAACAGGTGCTGTGGTGCGCGAGGCGGCCAAGAGGGGTCCTTCCAAGGGCTCGCAGGCGGGTGGCTCAGTGAGGGGTGCTCCGCGCACGCCAATCGACCCCGGTCAAGGGGCGCCTTCCAACCAGCATTTGAAGGAGGGCATAGCGAAGCGAGCGCGAAAGTTCAGTGTAACCCGGCTTGCACAGTGAAGCAAGGCCGGGTCTTGACAAACCCCATGAGTTGGGGAAGTCTAATTCGCTTTTCTTGCAAATCCGCGCACTTCAGAGAGCCCTGATGTCATTGACCAACCAGGTGCCGTCCGACTTCACCATCGACATGGTGATTCGATTTCCGAAAACCGTCGGTTGGTCCGAACCCGTGACCAATCGCGCCTGGTCGACGAAAACGAGGATCGTAGCTTTGGTTGTCGAGCAGTTGGCGCCACAATCAACCGCGGCAGAACTTCGTGAAACTGCTTGGACCACAATCTTGCGCTGCGGCGCGAGATCTGTGAGAGCCGGTGCGATCTTGTCGAACTCCTTGGCAAACGCGGGCGTCATGATTGCCTTGGAGTCCGTCAGGTGATCAGGGAGTTTGTCGTACCTGAAGGAGAAGATTGTCTCCGCTGCGGCACTCGCCGCCTTGGTTGCCTGTTTCTGAGACGCCATGACATCACTGCCACCGCTGCGCTCGTCGATGCCTTTGAAGGTGAGAACGCTGCCGAGCACCAAGGCTGCGACCGCCAACAGAGTTGCCGGGATGAGCCAAGGTTCCCGACGTCTGGGGCTGGTTGGCGTCGATTCGGCCGGTTGGCTCGCGGGCGTGGCTGCTGAGGCCTGAGGTTGTGTGAGCTTCTCAGCGGCAGCCTTGTTCAAACTGACCGTCTTGGCCGGAGCGGTCGACACCCGTGCCTTTGGGCCCGACGCTTTTCTTGCGCTGACATTCTTGGGTGCAGCCGCCGCCCCGCTCGCCTTCGCGGCCGACACCTTCTTCGGCCCCTTCTTCTTGACAGTAGGAGCACGGCTGACCGACGGCTTGGCGGAGCCTCCAGAGGCGCTCTCGCCAGCAATGCGTCGGCGTCGAACCGGTCGGTCTGAACCGCTCATTTTGCTGCGCCCTCTTCAGTCGCGGTCGGCTCTGGCGTGGGTGTTTCGGGGGTGACCGTTGCTGCTGTTACGGGGGCTACGCTCTCGAAGTTCGAGACGAGCCACTCGCCCTTGATCTTCTCGAACGAGACCACCCAGCGGAAGTGGCGCAGGACCGCCGCATCGTTGTCTGTGTTCGAAATTGACGCATCAACAGCCACCAGTACGTCTGCGGAGTCCTCGTCGATGTTGTCAACAGCGGTTGAAAGCACCTTGGCCTCCCCGCTGGTCTGCTTCTTATCCTTGATGGCGGTGAAGATGGCGTCGGTGACCTTCACAAACTGTGCCTCATATTTGGGGCTCAGCAACTTGCTCAACCGCTTTTGGTAGTCGGCAACATCGGCTACGTCATAGGTGTTGTAGGTGACCGCGAAGTCGGATGCCCTCGCCAAGACCTGCCTATTCGCGCCCGAGGATCCGGCTTCGGATCCGGTGAGGATGAGCAAACCGCCCACCACCGCAAGGATGCCGCCTAGCGCCCCTACCACTGCCATCGTTCTGACACTCAGTAAGCGATCGGTCCATCCACTCACTGTGTTACTGGTCCGAGCACGAGCCACTTCCAAGAGTCCTTTCCAGTCCGGGATACGCCCTGCAGTTCACCGCTGGCAGCTACCCGGTTGAAATTGGTCTTGGTGGACTGGCGCGAGACGTCGTTGGGATCGACCTTACAGTCAAGGGTGGTGACGAACTGCCGGTCCGTGATGTCCTCTGGGTCGCGCCGCAGGCGATAGCCCGAGGCTTCTCCGCCGTCGTCGATATAGGTGCACGCACCGGGCGACGGCGGGTCGGGCGGAGGAGGTTCGGTGATGATGCCGAATGTCGCATCAAACTCACCGCTGTCTGTGCTTGGCGCGGTAACCGTAAATCCGCCTTCGAGCAGATACGGGTATTGCACGAAGATCGACGCAAGGCCGGCAACGTTTTTGGAGATCGGGCGCTGGAAGGTCACCAGATTGTTGACGACATTGCCCAAGTCGACGGCGTTCTCGTCGACCAGAGTACGCAAAGCCCGTGCACCCTGGGTTCCGCCGGAGATCAGGCGCCTCAAGTCTGGATCGGCATCGACCAAGGAGTCGGAGAACAGCGCAAGATTCTTCGAGAATGTCGCCAGACTGCCTTGCTGGTCAATTTGTGTCTGCAGCACCGACTGGGAGTTGCGGATCAACCCGCGAGTGACGCCAATGTTGTCGCTGGCCGTCGTGATGAACTCGCTCTGAGCGTCCAGGATCTTCCCAAGATCAGGACCCGTGCTTTCAAAGGCCTGGCCCAGCTCGTCCACAACTGTGCGGACACTGTCGGTGTTGATCGAGGAAATCAGGTCGTTGAAATCAACGAGCAGGGTAGTCGTGTCGATGGGTATCCGGGTGTTCTCAAGACCGATCTTGGACCCATTCACCAGGTAAGGCGCTGAGTTGGTTCGCGGCTGGAGATCGACGAACTGCTCACCAATAGCGGACTTGTTGGCCACGATGGCCAAAACGTCTGCCGGAACCTTCGGCGCATCATCTTCGATGTCCAGCGTCGCCTCGACGCCGTTGTCTTTGAACCGCAACTTGCCGACTTTTCCGACGGGTATGCCGCGATAGGTTACCTGCGCTCCGGCAAAGATTCCTCCGGAGTCCTTGAACATTGCTGATACGGGGAAGGTCCGGTCGATGAACAATCGATCCACCTGCGCGTAGCGTCCTCCCACGAATGCGCCACCTAACAAGGTGACAATCGCAAACACGACGAGCTGGATCTTTGTGAGCCTGGAGATCATCGTGCCACCACTGGTTCCATCAGGATTTGGCCTACATCGTTGAACGGCTGATTCGCCGCAGCTGAGCGGCACGAGCCGAGCAGACCGCAGATCACGCCGCTGTCGGAGGATTCACTGTTGGGCGTAGCACCGCCCGAGGGTCCGCCTTCCGAGGCGCCACTTGCGCCCGGGAGCCCAACTCCGCCCGGCAGACTCGGCGCGACAACGAGGCCGCTGATCAGCTCGACGAGATCAGCTGTCGGGAGGAGAGGGTCTCCTCCCGGCGCACCGTCGGAAAGGAGCCCCGTGAGATCGAAACTGCCGAGAAGGTTCTCAAGCTGCCCAGCGCCGAAGTCCAGCTTGGCGGACAGATTTGAGAAGTCGCCGAAGCAGGCTCCGGTATTTTGCTCCCGGTCGGTGTTTTCGCATCTACCGGTTGCCTTCGCGACAGTTCCACCGACGATGCCATCCGTGAACGGGTAGGTCAGCAGCGCCTTGAAGCCGTAGGCAAGATCATCGCCAGCCTTCGCCAACTGGGTCAAGATCGGCTGCAGTGCCTTGAAGTCTGCAACCGTGTCGGCTTTGGAGCGCCGCACGACATCCGTCGCGACGCTGCTGAGCCGGTCCAGTGACCGGAGAAGCTTGACCAGATCGCCGCGCTGTTGGTCCAGAACTGTGAAAGCCGAGGGCAGTTCATCCAAGGCACTGGTGATCGACGACTTCTGCTTGTTGGTCGCAACCGCAAGTCTGTCTACCTTCTCCAACGATGTGAGCAGCGCAGCCTTGTTGTCGTCGAGCTGTGCCAAGAAGTCGGTGCTAGAGGCGATGAAGTCTTTGACTTCACCCTCGTTGCCATCGAGCGCCTTGTTGAGCTCACGCATGATCGTGTTGGTCTTTTCCAAACCACCGCCGTTGAAGAGCAGGGAGGTCGCGCCGAGGACCTCTTCGACCTCGGGGTTGCGGCCAGAACGGCTCAGCGGGATCTGGTCCCCGTCGCCCAATGACCCCACCGCACCTTCGGCCGGGGGTGCGAGCGAAACGAACTTCTCACCCAACAGGCTGGTCTGACGGATCGTCGCAACTGCGTTGTCTGGAAGTTTCGTATTCTTGTTGACCTTGACCGTCACCAGCGCGGTCCAGCCGTTCAACTTGATTTCAGAGACCTCGCCGACTGCAATCTCATTGACGCGCACTGCACTCTGTGGCACGAGGTCAAGGACATCGCGGAACTCAACCTCGACCTGATATGGATCGCTTCCGAGGTCGGCGCCACCGGGCAACGGGATGTCATAGGGCGAGAATCCACAGCCGCTGACTGCGAGAGCGGTGACTGTGCCCAGAACGGCGGTGCGAATCGCGTGTTTACGCATCAGTTCACCGCCAGCATATCGCTCAGAAAGGTGTGAACCTGCTCAAGCTGTGGGAAATCGGATTGAGATGCCGCCGCCGAACGGGGTAGTGGTACTGGCGAGGGCGGGAATTGAGCGGCAAGGTCCTTGAGCGTCTGACAGGTCCCCGGCTCCGCCGACGACTCGCCCAGGAGTGCGCAGAGGAATGTGGCCGGACTCTCGAGGGAGCCTGCCGCCAGCTCGGGGATGTTGGACCGAGTGTTGAGCGTGCCGAATTTGGCGTAGTAGGCAAGGGAGACGTTGCTCAAAGCTGTTGGGGCATTGATCGTCGACTCAGCAACTTCGCTCTGGCGACTCGCGAGCACCTTGGTAACCGACTCCAGGTTCTTGATGTTGGCACGCAAAGTGCCGCGGTTTTCTTTGACCAGGCCGTTGACGTCGACCAGCGCGAGGCTGAGTGCCTTCAGAGTCTTCTCGAGGTCGATACGTTCTCCGGCGAGCACTGTTGATACCTGCGCCGTGCTCGAGTTGAATGCCCTGACGGACGAGTCGTTGATCTTGAGCAACTTGACGAAGTCACCGACCTCCCGGAGGCTGCCGAACAGTTCGTCCTTGTTGTTGGAAAGCGTTGTGCTGAGCTTGGCGAAGTTTCGGATGGTCGTGTTCAACTGTGCGCCCTGGCCGTCGAACTGCCGGGCAGTGTTGTCAATCAGGTTGCTCAGAGACCCCTCTTTATTGGCGCCCTTGGGTCCGAGCGCTACAGAGAGGTCGTCAAGGGACTGGTAGACCTGATCGAGTTCGACCGGCACGGCCGTGCGATCGACGGGGATGAATCCACCGTCCTTGAGGACAGGGCCACCGTTGTAAGCCGGCGCAAGCTGGATGAAGCGGTCACCAACAATGGACGGGGAAACCACGACGGCCTTGACATCTGCTGGCAACTTGTACTTGGGATCGTAGGACAGTTTGACCCGGACCACGTCGCCTCGTGGCGTGAGGCTCTCGATCTTGCCGATAGGCACGCCCAAGACCTTTACGTCTGAATTCTTGTAGACAGAGTTGACCTGATCGAACTCGACAACCACGTATCGCTGTTCCTTGCCGCCACCGAACACCAGCGCGAAGGCCACGAGCAGCATGAGCACTACGAAAGCCGCGGCGACTTTCGAGGTCGATCCAAACTTCTGCATCACTCCAGCGGGGTTCACGGAGCCACCCCCAGTGCGTCCTTCAGCTGCTGAGCGACACCCAAGTTGGGCGGCACACCGGCGAGATAGGTGTCGAACCACGGCCCGGTGCCCAGAGCATTCGCAAACACCCTGGTAAAGCCGGGGAAGATCCGCAGCGCCTCATCGATGCTTGCCTGATTGGTGCGCAGCATGTCAGTTACCTTCTCGAGCTGAGTGAGGGCGGGGTTGAGGTCAGCGCGAGTGTCCTTGATCAATGCACGCAACTCAGTGGAGATGTTCTGTGTCGCGATCAGCAGACGATGGATCGCGTCTCGCCGCTCACTGATGGCCCGGAAGAGAACGTCCGAATCCTCAAAAAGCGTGACCAACTCTTCGTTGCGTGAGTTGAGTACTCCCGACACCTTCTTCAGGTTGATCAGCAACGAGTTGATTTCGCCATCGCGTGCCGCCAAGTTGCTCGAGAGCGCGGACAGGCCCTTGATTGCACCCCGGAACTCATCCGGAGTCTGCGCTGCGATGTCGTTGAGGGAGTCGAGCGCCGACGCCAGCGCCGGCACGTCAATCTGATCGGTGTTTTCGCTCAAGTCCGAGAACGCTTGAACGACGTCGTAAGGAGGGGTAGTCCGTGACACCGGAATGACTGCGCCCTTGGGGAGATTGCCCGGTCCGTCGGGTTGAAGCGCGAGGAACTCGGCACCCAGAAGTGTGCGGATCCGGATATCGGCTGCCGTTTCAGTACCAAGCGTGGTGCCCTTGTCTATCTTGAAGGTCACTCGGACCTTGTCGCCCTGGAGTTCAACCTTCTTGACGTTGCCGACTGAGACGCCGGCCACCCGCACCTCATTGCCGTCCTTCAACGCACCAATTTCAGCAAAATCGGCGTAGTAGGTGTCTCCACTTCCGATGATCGGCAGATCATCGGCACGGAAGGCGGACAGCACGAGCAGAGTCATCAGCGAAAGGCCAATGACGCCGATCACCACGGGATTGCGTTCGCGGAATGGTTTCACGGTTCACACCTCGCTCCGCCGACGTCCGTGCCCTCGTCGCCACCGATCTTGAGGATTGTCTCTGGCGCCACAACAGCCGACCCGACCTTGATCTCTGGAATGACGATGTTGCCCTTCAATTCGCACAAGAAGAAGTTGAACTCAGTGCCCGAAGACGCCGCGTTGCCCAGCTTGGTCATCTTGAACGGCAGGATCTGCAGCGAGTTAGAGATCAGCGAAAGGTTCTTGGGCGTGCTTAGCTTCTTGGTCAACAGATTCAACTGGCGAATGTCTTCGGTCAAGGCAGGTCGCCCTTGGACGAGAAGGTCAGACGTCTCCTCCGACAAGGCCGAGATCGAGTCGACCGAGTCAAGGATGGCATTGCGGTCTGTTTTCAAACCGCTCACGAACTGTTGGAGCGTGTCGATCGTCTGGGTAAGTTCAGTGTCACGGTTGCCTACAGTCTCGAGAACCTCATTGAGGTTCACGATGACGTCACCGATCAGTTGATCGCGACCGGCCAAGGTGTTCGTCAGCGACGAAGTGCGCGCCATCAGCGTCTGAACGTTGCCGCTCTCGCCCTGCAGTGTCTGCACGATCTCGAACGCGAACTTGTTGGTGTCCTCGGGTGAGAGCGCCTGAAACACCGGCTTGAAGCCATTGAGCAAGACATTGAGGTCCAGGGCTTCTTGGGTGCGACTCTCCGGGATGACGCTGTTGGGCTTCAGTGTCTGCTTGGCGCCTTCAGGGCCCTGGGTCAACGCCATGTAGCGCTGACCGACCAAGTTACGGAACTTGATAGTGACATTCGTGTTGGCTGTGAGGGGGGTGTCGGAGTCCACACCAAACGTGATCAAAGCCCGGTCCCGCTGGACGATGTCGACCTTTTTGACCGAACCGACCACCACACCGGCAATACGAACGTCATCACCTTTCGCGACACCAGTGACATCTTCGAACACAGCTTTGTACTCAGTGCGGCTGCCGAAAGAACCATTGCTGAGGATCAGCATCAACACAAGCGTGAACAGGCCCGTGATGGCCAAGAAGAAGCCGAGCTTGATCATCGCGGAGATGGACTCCTTGTCGATCTGCTTCATCGAAGACTCACCGCCGATCCACGGAGCATCGGACCAACCAAGAGCGATCCAAGGTCAGGCACCTCGGAAGGCTTCATGCCAAGGCTGGCCGCAAGCAAAGCGTTCAACTGTGCACGCTCATGAGCGGAATCAATGCCATCGAGACTGGGCGAGACCAGATCCACCAGATCCACACTCGAGGCCGCCGCCCGGTTGTAGTCGGAGTCTTCACCGAACATTCCATGGTGCGGACTCTTGACGCCGACCAGGCGGAACACCTCTGGATCAGGACCCGGATAGGGCCCGGCCTCGGTGTTCTGGCCGTACTTGAGGATGCCCTTGTTGATGTCGTTCAGGTCAAGGCATGTGGGCTGGGTATGAGGATTGGTCTGGAATGTCTCGAGAGACGGCACTTGGGCATTCTCCGACGCGTCGTAGGCATTGGGCTGGTTCTGTGGCGGGATCAGCTCGAGCGTGAGGTGCAACATGTTCTCCCGATAGGTGCTGTCGACCATCGGAATGATCTTGTGCAAGGCGCCCAGGAAACATGGGAAAGTTGAGGAGTACTTGGCCGAGACCTCGAGGATCGGGCGTCCCTCCTTGGCCAAGGTGACCAAGTTCTCGCCATTGTCGCGGGTAAATGTCGTGAGGGTGTTGGCCAGTTTTGCGCCTTCTTCATAGAAGGCGGTGAGCTGAGCATTCTTGGACACGACCGTGTTGCCCGTGACCACCGAGTTACGCAGCAATCGGCCTAGGTCCGGCATGGCCGCGGCGTAGCCATCGGCGACAGTTCCGAACTTCTTCAGGTCATCGATCAACAGCGGGAGATCTGGATTGGTCTCCTCGAGGTAGTTGTTGATCGTCACGAGGGTCTTGCCCAGCTTTTCACCTCGCCCGTCGAGTGCAGTCGCAAGTGCGCTAAGCGTGTAGTTGAGGTTCACCGGGTCGACCGCGGTGAGCAGCGGGTAAAGATCGTTCAGCAACGTCTCGACCTCAATCGGGACGTTCGCCTTCGTGATGACGTCACCCGCCTTCAGGCTCTCACCGGAACTGCCCTCGGCCGGGGGGATCAGCGACACATACTTCTCGCCGAACAACGTCTTGGGGATCAGTTGAGCGGTAACGCCCTTAGGGACGTCGTCGATGAACTTGGGGTTCATCGCGAGCGTCATCTTGACGCCGTCGCCAAACGGCTCGACCTTGCGAACTTCTCCGACAATCATGCCTCGGAGCTTCACGTCGGCATTCTGCGGAAGGTTGAGGCCTGTCGTGGACGTGGTCAAAGTAACGGGTACGGAGGAGACGAAAGCCTTGGTGAAGAACGCGTTGGTCAACCAAATAAAGAACAACAGCATCGCGATGAACGCCGCGCCAAGAACCTTGAGCGAGAAGGAGCGTTCGAGCATGGGTGTGCGTGCCATGGGTCAGCCCGCCAATCTGACGGTGACGTTCGTGCCCCAGATCGCCATCGAGGCGAGCAGGTCGACGACGTTGATCGCGACGATCGACGTACGGACGGCAAGACCAACTGCGACACCGACGCCGGCGGGTCCTCCGCTGGCGTAATAGCCGTAGTAGCAGTGGATCATGATGACGACTACGGCGAAGATGAGCACCTTTGCGAATGACCACAGCACATCGCCTGGTGGCAGAAATGTCGTGAAGTAGTGGTCGTAGGTGCCCTCGCTCTGACCGTTGATCTTGGTGATCGTGAGCCTGGTCGCGAAGTAGGACGACAGCAGGCCGACAATGTAGAGGGGCACAACAGCAATGAGACCGGCGATCACGCGGGTCGTCACGAGGAACGGCAGCGACGGAACCGCCATGACCTCGAGCGCATCAACCTCTTCACTGATACGCATCGCGCCAAGCTGCGCGGTGAAGCCACAGCCGACTGTCGCGGCAAGCGCGATGCCCGCGACGATCGGAGCGATCTCGCGAGTGTTGAAGTAGGCAGAGACGAAGCCTGTCAGAGCCGCGGTACCGAGCTGGTCGAGAGCCGCATACCCCTGGATGCCAACCTCAGTGCCGGTGAAGAAACACATCGCCGTGATGACGCCGACGGTGCCGCCGATGACCGCGAGCGAGCCTGACCCGAGTGCGACCTCGGCGAGGAGACGAACGATCTCCTTGCCGTAGTTGGCGATCGTACGCGGCACCGACTTGACGACCCGGATGTAGAAGAGCATCTGACGACCGAGGTCGTCCATCGATCCACCGATCTTGCCCGGCACGGAACGGGCAACGGACAGAGCTGTCTTGTCGGACATCGTCACATTCCCTTCGGTGGCACGAGTTGGAGGTAGATCGCGGAGATGAAGAAGTTAACGACAAACAACAGCGTGAACGTGATGACGACCGCTTCGTTGACAGCGTCGCCGACGCCCTTGGGTCCGCCCTTGGCATTCATGCCCTTGTAGGACGCAACGATCGCTGCGATGAAGCCGAATATGATTGCCTTGACCATGCCTTGATACATGTCCGGTAACTGAGCGAGCGCGGTGAACGACGCTAAATAGGCACCTGGGGTGCCGTCCTGCAGGACGACATTGAACACGTAGCCACCAGCCACGCCTACCACCGTCACCAAGCCGTTGAGGAAGACCGCAACGAGCATGACGGCCAGGACCCGGGGCACGACGAGGCGCTGGATCGGGTCGATGCCCAGCACCATCATCGCGTCGAGCTCTTCTCGGATTCGGCGCGCGCCGAAGTCGGCAGCGATTGCTGAGCCAGCAGCGCCGGCGATGAGCAACGCTGTGGCGATGGGTCCGGCCTCGCGCACAACGGCGAGGACTGCCGCCGAACCGGTGAACGATTGTGCGCCGAACTGCTTGATCAGGCCGCCCACCTGCAAGGCGATGACGGCACCGAAGGGAATCGACACAAAAGCGGTCGGGATGATCGTCACCTTGACGATGAACCACGCCTGAATAAGGAATTCCTTCAGCTGAAACGGTCGCTGGAAAAGCGCAACGACCACGTCTAGCGTGAAGGCGAAAAGGTTGCCGGCAACCCTCGCGGGTCCAGCGATGACGGCAGTACTCACAACGCCGTCACCTCAACTCTCGAACGATGAGGTCTGTCACGCAGCACCGCCGGCACGCACCGGTACCTTCGCACCGAAGGAGCCGGCCGGTGCAGTCACACCGTTCTCGCGGCACCAGGCACCAGCCTCGCGCTGCGCACGACGCGGACGACCGTCCGACGGCTCGAGCTGCAGCGGAACAGGCGGGAGGGGCGGCATTTCGATGCCCTTCTCCGAAGCCAGCTCGTCGGCATCCTTCTCCTCGGACATGCCGATCGGACCAACGGTCTGGGCGTTTAGGAACTGCGCCACGACCGGCTCGTCTGAGGTCAGCAGCATTTCGCGCGGACCGAACATCGCCAAGTGGCGGTGGTAGAGCAGACCGATGTTGTCAGGCACCGTACGAGCCGTGTTGACGTCGTGCGTCACGATCAGGAACGTCGCGTCGATCTGCGCGTTCAGGTCGATGAAGAGCTGGTTGATGTAGGACGTTCGGACCGGGTCGAGACCGGAGTCAGGCTCGTCGATCAGGAGGATCTCGGGATCAAGGACGAGTGCACGGGCGAGCCCGGCGCGCTTGCGCATACCGCCTGAAATCTCTCCGGGAAGCTTGTTCTCGGCGCCGATCAGACCCGTGAGCTCCATCTTGTCCATCACGATGGTGCGGATTTCGGACTCCGACTTGCGGGTGTGCTCGCGCAGCGGGAACGCAACGTTGTCGTAGAGGTCCATCGAGCCAAACATGGCGCCGTCCTGGAACAGAACGCCGAAGAGCTTGCGGATCTCGTAAAGATCTTTCTCCGAGCAGTTGGCGATGTCCGTGCCCTCGATGAACACATGGCCAGCGTTGGGCTTGAGGAGTCCGATCAACACCTTCAAGAAGACGGACTTGCCGGTGCCCGACGGGCCCAGCATCACGGATATCTCACCCGCCGGAAGCGTCAGTGAAACGTCTGCCCAGATCGTCTGGCTACCGAACTTCTTGGTCAAGCCTTCGACGACGATTTCAACGCCCACGGACGGCCCTCCTCGTACACGTGGTTCGCCGGCCTGTCCGACGAGAACTGGTTCATCTTAGATCGGTGATCTGAGACACACTGCCTAACGAGGAATTTCACGCGAGGTTACGAGTAATCGACCTCGGATGAACTGCTCGTTACTGCCCGGTAGCCGAGCAGACAGCCCAAGGTAACTCAGAGTGACTTTCGGCGACACCCCATCTGCCCGTTTTGGACACTTAGTCGTCCGGACACAGCACAAGGCGCCCCCGCCGAAGAGGGGACGCCTTGTGCGTTTGCCGATCTATGTAAGCAGGCTGAACGTCACTTGACAGTGACGGTGGCGCCGGCGGCCTCGAGGGCCTCCTTGGCCTTGTCAGCCGCTTCCTTGTTGGCCTTCTCGACGACAGGCTTCGGTGCGCCCTCGACGAGGTCCTTGGCCTCCTTGAGACCGAGACCGGTGATCGTACGAACTTCCTTGATGACCTGGATCTTCTTTTCACCAGCGGCTTCGAGGATGACATCGAACTCATCCTGGTCAGCAGCGTCGGCGCCAGCAGCAGCTCCACCGGCAGCAGCCGGGGCAGCAGCAGCGGCAGCCGGAGCGGCCGCAGTGACGTCGAAGGTGTCTTCGAATTCCTTCACGAACTCAGAGAGCTCGATGAGGGTCATTTCCTTGAATGCATCCAGCAGGTCGCCGGTGCTGATCTTCGCCATGGTGGCGTCCTTTCGTTGGAGACCCCGAGGGGGTCCCGATGTGAATCGGGCTTTCAGCCCTCGGTTGCCTCGGCGTCAGTAGACGCCTCGACTGCGGCCTCAGCGGGTGCCTCGGCTTCGGGTGCCGCTTCGGCCACGGGGGCCTCTTCGACAGGTGCTTCCTCGGCCACGGGGGCCTCGGTAGCGGGGGCGGCAGGCGCTTCGCCTGCAGCCAGGATCGACGGATCGCTGGCAGCCTTCGCCTGCAGGGCGCCGAGAACTCGGGCGGCTTGCGACAGCGGGGCGTTGAACAGCGATGCGGCGTTAGACAGGCTGGCCTTCATGCCACCTGCGAGCTTCGCGAGGAGAACCTCACGCGACTCGAGGTCGGCCAGCTTGTTGATCTCAGCAGCAGTGATGGACTTCCCGTCGAGGAAGCCACCCTTGATGATGAGGGGCTTGTTTTCCTTCGCGAAGTCGCGCAGACCCTTTGCCGCCAGCACCGGGTCACCGGTGATGAAGGCGATTGCCGTGGGGCCGGTGAGCAGGCTCGTGTCGAGGTCTACTCCCGCATCCTTGGCGGCAATCTTGGTCAGCGTGTTCTTGGCGACGGCATAGCTGACGTTCTCTCCGAGTGTGCGCCGCAATTCCTGCAGCTGCTTCACGGTGAGACCGCGGTACTCGGTCAGTACGGCACCGTTCGACTCGCGAAAGCTATTCGCGAGCTCGGCTACGGCGGCTGTCTTCTCCGGGTTTGCCATGTGTCTCCTTCCAGCACCAGTGGTCGTACGAGGACTGCGACCCCATGACTGGCATGGAACCGACACGAAAAAACGTCCCGGCGCAAGGCACGGGACGCTGAGTTAACTGCGATTCGCAACCTGCGCTGGCCGCCCCTTCGGGCACTTCGAGCAACTCTTGCGAGTCACCAACCTGCGGTCTTCGGTAGCACCAGTCTAAGGGCCGGGGTGCGCTCGACCAAATCCGCGAAACCGGAGGCCGCCCGCGGCCGGAGCGTTGAGGCGGGTTGAACGTCACGCGCCGAAGGCGCCGCTGTGAAACCTCGTGAGACAACTACCCAGCAAGTTGCCCAGCAATGCATCTGGCCCGCTCCAACCGTGAGGTCGGGGCGGGCCAGATGTATTGGAGCTAGGAGGCTCAGGCCTCGTCGTCAGCCGAGTAGTTCTTGGTACGGCTCGGGTCGACCGGGATGCCAGGACCGTTGGTGGTCGAGAGGGTGATCCGCTTGACGTAGCGACCCTTCGAGCTGGCCGGCTTGAGACGGAGGACCTCGTCGAACGCTGCGCCATAGTTCTCGGCGAGCTGCTCGGCGCTGAATGACGCCTTGCCGATCACGAACTGCAGGTTGGCGTGGCGATCGACGCGGAACTCGATCTTGCCGCCCTTGATGTCGCCAACGGCCTTCGCGACGTCCGTCGTGACGGTGCCGGTCTTGGGGTTGGGCATCAGGTTGCGGGGGCCGAGGACGCGGCCGAGTCGACCGACCTTGCCCATCATGTCGGGCGTCGCGACGACGGCGTCGAAGTCGAGCCATCCCTCGTTGACCTTGTCGACCAGCTCGTCGGCTCCGACGTGGTCGGCTCCGGCCTCACGTGCAGCGTCAGCGTTCGCGCCGGTGGCAAAGACCAGGACCCTGGAGGTCTTGCCGGTGCCGTGCGGGAGGTTGACGGTGCCGCGCACCATCTGGTCGGCCTTGCGGGGATCGACGCCAAGACCGATGGCAACATCCACGGTCGAGTCGTACTTCTTGCTCCCCGACTCCTTGGCCAGCGTGGTGGCCTGGAGAGGTGTGTAGAGGTTGTCCTTGTCGATCTTGTCGGCAACCGCTCGGTATGCCTTGGAGTGCTGTGCCATCTTCTGGTTCCTTCTCTGTTTGACCAGTCGTGGTCTGAACGGGCCCAGCCGGCCCTGCCACTACTTCTGGGGTGGGGTGTTGCTAGTCCGTCGTGACGCCCATCGAGCGCGCAGTGCCCTCGACGATCTTCATGGCGGCATCGATGTCGGTTGCGTTGAGGTCCGGCATCTTGGTCGTGGCGATCTCGCGGATCTGGTCCTTCGAGATCTTGCCGACCTTGTCCTTGTGCGGGACAGACGAACCCTTCTGCAGACCGGCAGCCTTCTTGATCAGCTCAGCCGCGGGCGGCGTCTTGGTGATGAAGTCGAACGTGCGGTCTTCGTAGATCGTGATCTCGACCGGTACGACGTTTCCACGCATGGATTCAGTGGCCGAGTTGTAGGCCTTGCAGAACTCCATGATGTTGACGCCGTGGGGGCCGAGCGCGGTGCCGACTGGCGGCGCCGGGTTGGCCATACCGGCCTGCAGCTGCACCTTGACGATGGCTGCAACTTTTTTCTTGGGAGGCATTTCTTGGGTCCTTGTGTGAATGGTTGTTGCGTGGTGGGTGCCGGTTTGGCTCAGACCTTCTGGATCTGGGTGAAGCTGAGCTCGACCGGCGTTTCGCGACCGAAGATCTCGACCAGGGCCTTGACCCGCTGTGCATCGATGTTGATCTCGGTGATGGTCGCGTGCAGCGTTGCGAACGGTCCATCGACGACCATGACCGAGTCGCCGACGATGAAGTCGGTGAACTCGACCTTGGAGGCCTTGGCCTGCTGCTTTTCGGGGGTGTCGGTTGCCGTGGCAACTTCTGCCTCCACTGCCGGGGCGAGCATGCTCTCCACCTCGGCAAGACTGAGGGGCACCGGCTGGTGGGAGTTGCCCACGAATCCGGTGACGGACGGCGTGTGGCGAACGACGCCCCACGACTCGTCGGTGAGGTCCATACGGACCAGGACGTAGCCGGGGAGGACGGTGCGCTTGACGAGCTTGCGCTGACCGTTCTTGATCTCGGCGACCTCTTCGGTCGGTACGACGACCTCGAAGATGAAGTCTTCGGCGTTGAGCGACGTGGTGCGGTTCTCGAGGTTCGTCTTCACACGCTTCTCCATGCCGGAGTAGGTGTGGACGACGTACCAGTCGCCGATCTGGTTGTGGAGGCGCTCGCGGAACTCAGCGAGAGCGTCGGCAACCGGCTCGTCGCCTGCTTCTGCAGCAGGAGCGTCAGTGTCTTCGGCGCCCTCTTCGGCTGCGTCCTCGGCGACCGGTTCGTCAACGGGTGCAGCGTCCTCGATCGGCGCGTCTTCGACGGGAGCCACGTCCTCAACGGGAGCGTCCTCGGCGACGACGTCCTCGACGGGAGAGTCCTCAACGGGCGCTTCGTCGACGGGAGCGTCGGCCGCGACGGTCTCGACGTCGGCTTCAGGGGTCGCGGAGTCCGTCTCGAAGACCTCTTCGGTCTCAGAGGTGGTCTGCGGGTCGATGCCTTGAGTCACAAATGATCCTTTGATGTCTTACGCGAAAAGCCAGAACATGGCCTTGCCGAACCCGAAGTCGAGTCCAGCAACGATGGCCATCATGATGAGCACGAACACGAGTACGACCCAGAAGTAGTTGACGACCTGCGGACGGGTCGGCCACACAACCTTCTTGAGCTCGGCAATGACCTGCCGGTAGAACGTGGTCGGTGACGTACGGCCTGACTTGCCGGTCACCTCATGCCGTTCGCTCACGGTTCTCCTTAGTACGTCGTCGTTGTCACTACTTGCAGGGCACGAGGGACTTGAACCCCCAACCTTCGGTTTTGGAGACCGGAGCTCTACCAATTGAGCTAGTGCCCTAGGTCCACTTCACGTTTTGATCACACCGCGAGAAGGGCATGACGATCTAGCGTGAAATTTCACCGGTGAGTCAAGTGTACGGGTTGGGTGTGGCCCCCGTCGAACCGAGCCAGCACCCCCAATGGTGGCAGGATGACGACCATGGGCTTTCGCGCAATCTCGTCGTTGCCCAAGGCCCACCTCCACCTTCATTTCACCGGCTCGATGCGCCACTCCACGCTGCTGGAGCTGGCCGAGCGCGATGGCATACGACTCCCGACATCGCTGACCGAGGAATGGCCGCCGGAGCTCGTCGCGACCGACGAGAAGGGGTGGTTCCGTTTCCAGCGTCTCTACGACCTCGCTCGCTCGGTGCTCCGCACGGAAGAAGACGTGCGGCGCCTGGTCCTCGAGGCGGCACTCGACGACGCGGCCGACGGGTCGGTGTGGACCGAGATCCAGGTCGATCCCTCTGGCTACGCCGCGAGGTTCGGCGGAGTCACGGCGTTCACTGACCTGGTGATCGACGCCGTCCGCGACGCCTCCCAGCAGTCCCGTATCGGCATGGGGCTGGTCGTGGCCGCCAATCGCACCCGCCACCCACTCGACGCGCGAACGTTGGCGCGGCTCTCGGCGCAGTACGCCGGCCGCGGAGTCCTGGGGTTCGGCTTGTCGAACGACGAGCGGCGTGGCAACACGACAGAGTTCGCCCGCGCGTTCGCGATTGCTGAGCGGGCAGGACTGGCCCTGCTCCCCCACGCTGGTGAGCTTCTCGGCCCCAAGCACGTCATCGACTGCCTGGATCACCTGCACCCCAACCGCATCGGTCATGGGGTGCGATCGGCCGAGGATGACTTCCTGCTCGATCGGCTGGCGAACGCTGGAGTTGCCCTTGAGGTGTGTCCCACCTCGAATGTGTCGCTCGGCGTCTTCAGCACCCTCGAGGAAGTGCCCGTACGAAAGCTCGTCGCATCGGGGATCAATGTGGCTCTCGGCGCCGACGATCCCTTGCTGTTCGGGTCGAGCCTCGCAGGTCAGTACACCGTGCTGCGAGCTGCTCAGGGGTTCGATGATGGCGAGCTCGCCGAGCTGGCACGGATGTCGATCCGAAGCTCGTACGCACCGCCGGAGATCACCGGGCCTGCCCTTGTCGGGATCGACGTCTGGCTCGCTTCGGAGGCAGCATGACCACCGACCCGTGGGGTCGCCCGACCCCACTCCCACAGCACCCGATGGCGAAGCGGTCGATGATCCTCGGCCTCGTCGGAATGTGCGGATTCTTCCTGCTGATTGTTCCCGTGCTGCTGAGCCCATTCGCTTGGTACTACGGCGCCGTGGCGCGTCGCGAGATGGATCGCGCGCCAACCCAATGGTCGAATCGCAGCGAGGCCACGACCGGCCTGGTGTGCGGCATCATCGGCACGGCTCTCCTCGCTCTAGCCGTCATGGTTGGTGTCATGGTCGTCGGCTCTCTCGCTCTGTTGCTGACGTTCGAAGGCGGCTACGACGGCTGACTTGTACTTATGGGATCGTTTCGCCATGACTGACGATTCGCAGGAGATCCCGCCCAACGCTGGTCAGGCACCCGGGTTCACCCCGCCTCCGGGTCCGGTCTCACCGGGCCAGTACGGCTACCAGCCGGTCTACTCGGCGCCCAAGCACCCCCAGGCCACCACAGTGCTGGTGCTCGGCATCCTCGGTCTCGTCCTGTGCCAGCTCCTCGGGCCCTTCGCCTGGCACATGGGTAACAAGGCGAAGCGGGAGATCGACGCCAATCCCGCCGCGTTCAGCGGCGAGGGCGAAGTCAACGCCGGCCGCATCATGGGGATCATCGGCACGGCGATCCTCGGCCTGTCACTTCTCGTGCTCCTGGTCGGCCTCGCCGGTCTCTTCGTGTACGCAGGCTCGTCCTGGGACTCCGGCTTCGTCGGTCGCTAGAGCGAGCAGCCGATGAGTACCGGCTCGTTGACCAGCGTGATGCCGTAGGCCTGGCGCACTCCGTCACGCACTTCACGAGCCAGGGCCAGGAATTCAGCCGTCGTCGCGCCGCCGCGATTGGTCAGCGCCAGCGCGTGCTTGGTCGACAGCGTCGCGCGACCTGAGCCATAGCCCTTGCCGTAGCCGGCGTGGTCGATGAGCCATGCCGCGCTCGTCTTGACACTCCCGTCGGCGTGGGCGAATCGGGGTGCATCATCCGGCAGCGTCTCGGCCTCGGCAGCGGTCAGGATCGGGTTGGTGAAGAACGAGCCTGCGCTCCAGGTGTCGTGGTCGGCGGCGTCGAGCACCATGCCCTTCCCGCGCCGCAGCCCGAGAACGGCATCGCGGACGTCGGCCGAAGGTACGCGCTCGCCGACCTCGACGCCGAGGGTGCGAGCCAGCTCGGCGTACGCGATGGGCTCACTGAGATCGCCGAGCGCCAGCTGGAACGCGACAGAGAGAACCACATATCGATGCGGCTCGACCTTGAAACGGCTGGAGCGGTAGGTGAACCCGCAGTCGACCGCGTGGATCGTGCGTACCTTGCGATCGAACCGGTCGTACGCCCGCACGGTCGCGACGGTCTGCGAAACCTCCTGGCCGTAGGCGCCGACGTTCTGGATCGGGGTGGCACCCGTGGATCCCGGGATGCCGGAGAGCGCCTCGACACCGACCCAGCCTTCGGCGACTGCCCGCTCGACCACGCCGTCCCACGGCTCACCCGCGGCGACTGTGACCATGGCACCGCTGCAAGCATCAGAGTCAACCGTGACGCCACGTGTGACCACGCGGATGACGGTGCCGTCGAATCCCGCATCGGCGACGACGAGGTTGCTGCCGCCCGCGACCAGCAGGACAGGATCGGCTGCCTCGTCGGCAATCCGGACGGCATCGATCAACTCGGCCTCGGTCGTGGGCTCGAGGACTGTCTTGGTAGGGCCACCCAGACGCAGCGTCGTCAGGTCGGCGAGGTCCATTCGTGAAACGCTAGCAGCCCAAACGTGACGAAGGCTCCCACCGGCAGAGCCGTGGGAGCCGTTCGTTCGAAGACCTGAAGTTAGCGCGTCTCGCGGTGCAGCTGGTGCGTCTTGCAGCGCGGGCAGAACTTCTTGAGGTCGAGACGATCGGGATCGTTGCGACGGTTCTTCTTGGTGATGTAGTTGCGTTCCTTGCACTCGGTGCAGGCCAAGGTGATCTTGGGACGAACGTCTGAGCTCTTGCTGGCCACGGGGTGCCTCTTCTTGTGTTGATTAAGCAGAGTATCGATGATGCTGCGGGTCTTGCGTGTCGTGCGGTAGCTGGGGCGGGACTCGAACCCGCGACCCCACGATTATGAGTCGTGTGCTCTGACCGACTGAGCTACCCAGCCGCGGGCACGAGTTGCCTCATGTCCGTAGGACTCTTAGTGCTGCGAGTCCAGAGCCCCTTTACGGAATCGAACCGAAGACCTTTTCCTTACCATGGAAACGCTCTACCGACTGAGCTAAAGGGGCAAGCCGACGTCCCAAGATACACGGTCAACCACCCGATTTCGAAATCGGGTCCACGCCTGCGTCAGGCGCGTTTGGACGCCGCGGCGAGACGTGATGGCCAGAGCGGGCCTTCGAAGATGAAGCCGGTGTATCCCTGCACCAGATCGGCGCCCGCATCGAGCCGCGCGCGTACGTCTCCAGGCGTTGTGACGCCGCCGACCGAGATGATCGCAAGGCGATCCTCCACGCGCTGCTTGAGCCGAACGAGGACCTCGGTCGAGCGGGCCGCGAGCACCGGTCCTGACAATCCGCCCGCACCAGCGGCGTCGATCGTGGCGCGCGGAGTGAGCAGCTCAGCAGGCCTGGCAATCGTGGTGTTGGCGGCGCTGATGCCATCGAGCCCGAGCTCTATGGCGAGGTCAGCGACAGCGTCGACATCGGCGTCGGCAAGGTCGGGTGCGATCTTGACGACGAGCGGCACCCGGCCGGCGTGGGACCGGTCGCAGACGTCTTTCACCGCGGCCAGGAGCGGTCGGAGCTCATCGACTGCCTGAAGGTCGCGGAGCCCCGGAGTGTTCGGCGAGGAGACATTGACGACGAGGTAGCTCGCATACGGCGCGAGGAGTCGTGCGCTCTCGACGTAGTCCGCGATTGCATCAGCAGCCTCGGTGGCCTTGTTCTTGCCGATGTTGACGCCGATGACGGCATCGCGTCCGGACTTCTGGCGCAGGCGATGAAGCCGCGCGGCGACCGCCGCAGCACCATCGTTGTTGAAACCCATGCGGTTGACGATCGCCTTGTCCTCGACGAGTCGGAACAGGCGTGGCTTGGAGTTGCCGGGTTGCGGTCGAGCAGTCACCGTCCCGATCTCGACGTGACCGAAGCCGAGCGCGAGCAGACCAGGGACAGCTCGCGCGTTCTTGTCGAAGCCTGCGGCCAGACCGAACGCATTGGGGAACTCGATGCCCATCACCGTGCGGGGAGCGTGAGTCTTGCGCAGTGCGACCTTGGTGACGAAGCGGCCGGCCTTGATCGCCGCGAAGCCTCGCTCGTGCGCCTTTTCGGGATCCATGGAGCTGAACACGGCGTCGAAGAAGGCGCGGTAGACCACGTGCTCAGCCTATCGGCAGGTGCACTTGTCAGTGCCACGGCTTAGCGTGGGATCACCAGCATCCGTACGTCGAGGGAATCCGTTGTGAGCACGCTGCAAGAGATATCGGGATCCATGGGGTCAATCGGTGTGGTGGTCATCGAGTTCTCCTTTTCCTCATCAAGGCCTCGACGTACCCAGGTCACCAAACATCAAGCGTCAGCGGTTCGCCGGTGCTAGATGGGGTACTCCGCCTGCGGTCGCCAAGCAACGGCGAACACGTGCACCACTGCAGAGGAACTCCCATGCTCGACCTGCATCTGCTCGATCGTCCGCCAAGCCTCGGCGACGACGACCTCCCAGGATTCTTCGACTGCCGCGGCGAGTGGCACTGGCTCGAAGACGAGGTCGAGCCATGCTGATCCCGAAAGGGCGCGGCTCCCTCAGCGAGATCATGTTCGAGTCGATGCGCCGCCCGAAGTCCTCGTGGCAGGACGCTCTGCGCACGTTGGCCGACGATGACGACGATCTGCACATCACGCTGTGGGCGCTGTACGAGCTGCACTACCGCGGCTTCGACGACGTAGACGACCACCTCGAGTGGCAGCCTGAGCTCATCGATCTCCGCCGGTCATTGGAGGCAGGGTTCGAGGCCGAGCTCCGAGACCGCTTCGTCGCCCCGAATCTCGATGGCGAGCTTGCCGAGGACCTGTTCACCTTCATCGCGGACCATGACGGCCCTTCGCTCGCGAAGTTCGTCCAGCACGAGGCGGATCACGACCAGGTCTTGGAGCTGCTGCAGATGCGCTCGATCTATCACCTCAAGGAATCCGATCCGACCGCGTGGGTCGTGCCGCGTCTGGCACCGCGTACGAAGGCAGCACTGATGGAGCTGCAGTTCGACGAGTACGGGCGCGGCGATCCGGCCAAGCTGCATGCCGAGCTGTTCGCTCGTGGCCTCGACCAGTGCGGCCTCCGGCACGAGTACGGCTCGTACATCGACGACGTGCCCGCAGAGGTCCTCGAGGAGAACAATGCGATGTCGCTGTTCGGTCTCAACCGCCGGCTGAGGGGTGCGGCTCTCGGTCACCTGGCGGCGTTCGAGGTGACCAGCAGTGTCCCGTCTCGCCGATTGGCTCAGGGATTCGAGAGAGTGGGCTTGCCGCAAGCGATCATCGACTACTACCTCGAGCACGTCGAGGCCGATGCCGTGCACGAACAGCTCGCCGTGCGGACGATCTGCGGCTCCCTCGTCGAGGAGGAGCCCGCGTTGAGGGACGACATCTTCTTCGGGGCATTCACGTGCCTGGACCTGGAGAACCGATTCGCCCACCGCATGCTCGAGGAGTGGTCCGCCGCGTGACGGACATTGAGCACCCGGACGTCATCCTGTGTCCCGGCGGCCCGATGCTGCTGCGCGGCGACCACGTCGTCGAGGATCCGGACGGCGAGCCGCACCGCACCACCCGGGCCGTGAGCGCCATCTGTCGCTGCGGCAAGTCACAGTCGCAGCCATGGTGCGACGGCACCCACAAGATGATCCCGAAGAAGTGACGTCAGCGGGTCAGAAGGACGAGCACACCGCCCTCGTACGACCTGGTCTCCCGTACTCGCAACGCAGACGTAGCCTCGAGATGCTCGGCGACAGCAGCTGCCTGCGCCTGAGAGCCCAGCTGCATCACGGCTGACCCGCCTTCTGCGAGATGCGCCTCGATGACGGCGCAACACGTGCGGGCCACCACGAGCCCATCCGCGCCCCCGTCGATCGCCAAGGTCGGATCCGCGGGGAACTCGCCGATTCCATCGGTCGGGACCCACGGCGGGTCCGCGATGATCAGGGCGTACTTCTCACCGGGGTGGATCACCTCGTCCATGCGTCCCTCGCGCACCTCGACGCGGTGGCTCATGAGAGCTGCACCTGCATTGCGGCGCGCGAAGTCGCATGCGACCGGGTTGAGGTCCACCATGACGAGCTCACGACGACCTTCAGCGACCGCTGCCAAGCCGATATGACCCACGCCGGCGCAGAGCTCCAGCACCGGCCCCTGTGGAGCGCGCTGGAGAATGTCCGCAGACCAGGTGGACTGCGCGAGGGTCCACGATCGTGGAGTGAGCACCTGGGAGTCGTGCAGAACGGTCAGCCCGGCGAAATCGGTGAGGGGGAGCTCGCCAACAGACATGGCCCGGCTCCTGTCAGGTGGTTCGACGGAAACTACCCATCTTGACCTGATCCAAACTCCGCGCGGGGCATCAGCCCGAGGGAGCGGGCGGACCAACACGTCTGCGTGAGCCGGCGGTCCGCCTCGCGTCCTGGCTCCCTAAACGAGGCGCCTAGGCGGTGATCGACTCCGGTACGTCGGCGGCGGACACCTGGATCTTGCGCGGCTTCGCCTTCTCGCTGATCGGAATCATCAGGGAGAGCACGCCGTTCTCGTAGCTCGCCGAGATCGACTCTCGGTCGATTCCGTCACCCAGCGTGAACTGACGGTAGTAGCTGCCGCCCCGGCGCTCCTGGACGATCCATTTGGCGCCCTCGTGCATTGCCTGGGTGCGCTCGGCACGGATCGTCAGCAGGTTGCCGTCCAGGTCGATGTCAATCGATCCCGGGTCGACGCCGGGCAGGTCGGCGTTGAGGAGGTACCTCTCTCCCTCACGGACCAGATCAACCGGCACTGCTCGGGCACCCGTACGGAAGGCATCCCGAAGGCGATCGATGTCGCCGAAAGGATCAAAGGTCATAGCGTTCATGTTCAGATCTCCTTTCACAATGTTGAGCCCGGTGGACTCAATTTCACGGCAATGTTATAAATCAGACCGGGTTGCGATCGCAAGACCCCCGAACCTTAAAAAATGCTGAAACTTGAGCGGTTTCGCCCACGCTGACCGAGGTCAGGGATGGCGGCGGCGCGGCAGTGCGACACATGGCAGGTGCAGAGTCCTTCCCACGCCGCGTCTTTCAGCCTCACTTCTGGTCACGTTCGCCGGGCCCCCAGCCCACCCGATCGATGCACGCGCTAGCGTCCTCCCATGGAAATTTCTGGAGCATCCGCCATTGTCACTGGAGGCGCGTCGGGCATCGGCGCCGCCGTGAGCCGTCAACTCGCCGCCAAGGGCGCGCTCGTTGTTGTCGCCGACCTCAAGGAGGACGACGGCCAATCCCTTGCAAGCGAGATCGGAGGCGTGTTCATCCGGGTTGACGTGACCGAGACCGAACAGATCAAGACCGCGATCGCCGCCGCCGAGGAGCTCGCTCCCCTGCGAGTGCTCGTCAACTCAGCCGGAATCGGCTGGGCTCAGCGCACGGTCGGCCGCGACGGCACATTCGACTCCGCACACGACCTGGATGCGTACAAGAAGGTCATCGAGATCAACCTCATCGGTACCTTCGACGCAATACGTCTGGCCGCCACGGCAATCAGCCGCACCGATCCACTGGAGTCCGGAGAACGGGGCGCCATCTGCAACCTCGCTTCGGTGGCCGCCTTCGACGGCCAGATCGGCCAAGCCGCCTACTCCTCGTCCAAGGGTGGCGTCGTCGGGATGACCCTGCCGATAGCCCGCGACCTTGCCGCGTCCGGTATCCGTGTCAACACCGTCGCCCCCGGCCTGATCGACACCCCGATCTACGGCGAGGGCGAAGCCTCAGAGGCGTTCAAGGCCAAGCTCGGCGAATCAGTCAACTTTCCGAAGCGACTCGGATTCCCCGACGAACTTGCCAGCATGGTCATCGAGTGCGTCACCAACTCCTACATGAACGGCGAGACGGTTCGCGTCGACGGAGCAATCCGGATGCCTCCCAAGTAGGACGCGACCGAAACCAACAGCATCGAGCCCCTCTCCGGCGTTTCCGCTGGCGAGGGGCTCGCGTCATGCTGTGGCAGGTGCAGGGTTCGAACTTGCGGCGAGGACTCCTACGGACTTCTTGGGGAGTAGAACCTGGGCTGCGACTCGTGTTCGCGAAATACAGCTTCGGAGGACAGCAAGTCTTGACCTAGCCTCAGATCGAACGCCCCGCACTTTGCCCCGTCCAAGGCGCCGCGGAGCGTTCGCCGTATGGTTGAATCCGGGCGAACGGGCCCCCAGGGACGGGCTATCGACGTCGCCCGGAGACGGTCTGAGAGGGTCCACGACCCCATGAACGACGCAGACTGTTGGCTCGGATGTTGTCCCGTAGCTGCATCCGTCATACGCGGAATGACTAGCTAACGATGCGCAGGTGAGGATCTCGTATCGTCACGCGATCCAAACCCACTGAAGCCACGGCAGAAAGTATCGAACCGTCCGTTACAGCTGAGTTACCCGCACAGGAATCACGCATATACACCTCGACCAGCTTCTCGGGCCATCCGTCGTCACCTTGAACGGGAATCGCGCTACCGGGCGCGCTTCGTCGGCCGGTACCAGCATGTCGGCACGATCGAACCGATCTCTAGATGTTCTCAACCACGCTGAGCCGTGTATGAGTGCAGCGCACGCGACATCACGAATGACGCCGGCAAGTTCGTAGCGTTGTGAGCGTTGACGCAGGAACGACGCGGGAGGAGCATAAAGGCAGCCAGCCGGGGGCCCGTCCGACACCAAGGAGTACCCCATGGAGGTTCACTCGATCACGTCTGACGTGACGTTGCTCAGCGACTGCGCTGAGATCCCGGGCATCGGGTTTCTGCCGGTGAATTCCTTCGTCCTGCACTCCGAGCAGCCGGTGGTCGTCGACACCGGCCTAAGCACGTCCGACAAAGATTTCGTCAGCGACCTGTCAGGCGTCATGGACCCGGCCGACGTGCGCTGGATCTGGTTGACCCATCCGGACCGGGACCACACCGGTGGCCTGTTCGAGCTGCTCGCGGCCGCGCCCCAGGCCCGTCTGGTGACGACGTTCATCGGCGCCGGCATCATGTCCACCGAGTGGGAGGTCCCGCTCGACCGGACCTATTTCTTGAACCCGGGTCAGTCTCTCGACGTCGGCGACCGCACCCTCACCGGGTATCGACCTCCCCTCTACGACAATCCGGCGACAGTGGGTTTCCAGGAAAGCAAGGGTGGCGCCTTTTTCTCCTCTGACTGCTTCGGCGGGCCCATGCCGACGGCGGACCTCGCCCTTGGGGACGACGCGCGCGACGCACCGGATTTGGAGTCCGCCATGCTGCTGTGGGCGGCCATCGACAGCCCGTGGGCCCACACGGTGGACCCGGTGAAGTTCGGAGCCACGATCGACCCGATTCGTCAGCTCGACCCCTCGGTCATCCTGAGCTCCCATCTCCCTCCTGCGCGTGGCATCAACGACGTGCTGTTCAACCACGTCGCCGCCGCTCCGGACGGTCCCCAGTTCGTCGGCCCCGACCAGGAGGCGATGCAGGCCCTGCTGGCGAGCTTCGAACCGGCCGGCTCGGACTCGTAAGCGGAAGCCCACAGCCCACGGGATAGCAGTAAAGGTGTCTTTCATTTTTCTGCTTCGAGCTGGCGGCAGTGCAATGACCGCCTTGGGGTCCACGTAGCACCAGAAAACCGACGGCGCTCACGTGGCGGATGCGTACTCCCTAATGGAGGAAGAGTTCTGGGGCGAAACGACCCCCTGCACGCCCACCGTGGCGCCGAGAAAGCGTTTTACGTGTTGGAGGGACGCGTTGAGGTTTGGGCTGAGGATGTCATCTCGGAGGTCTAGGCTGACGCGTTCATCGTGGTACCCAGGAGCACCCCGCACGCTCTCCGCCGGCTCTCTTAAGAGCCAGTGCGGATGCTGACCGTGGTGTCGCCGCCGGGTTTGAGCGCATCTTCGATGCGGTCGCCGCGATCGGCGAGTCTGACTGCGCCTCACCTCTCGGTAACGTCCTTCCGAGTGTGCTCCGATCGAGCCGGTCCGATTGGGTCAGCGGTCGTGCGGTTCCGGAGCAGGAGCACGCCGATCCCGGACCAGGCCAGGAACATCCCGACCAAGGAGACGTCGTGCCACGGGTCGACCGGGATCGCGATCGACGCAAACGCGAGCACTCCGGCCAGCAGCAGCACGTGCCACACGCCAGGCGCCGGTGACTGTTGTCGGAGCGACAGACCCCAGACCACCTGCCCGATCGAGAGCAGCAGGAGACCGAGTGCGAACGCCAGGAACGATGCCTCAAGGGGCGATCCTGACGCGAGTCCGGTCACCGTCACCAGAGCGCCGAAGGCGACGAGCAGACATGCGCCGATCAGCGTCATCATGGCGCCCGCCTTGGCGGACCGCGTACGTCGCACGGACTCGCTTCGTAGGCCGCGGACGGCCAGGCTCAGCAATACGAACCCGACCGTGCTCACCACCAGCAGCAGCGCGAACTCGGGCTTGTCCGTGACCGTGCCGTCGTCGCGCTGCGGATCCAGCAGCCATTCACCCTCGACGCCTGCCGTCATCAGCACGCCCGCTGCGACCGCAGCCCGGCCGGTGTGGCTCGCCTGTGTGACCATCACGTTCTCCTCTCGCCGCCGACGCGTCTCGTCGGTTCTTTCACGCTAGGTTCGTCGGCCGCACGCGTCGTCAGGACTGCTGCGGGTTTCGAGGTCCTCCTCGTGGCGTACGGCGAGGCATATGCGTCCGCCGCAATGAGGATGTGCGATAGGTCCGCAGTGGCTACCGTCGAATCATGAAGCCCTCCCGCCTCGTGCTCCTCGACGTCGTCGTCGTAGCAGCGCTGGGGCTGACCGCCCTCGTGCAGGTGTGGCAGACACCCGAGGGCGAGTGGGAAGGGGGGCGAGCGGTGCACAGCGTGCTGATCGCCGCGTTCACTCTGCCGCTCCTCGTGCGCCGTCGGTTCGCCGCAACCGTGTTCGTGACCATGGCTGCGGCGGCGTGGGTCCAGTTCGAGCTCGGCGGCAACCTCGGTCAGCCGTTCTTCGCGACGGCGATCGGCCTTTACTCGACCGGGGCGCATGCCCGGGTGCCCGCGACCCTCGTCGGGCCCGCCGCCATCCTGCTTCAAATTCTCTTCGTGGACGCCCCGCGCCTCCGGGACGGCGATCCCTTGGACGAGGTGGTGCCGGGCTGGTTCATCTTCGCCAGCATCTGGGCGTTCGGTCGCTGGATGAGGCGTCGGGCGCGGGAGGCGGTCGCCCTGGTCGAGCGCGCGGAGGCCGCCGAACGCGACATGCAGGAACAGGCCGCGCGGGCGGTCGCGGACGAGCGTGCACGCATTGCCGGAGAGCTGCACGACCTGGTCGCTCACAGCATGGGCGTGATCGTGATCCAGGCACAGGGTGCCCAGCGCGCCATCGGCGCGGCCCCGGAACAGGCGCGTGCCGCCCTCGAGTCGATCGAGGCCGCGGGTCGCAACGGAATGGCTGAAATGCGGCGACTGCTCGGACTGCTCACGACAACCGAGGGCGACGCCGGCACGACGCCGCAGCCGACGCTGCAGGAGATCCCAGACCTCGTGGCACGCGTGCGAGAGGCCGGACTCAACGTCGACCTCACCATCGGGGGCACTGTCCGGGATCTACAGCCGGGAGTCGAGCTGACCGGGTATCGAGTCATCCAGGAGGCGATGACCAACGCCCTGAAGCACGCTCGGACCTCGACCGTCGACGTGCGCATCGACTACCAGGTGGACTGCCTCGACATCGAGGTCAGAGACGGCGGGGGCAAAGGTCAGGATGCAGACGCCGGTGACCGAGGCGGCCACGGCCTGGTGGGGATGCGTGAGCGGGTGAAGCTCTACGGCGGCACCTTGGACACCGGTCTGCGGCCTGACGGCCAGGGTTTCGCCGTCCGCGCCCGCCTTCCGGTTGAGGGGCCCCCGAGATGACCAGCATCCTCCTGGTCGATGACGAGGAGCTCGTACGTACCGGGATCCGGATGATTTTGGATGCGGAGCCGGACCTCACCGTTGTCGGCGACGCTGCCGACGGGGTCAAAGCCCTTGCGCAAATCCGTGAGCTGGCTCCCGATGTCGTGCTCATGGACATTCGGATGCCTCGAATGGATGGCATCGAGGCGACGCGGCTCATCGTCAGCCAGTCTGATGCCAAGGTCGTGGTGCTCACCACGTTCGACCTCGACGAGCACGTCTACGGCGCCCTTGCCGCAGGAGCGAGCGGCTTCTTGCTCAAGGACGCACCGGCCACGCAGCTCGTCCACGCGATCCGGGTGGCGGCCGCTGGGGATGCTCTGCTCGCACCCAGCGTGACGCGTCGCTTGATCGCGCACTACGGCGCAAATCGGCCCTCAGCCCGGCCCCAAATCCCCAGTGATCTGACACCGCGCGAGACCGAGGTCCTGTCCCTGCTGGCAGAGGGCCTGTCGAACATCGAGATCGCGGAGCGTCTACTAGTGGGCGACGCCACCGTCAAGACTCACGTGGCTCGGGTGTTGGCGAAGCTGGGGGTCCGGGACCGGGTCCAGGCGGTCGTGCTGGCGTACCGCTCGGGCCTGGTCGGCTGAGGCTAGCAAGCAGGACGCTCAGGTGGTTCATTGCGGGACGAGGGGCTCGTACGTACCGGGCGACGCACCGGATTTGGAGTCCGCCCCACCGCGTGGTTTCGATCGAAGAACCAGTTCCATCGCAGCCATGCTCTCGTTTCGTGAGAGCTCATCGCGACACCTTCAACGCCGGCATGTGAGAGGTCTCGTGAGAGGTGAAGCTTCCAATTTCAGCACCGAAGAGCCCCTCCCCTGCGTTTCCGCAGCTGAGGGGCTCTTTGTCGTGCTGTGGCAGGTGCAGGGTTCGAACCTGCGTAGGCGTTGCCGTCTGATTTACAGAGTGCACCCACCACTCTTCTGACCTGCATCGATGCCGCATCGGGCGTGACTTACTCCAGGATTCCCCCCAGATTCTCGACGTCAGTCAGCCGCGGTCGACGCCAGTCATACACCTGGTCATCAACGTCGCTAGCGCATTTCCACAGCCGTTGCACGCGTAGACGCATGCCTTCGATCGCGCAAGAGGACGGCAAAGGTCTGCGCCGCCGATGACAGCGGGAACAAGTCAAGTTTGGCGACATCGCACGCAAGATCACCGACGTCCAAGACAGCAAGACGTGATCCACCCGGGTTCACACTGACGCCCAATCAGAGCGGGTCCGAGCTGGACCCAAACTCCTTGTCGTACCTGGTGACTATGGCCCGCAGTTTGTCGCCATTCTGGTCGTACGCGACCGTCTGCACATCGATGCCGTACAGCCGACTCAGCATGGCGTCGGTGAGCATCAACGCCGCAGGCCCAAAGCGAACTTCGCCTGCACCTCCCATCAGCACGACCTGGTCAGCCAAATACAGCGCGTGGTCGGGATGGTGCGTCGTGACAAGCACGCCCATGCCGTCGGCGACGAGTTTGCGAAGCAGCGCGAGAATTTGCGCCTGGTTGTGCAGGTCGAGCCCCGTCGTCGGCTCGTCGAGCACGAGTGTCGGCGCTCCCGAGGCAATCGCCCTGGCGATCAGAATCAGTTGTTGCTCGCCGCCGCTGAGGGTCGGGAACTGTCGATCGGCCAAATGATCCACACCGATGCGCTCCATGGCGTCCATTGCGGCGACCTCATCATCGCGGGTCGGCGCACCGAACAGACTGACTAGGCGCGCCCTGCCCATCACCACCATGTCGATCGCCCGATACGCGAAGGCTCCACCTCTGGTCTGTGGGACAAAGCCCACGGGACCATCGTTTGAGACAGCCCCCTCCTGAGGCTTCGCAAGTCCGGCTGCGCACCGCAAGAGGGTAGTCTTGCCGCGCCCGTTGGGACCGAGCACAGCAGTCACCGACCCCTCCGCGACGGCGAGGCTGACGTTTCGGAACACCCAGTCGGATCCGGGATATCTGAAACCGATCGAGTCGAGCTCAAGCACGATCCCAAATCCTGTCCCGATTGCGACGAAGCAGGAAGAAGAACACCGGTGCGCCCAACAACGCTGTGAGAACTCCGAGTGGGATCTCGCCGGCTGTGACCGTTCGGGCGACGGTGTCAATCAGGATGAGATAGGTCGCACCGAGCAGGAAGCTGACCGGGAGAAGAAACCGGTGATCGGGGCCGACCCACATGCGCGCCAGGTGTGGGATCACCAAACCCACCCATCCGACCGCGCCGCTCACTGCAACTGCACCGGCGACGATGAGCGCACAGGACAGCAAGAAGGCCCATCGCAGGCGACTCGGCCTCAGCCCCAGGGATGACGCCTCCTCGTCTCCGAGCGAGAGCACATTGAGCCGCCACCGAAGCAACAGCACCACGGCGGTGCCAATCAAGATGGGGACCATAGCCACAAGGACCTTCGCCCACGTGGCTGTTGCGAGGCTACCTAGCAGCCAGAAGACGATCGCTGGCAGCGAGGAATAGGGGTCGGCGAAATACTGGACCAGCCCGACGAGCGCGGCAAAGAAGGAACCGAGCACGACACCACCCAGCACCACCATGAGCATCGAAGATGCTCGACCGGCCGTGAGGGCAAACAGGAGGCCCAAGGCGACGAGCCCGAACACGAAGGCCCCACCGACGAGGAATCCTGTCCCAAGACCGAGGAGCAATGCCACAGCGCCGCCGAATGATGCACCCGCCGAGACACCGATGATGTCGGGGCTCACCAACGGGTTGCGAAACGTCGCCTGGAGTGCCGCCCCTGCTATTCCAAGGCCACCACCGACGAGCGCTCCGAGGATCACCCGCGGAAGTCGCACCAGCTCGACGACCGTGCGCTCGGTCTCGGTCACACCGTCGTCTGGGAGAAGCCCGGACGCCAAGATCTGCAACACGTGCGGAACCGACACGGTGTAGCGGCCGAGCGAGACAGCCACGACGATCGTCACCAGGAGCGCGACTCCGGCCGCAACGACCGACAAGGGGCCACCCACACGCCATACGGAAGCGACCGTCTTGGCTGCCTGGTCATCACGCCGAGAACTGACCGTATTCTGCGGAGCCACCGTTGGCCCCCTTCCACAGCATGGTGTCGATCTCCGGCTGTGTCGGGCTGTAGTCGTAGAAGTACTTGTAGTCGTCGACAATCTTGTCGCGCAGTCCACCGTCTGTGCCGTCCGGGAACGCGATCTGCGAAAGCCAGGTCCACATCAACGGCGACTCGTGGCTGGGCGGGTCCCAGCGATATCCGCCTAGCGGTGCGCGATAGACCCGACGCGCCTTGACCGCGGCGACGTCACGCCAACGCCGGTCTCCGTAGACGTCGGCCGGCATGGCCTTGTCGAAGTTGCCGAGCACGATGATCTCCGGATCCCAGTCCAGAGCCTGTTCGAGGTCAACAGCAACCAGCCCCTTGACGTCAGAGGAGACGTTCTCGGCTCCGATCAACCTGATGTATGCCTCGTTGAACGTTCCCTCTCCCTGCACTGTCAGGCTGTCAGTAAACCGGTTGAAGTACAGAATGCGTGGAGCCCGGGCATCCCTCTTGACCGCAGCAGTCTTTATCGCAGCCTGGTCGGATGCCAGACGGTCGGCCATGGCCTTGCCACGAGATGGGTTGCCGAGAGCGGCTGAGAACATTCGGAACCATTCCCCGACGTCCTCCAGCTTGCCGTAGTTGACTCCGAGGACGGTCAGGCCAGCGTTCTCGAGCGGCTGGATGATCTCATCGCCCTGACTGGCCCACTGCACCACGACATCGGGCTTCAGTGAGAGGATGCCCTCGACGTTGGGCGCAAAGTCTTGAGTGCCAACGTCGTGGCGAATCTTGAGCACCTCCGGGAACATTGTGCCAAGAATGCTTTGCTGAGCTGCAGCGTAGGAGGCGTCGTGAACGCCGGCGAGGTGCTTGGCGCTGCGATCGACCGCGATCATGATAGACGCGGCGGGCATCGGCAGCGTCACGATGCGCTTGGCCGGCCCATCGAGCGTCAACTTCTTGCCGCGTTGGTCGGTCAGGTCAATCGCTTTGGAGCCCCCTTCCGACGACGAACCGCAGGCGGACAGCAAGGCGACGCCGCCAAGTGCGACAGCCCCCTTCAATAGGGTTCTGCGGGGCAGTGCCTCCGGCTGGGGGGTCATCGCGTTCCTTTCGTCAGGTGCCCAAGAGGGCGCTCGGTCCTTTGTGAAGATTGCCTTCATTGACGATGCGAAGGTGGCGCACCGTGAAATCGCGGAGGTAGCGGACCTGACGCTGACTCAGTACGTCGCAGACCCACTCCCAGTGCATGGAGACCCAGTCGCCGACAGCGAGGTCGTCCATCATGCTCGTCCCATCGACCGATCGGATCACTGTCTCGGTCTGCCGCTCGCCGAATGCAAGAGTGTGACCGTCCCAGGCAAGGGGGGTCGACTCGACCACCACTTGATCGCCCTGGACGACCAGCACCTTCCCCCATCGGATGCGGCACTGGTCGAGAACTGTGAGCGCGTGTTCGGCTTTGCGACCATCGCTCAAAAGGCCAGTCCATGGGTAGATGCAAAAGACGGCGAAACTGTGGTGTGGCACGCCGCCAGCGTTCACACTCTCGGCGAGTGTGCTGAACGCGGACCCTGTCATCGGCCGGAACCGTTCCTCCATCGATCTGCCAACCGCCGAGGGTGTCACCTGATTGAGTCGGGAATTGCCGACCCAGTAAGCGTCGACGACCCGTCGATCGAGCGGATCGTTGATGCCCAGTGATGCCGCGATGAGTTCGAGGTAGGGCCAGGCCCCGGCGAATTGGCGCGAAAGGTCACGCAACCCACGGTCGTCACTACCCGTCACGGCATGTTCGAAGAAGGCCCCGTGGTCGGCGGGACCGCAGTAGCCGTGCGAGTTGGGCGGGAATGCGTACCGCGCGAACAGCACTGGTCCGGAGACTGGTGCGCGAGGAGGCCGCATCATCGTGTCAGGCACCGCGCGCCTCCGACTCGGAGCTCTCTCGTGCCTGCCCCATCATCTCCAGGCCTGAGATGGCCTCCTCCGCCTTCGCCTCGTCGATCAGCTCGAGTGCAAACCCCATGTGGATCAAGATCCAGTCGCCTGCCGCCGGCGTCTCTTCGAGCATGCCGATGTTGATCTTGCGCTGTGCGCCTTCCACGTCGACGAGCGCCAGCTGATCGGCGAATCCCTCGACGATCTCGACAACTTGTCCGGGTATGCCCAGGCACATGGTCAGTCCTCTCGAACCGGGATAGCTGAGGCAAGGACGCGCTCATGAATCACCCGTACGACGGCATCGGCAGCGATCGGTACTGCGGCGGCCACCGGTTCGCTGAGACCCATGCCCTCCTCGACAGTTGCCGGTTCGCACCCGACGACGAATGTCGGAGGCAGCGATCCGCCAAGTGCCTGCAAGCTGCCAAGAACAGCGACCGGGTCCATGCCGTGCGCATCCAACTCGCCCTGGCCGAGATCTTCTGGGCCCACGCTCATGACCACGATGTCGCCGGGAGCGCCAGCGCCCGGCAGGGCATCGACAATGACCAAGGCCTCGCAACCGTCGAGCAAGTCGTATGCCAGATGCATACCGCGGATCCCGTAGTCAACGACGCTCACCCCATCGGGCAGCACGATGTCGCCGCCCAGCAGGTGCCGGGCGACCTCCGGACCGAAGCCGTCGTCGCTGAGGAAGATATTGCCGATGCCGGCAACAAGGATCGGCGACCTCAGGGCTTGTCCTCTGCTCGGCCGGTGCCCGGTGTGTGCGTGGGTCCGGTGTCAGCGGGTTCATCGCCGTCAGTCTCGTCGGCCTCAGTCGCGGGCTGTTCGTCCGACGGCGAGCCGGTCGCTCCACCCGGAGTGTCCTCAGGATCGTCAACCTCGTCAGACGTGCCTGACGGCGGCCTCGGATCGCCACTTTCCTGGCGCCCTTCGTACGGAGGCAAAGCCTTGCCTTCGGTGTCGGGATCATCACCGCCAGGGGCGGGATTGCCGGTGCTCATCTCAGTTGCCTCCGCTCTGCAGGTTAGGCGCATCGGGGTGGTCGGACTTGTCTGGCTCGATGCCGGTGTCGTCGTCCTCATCGGCCGTCCCCGCGGGGCGGTCTACGGGACCGTCACTTTCTTCGTCACGCGAACCTTTCGGCCCACGTTCCTCTTGAGGTTCTTCCTCGAGGTGTTCTCCTGGTGTTTCGCTCATCGTGTTCTCCTTGGTGGACGAATGCTCACATCTTGCGGATCTTGAGGTATCGCGAGATGTCAGGGATCGACATCACGGCGACAATGAGGGCTACGAGGACCAACAGTCCGACGGCTCCGGTGGTGATGATGCCTACTGTTCTCATGGACGACTCTCCTCTCTGTCGTGGTGGACGTAGTCAACGGGAAGCGGCTCGAGTTCGTCGGGCGCGAAGTAGAGGTAGCGCCCGTACCACTCGTGCATATCGGCCGCCGGATCGTCGACCAGCACCACGGCGAGGTGGGTGCCCCCGTCGACGTCACTCAGCACCGCGGTGACCTTGGCGACCTGACCGTCGAAGAACATGTCGTGCGCATCGGCCCGACGATTGGGGTGCACTCGAACGAGGCTGTCCTTGGCGACGCTGAGTCCGTTGATGACCACGGCGTCGGTGTCGGGCGCGACCGCGGCATCTTGCTCGGGATCCCACCACGGGCTGTCGCCGGTGGTGAAGCTGGGCGGATCAATGTCGCGTATGTCGCTCAGCACGGGCCAATCAGGCTCGGTCATCGGGGCCGACGGGATCACACCGTCGATGGCCCCGGGATCGCGAAGGATCCCGTGCATCGCCTGCATCGACTCGGGTGTCATCTCGTCACAGCGATCGATGATCTCGCGCGCGCGAGGATCGGTCGCACGGGCCTCCGCCTTCTCGGCGTCGGTCATGGTCATGACCCGGAGGGTGAGGATCTCGTCTATCTCTGTCGAGTCGAACAGGGCACCTGTGCTCTGCTCAGCAATCTCGGGGTAGTCATACAAGATGATCGGCAGGCCGAGCAGGAGATCGGTGTCACCAGGTGAACCGCCGAGGACGGGCCAGCAACGGCGCTGGCTGCACGCCGCGGCCGCAGCTGAAGACGCATCGTCGGGAGGCTCGAGCAGCGAGACAAAGGATGGGCCGTGCGCCTCGATGATGACGTGCGTCCCAATGAACGAGTGCGCGATGGCGTCATTCTTGTCGACAGACTCTCCGACCTTGCGGTTGTCGATGTCCACGCTGAGCCGATGCAGATCGCCGATCGCAACGACACCGACCCGAACGTCCGCAACGATGAGCTTGCGACGACGGGCAATGGTGCCAGCGGGAAGTCCGGCTTCGTCAACCAGCGGTTCCAGATCTTCGCCGTCGGGAATCTCGACCGCCAGGGTCACGCCTTCACGGACATCGGCCGCCGCCACCGTGAAGGAGACTTCCCGGTCGACGGCTTCATCCCAGCTCATCCACGTTGTGCCGCCAAGAACGATCTCCGCCACAGACTCGTCGGCAGCGTTGAGCACCTGGCGGCGCTGCAGCTGGAGGAAACGTACGTGCAGGACGAACGAAGCCTCAGCGTTGAGCTCTCCGGCGATCAGGCACTGCATCGACATTGACGAGGCTTCGCCGAGACCACGCGCCTCGGCGTCGGGCGGACTGACAACACCAAACTGCCAGCGGGACTGGTTCTTGCTCGAGCTCGCGCGATAGGGATACAGGAGATAACCCTCGTAGAGCACTGCGTCGGCGACCGAGCGGGCGAGGTCGAGCTTCATGATGGCACCTCCTTGCGGGACTCAAGAAGGTGATTGAGAGTCTCTTCCCAGGAAGTCAGGCCGTGCTCGGTCCGATAGGCGCCGAGCTCTGAGATGACGTCGTGATCGAGCCGCATCCAGCCCGTGCCTGGGTAGTACATCTCGATCATCTGCTTCCACACCGAGACCGGCATCTGAAAGCTCGTGTCGCAGTCCCACGGGACCTGTTCGACCGAGAAGCCATTGGCGCCCTTGGTGAACACGACGCCGGAGAACATGAACGAAAGCGGGACCGTGCCCTCGCCTACGGCGTGCATGTAGCGGGATCCGACGACATCGAAGTCGTATGTCGACGGCATGGGCAGATCGACCTCAGTCACACCGGAGAATCCCTGGACAGTCGTGCTGCACTGCATCCAGAGGAACGGACGCAGGGTGTCCGACCAGCGCTCGCGCGACCCGAAGAGGGCCCGCAGGTCGGTGGCCTCCTCCTCGTCGTAGCCCCGACGCTGAGGATCGATGCGCACCTGGCACCGCAACGCGATTGCATGGACGATCGTGCCCGTGCTTTCCTCGATGCGCAGTCGCGCCGTCAGCTGCGGCGTCGCCGCATACGGCTCGGCAAACACGTCGAGGATGCTGAACTCGTAGTGACTCATACTTTGTCCTCGGCAGTCTCGACTGCCGGCGCGGGCTTGGTGCGCCGTTCGACCGTCGAGAAGAACTCGTCCATTGCGGTGTGGGCCTCCGAGCCACCGTCGAACCCGCGCCAGGTCATCCGCATCGTGCCGACGAGCTCGTAGCAGATGTCGATCGGCACGAGCGCGCAGTTGAAGTCGCCGCGACCCTGATCGCTGCGATAGATCAGCAGCGCTTCGACGTCAGGCAGCAGGAGGTCAAATTGCGGGTTGGTCGAGACCATCCGGTCCCAGGCCTCCAATGTCAGTTCGGACTCTGTCGCACCAGCTGGGCTCGGATAGAACGCCACCACCCGGTCCTCAACTGAGTTGCGGAAGATGAACGCCAGCCCGACTGGTATTTGCAGGTCGTCCCATGCGCCCTGATCAAACGCGAAGTCGGGAAAACTCAAGTAGCGATCCGGTACGGCCTTGTAGCGGATGTTGGCCGCCTGCTCGGTGAACAGCAGGTAGCACGGCCTGCACGTGCACATCAGGCTGCGGCTCTCGAGCCCCACGACATGCTGATGGTCGTGGCCGATCGACTTGGCGCACATCTCGCACCGCTCTTCGGCACTCGGAGTCGGTCGAGTCGTGGAGATACGTCGCAGGCTCGCCAGCGGTGACTGCCCGCGAGCCGGGCTGCTCATGCCACCTCAGTTGCCGGAACCGCCACGGAGATGGTGCCGCCGTCGGCTAGCACGGGCAGAGGTTTGAGGTGTAGTTCGGTGATGTCGACGCAAGCGCCAGCCTTGCGTACCTCGTAGTGCACCTGACACGACGGACACTTGAGCAAGGCATCTCCGAGTCCGCCACCGAGTCGCCGCGCGAGCGATCCGCCCGCGAGGCTTGCCTCGCACCTCGCGCACCGATCGACAAAGGCGAACAGGTCGGACCCGATGCGACATACCAACAGCTGCATCCCACCCACATCGACGGACGACACATCTCCGGCATCCAGTTCCGGGAGGACGTGCCACTCCGCCCCGGTCGGCGTATCGACTTGGAGGCGTGTCATCAGCGACTCGACCGAGATGAGGCCACCCGGCTCCTTGGCTTTGGGGGTCGCCTCCTCCACCTCGATCGATATGACTTCGGGCGCTGCCGTCATGATGGCGCCCTCGATCGCGAGGCTCAGCGTCACTGAGGACGACGGGCACCCATCGCAGCTGCCCAGCAAGCGCAAATGGACAACGCCTTCGACAGTCACGTCGAGCAACTCGACGTCCCCGCCATGGGTCCCGAGGTAGGGGCGAACGCCTTCGAGGGCGTCTTCGACTCGTTGGTTGATGCTGTAAGGGTGCAGACCGTGCACGACCATGAGTCCCGAGACGAGCTCGTCGCCAGCCAGACTTGCAAGCACGTCATCGTCGAGTCGACCGGCCTCGTACAGGATCTCCATGATGCGCTCGATGCCCGCACCGTAGAGATCAGTGACGAGCCGGACAAGCTCTTCAGCCCGTTCGCGGGCAACGATTCCACCGGTGGCGCTGGCCGTCAGCAGAGCATCGATCCGCTCGCCTGCGAGGGTCAGATCGGTTGAGTGGTCGAGCAGCTCCGGCTGCGTCATCGCAACCCTATTCGGTGCCGGCAGACTGCGTCGGCGAGTGCAGCCTCTCGAGGGTCTGACCTTCTCCGAGGTACATGTGCACACCACATGGCAGACACGGGTCGAAACTGCGCACGGTGCGCATGATGTCGATCCCCTTGAAGTGTTCGCGATCATTCTTCTCGAAGATCGGCTGGCCTTGGACGGCGTCTTCGTACGGGCCCGGTGTGCCATAGGAGTCGCGAGGGTTGGCATTCCATGGCGTTGGCGGATAGGGGTGGTAGTTGGCAATCTTGCCGTCCCTGATGACCAGGTGGTGGCTGAGTACACCGCGGACCGCCTCGGTGAAGCCCACCCCGACGCCTTCGTCCGGAACCTCGAACTTCTCCCACGTCTTGGTGCGACCTGCACGGATCTCGACGAGCGCCTTCTCGGCGAAGTGCAGTGCGCACGCCGCCGCATATGCCTGGAAGTAGGTGCGGGCTCTATTGCGCTCGATCGTGTTGCTCCATTGCGGGATCTTCCACTCAAGCGAGACAGGCGGCTTGAGCGAGGTCTTGGGCAGATTGATCTTGACACTGCTGCCGGTCGACTGGACGTACCCGATGTCGACGAGACCAGCCAGCGCGGTCGACCACAAGCGAGCTAGCGGGCCTCCGCCGGTGTCCAGGGCGAGGTAATCCTTGCCGTCGAACCAGCGTGGCGACATCACCCAGGAGTACTTGCCGCCATCCAGCTCGCGCTTCTGCGGCTTGGGGTTGGTGTGCTGGTTCCAGGGATGACGGCGGTCGACCGGATTGCCCAGAGGGTCGTTCTTGACGAATGTCTCCTGGTCTTCCCAGTCTTCGTAGTAGGACGAGCCGAGCAGGATACGGATGCCGAGGTTGATCTCGACAAGGTCAGTCGTGACGAGCTTGCCGTCCACCACGACCCCGGGGGTGACGTACATCTTGCGTCCCCAGTTCGTCATGTCCTTGTAGTCGAAGTTGCAGTGATCGGGATCCTGGAAGGAGCCCCAGCAGGCAAGAAGGATCCGCCGGTTGCCGACCTGCTCATAGCCCGGGAGCGCCTCGTAGAAGAAGTCAAACAGGTCGTCGTGCATCGGAACGACCTTCTTCATGAACTCCACGTAGCGCATCAGCCTGGTGATGTAGTCGGTCATCAGCTGGATCGTTGCGACCGTGCCGACTCCACCCGGGTAGAGCGTCGACGGGTGAACGTGACGACCTTCCATGAGGCAGAACATCTCGCGCGTGTAGCGACTGACGACGAGAGCCTCGCGATAGAACTCACCCGTGAAGGGGTTGAGCGACCGCATGATGTCGCCGATGGTCTTGTAGCCGTGGTCGCCACCGTGCGGTGCGGGTGTGTTGTTGGCCAGCTCGAGCACCTCGGGGTTGGTCTCCGAGACCATCTTTTCGCAATAGTCAACGCCGACCAGGTTCTCTTGGAAGATGTTGTGGTCGAACATGTACTCCGCGGCTTCGCCAAGGTTGACGATCCACTCCGCGATGGCCGGTGGCTTGACGCCGTACGCCATGTTCTGCGCGTAGCAAGAGCAAGTCGCGTGGTTGTCACCGCAGATCCCGCAGATGCGGCTGGTGATGAAATGCGCGTCGCGAGGATCCTTGCCCTTCATGAAAATCGAGTAGCCGCGGAAAATTGAGCTCGTGCTGTGGCACTCGACCACCGTCTTGTTCTCAAAGTCGATCTTGGTGTAGATGCCGAGGCTTCCAACAATGCGGGTGATGGGGTCCCAAGCCATCTCCACCAATCCGTCTTTATTGACGCTCTTGCTGCTGGGACTAGGGATGGTCGACGTCATGACGTCGCCTTTCTGCCGAAGGGAGGGTGATTACCAGGTCTTCTTGGCGCCGGTGGTCAAGGTCTTGCCCGGCTTGCGCCACTTGGGCTCCTTGTTGAGCGTCGCTGTGGTCTTGGAACGCAGCGCTCGCATCGTCTTGCCATAGGGCTTGACGGCGTTCGTCGAAAGCTTGCCCCCAGGCGGCTCGTCCATGAATGGCATGAACTTGTCGGGGAAGCCCGGCATTGTGCAGCCGATGCAGATGCCGCCGACATTGGGGCATCCACCCATACCGTTCATCCAACCGCGCTTGGGCACATTGCACTTGACCACGGGACCCCAGCACCCGAGCTTGACGATGCACTTGGGCGATCCATATTCGTCCGCGAAGTCGCCCTGCTCGTAGTAGCCCGCCCGATCACAGCCTTCGTGGACCGTCGAGCCGAAGAGCCAGGTCGGACGCAGCGCATCGTCAAGGGGGATCATCGGCGCCTGGCCGGTGGCCATGTAGAGCAAGTAGGTCAGAGTCTCCGACAGGTTGTCCGGTTGGATCGGACAACCTGGAACACACACGATCGGAATGTCTGCCTTGGACTTCCAGTCCCAGCCCAGGTAGTCGGGGACACCCATCGCTCCGGTCGGGTTGCCGGCCATGGCATGGATGCCACCGTAGGTCGCGCACGTGCCGACTGCGACGACCGCCGTGGCCTTCGGCGTCAGGCGGTCGAGCCACTCGCTGGTCGTCCTCGGCTGGCCTGTCTCGGGATCGTTGCCGAATCCGCACCAGTAGCCCTCTTCGTGCAGTGCCTCGTTCGGAATCGAGCCCTCGACCACCAGGACAAACGGCTCAAGCTCGCCGCGGTCTGCCTTGTGGAACCACTCGAGAAAGTCGTCTGCACCGCCCTGAGGACCACACTCGAAGTCGATCAGCGGCCAGTGCACCGCGATCTGTGGGAGGCCCGGGAGTGCCCCCATCGCAATTTCCTCGATACTTGGCTGGGTCGCCGCTGTGAGGGAAACCGAGTCTCCGTCGCAACTCAGTCCGGCGTTGATCCACAGAACGTGGATAAGGGTTTCTTCCGCTTTGATCGCTTCGGCAGTGGGCATATCGCCGACCTCTCCAGGAGGCGAGGGTTGCCCCCGAGTTACCGGGGCCGGAGTAGGTCCGCGGCTTTACGTCGTCTTTTCATTACCCTCCTCAGCCGGACTTCGTGTCAAGGATCACAGAAAACTTTTTGGGAAAATCTGTCAGATTTCGACGAAGTTCTGGTAGAGGTCCATTTCGACGTGCGCGATGGCGGAATGGGGCTTAGAGTTCGCGCAGCCAGTCGTACCAGGCGTCCAATCCCTCACCCGACTGAACGCTCAATGGCATCCACGTGACGTCGGGATTGAGACTGCGGGCATCTTTCTCACACCGATCGACATCGAACTGCACGTACGGCAGGAGGTCCGTTTTGTTGACCACGACCAGGTCGGCAGCTGCGAACATGTGAGGATACTTCAGCGGCTTGTCATCACCCTCTGTCACCGAGATGATCACGACCTTCATCTTCTCGCCGAGATCAAAGAGTGCTGGGCAGACAAGGTTGCCAACGTTCTCAAGGACTACCAGATCGCCATCGTCGGGAGCGAGCGAGTCGAGTCCACGGCGCACCATGGACGCATCGAGGTGGCATCCCGAACCTGTGTTGATCTGTACGGCTCGGGCCCCCGCAGCACGGATACGATCAGCGTCGTAGGCCGTCTCCTGGTCACCCTCGATGACGCAGATTTGGCGATCAGGTCCGGCTTCGCGGATCGTCCGCTCGAGCAGGGTGGTCTTGCCGGCTCCGGGCGAGCTCATCAAGTTGATGGCTGCGATGCCGCGTTCGCCCAGCCAGACGCGATTCGCGCCGGCCAGCTCGTCGTTCTTGGCAAGCACGGCAACTTCAAGGTCAATGGAATGCGTTCGCGGAGCGGGGGGCACGGCCTCGTGATCGTGCGGGTGGTCGTGGTCGTGCGGATGCTCGTGGTCTGCACCGTGACTGTGTGCGGTGCCGTCCGCATGCACGTGCAAGTACTCTCCTGTCGCACCGTCAACCCGTACTTCGGCTTCACCGCATCCACATGTTGCACACATCTAGGCCACCTCCACTGACGTGACCGACAGTTCGCGTCCGGCCACCACGTCGACATCTGCACTCCCACACTCGCACAGCAAGATCAGGTCGTCCTTTTCAAAGTCCCGATCACAACTGCGGCAGTGGGCACGACCCGACGTCTGGACAATTGCCAGCTCGGCTCCCTCAAGCGCCGTCCCAGCGGTCACAAGCTCGAAGCAAAAGGTCAACGCGTCAGGAACGACGCCCGAGAGCTTGCCGACGTCCAGCCTCACGACGGTCACCTGCTTGTCTCCGGTGCGATCAAGGACCGCCTCCACGACGGACTCGGCAATAGAGAGTTCGTGCATGCCCACCGCCTCAGTTGCAGTCACGATAGATCCGGCTCCAACCAATCAGCAAGGGATCCGCCCGAAGGCGCACAATAGGCTCATGGCATCTTCGGGGGACTTGGACGATCGGGTGAGTGAGGCCGTCGCGACCCTGCGAAGCAAGGGCGAACGCGTCACTGCCGCTCGCCGCTCGGTGCTCGAAGTCCTGGACGGAACGATGGAGCACCTCACCGCTGACGAGATCGCCGTGCGTGCCAGCGGCGCCGCACCTGGCGTCCATCGAGCGACCGTGTATCGGGCGTTGACAACCCTCGGCGAGCTTGGCTTGGTTTCTCATACTCACGTCGCTGGGTCGGCGACGATCTATCACCTCGCGGTGCCGGGCCACGATCACCCTGAGCCCGACCATGCGCATGTGCAATGCACGACCTGCAATCGGATTATCGACATCGACGAATCCGCGTTGGCGCCGCTTGGCCAGGGCCTCCTCGACGACATCGGATTCCGTGTCGACATGCACCACGCGGCATTCCTTGGCACGTGCGCTGACTGCGCTGGCTCGCATTCTCACTAGGGTATGCCTCTTGCAACACTGTCGCATCTGCGTCATGGTGACTTGTACGTCTAACCGCAGGAGTCCCCATGTCCCTGACGACAGTGCGCCGGCTCAGCCGCACTGAAGCGAGATCGCTGTGGGGCATGGCCGCATTCGTCCTGCTGCTGCATGTGGTCGGCTGGGGGCTGCTCGCTCTCATCGCGTCACAGCAGCTCGAGCTGGGCGCCAGCGGCATCTTTGGGATCGGACTCGGCATCACGGCCTACACATTGGGCATGCGGCACGCCTTCGACGCCGACCACATTGCAGCAGTCGACAATGTGACCCGCAAACTGCTCGCCGACAACCCCGACAAGGGACGACCACTATCGGTGGGATTCTGGTTTTCTCTCGGGCATTCCAGTGTGGTTTTCGGTTTGTGCCTGCTCTTGGCGTTCGGGATTCGCGCAATCGGTGGCCAGGTCGGCAACGAGTCATCAACACTCCAACAGACGACGGGCATCATCGGCACCAGCGTCTCTGGGATCTTCCTCATCACGATCGGCGTCATAAACGCCATCGTCCTCATTGGCATCCTGAAGGTCGCTCGCGAGATGCGCTCAGGACGCTATGACGAGGCCGAACTCGAACACCAATTGCAGAACCGCGGACTGCTCAATCGGATCCTCGGTCGATTCACCAGGTCGGTTAAGAAGCCCCGTCACATGTATCCCGTCGGGCTCCTTTTCGGGCTCGGATTCGACACCGCCACCGAGGTCTCATTGCTCGTCCTTGCGGCAGGCGCGGCCGCGTTCAACCTGCCTTGGTATGCGTTCTTGGTGCTACCGATTTTGTTCACCGCCGGCATGAGCTTGTTTGACAGTCTCGACGGTGCGTTCATGGGACTCGCGTACGACTGGGCGTTCCTCAGGCCGGTGCGAAAGATCTACTACAACATCACCGTGACGGGGTTGTCCGTTGTCGTGGCGTTGTTGATCGGCGGTATCGAGATCGTCGGCCTCCTCGGCGAAAAGCTCGGGGTGACGAGCGGGCCGGTGGCGTGGGTCGGCACGATTGACCTCAACAATGTCGGCTACGCCATCGTCGGGCTCTTCATTGTCACCTGGGCTGTCTCAGCAGCCGTCTGGCGGTTCGGTCGGATCGAGGAGCGCTGGTCAGCCGCCATCGACCATTGACCACGGACCTCACAGCGCGATCCCGCATACGAAACACCAAACTTCCCCCAGCATTCCCCCGCGCAATCGCTTGACACGCCACGTTCGCCGCATCGCCGCAGGTCAGAGCCTTATGGCCGAGATGTCCGAATCCCGCTTGCCTGGCGCCATATGAAAAGCACCCCTGACCTACATACGCGCAGGTCAGGGGCACTTTTCGTTCCCGTGGCAGGTGTAGGGTTCGAACCTACGTAGGCTGAGCCGTCTGATTTACAGCCTGCACCCACCACTCCTTTGACCTGCAGCGATTCCCCCTCGGTCCGACCTTGCCCCGATATTCCCCCAAGATTCTCGACGCCAGTCGAGCAATGTCGAGGTCCGCCGTACCTTTCGCACATCATTGCCCTTCGCGAGCGCGCACCGTTTGTTGTCTAGTTCGCCGCAACGAGCTGCTCTAACCCTGGGCCTTACCCACTTCGCGCAAATTCGCCATGATCTGTTCAGTCGCTCACCTCACGACGAGGACATCATCAGTCGCCACTGACAGACCCAGCATCTGAAGCAGAATCACACAGAAGTTGGACCAAAAGGGGGCCGGACAAGTACCCAATCCCAGCACACCCGAGCAATGTTTGGATCGCCTACGCGGTCGGCCCTGAAGGTGTGCCGGGTTCGCGGGCATCACGTTTGGCGAAGAGTGTGTCGACGACTCGCTGCACCTTGTCGACCGCACCGGCGAACGCTGCATCGAGCGTCGGCGCATGCTCAGTCACTGCCACAGGCTCGTGCCCGGCCGGACGCACCTCGATCATGCAGCGCAGATCCGACCCTGTTGCGCGGCCCGCGCTCTCGTCGCCGAAATGGACGTCCGCACGGGTGATGCGCATCGCCTGCGATCCGAGCGCCATCTCCATCCCATTCTCGACGAGCTTGGTGAGCACGTCGCCGGAGGCAACGTTGTTGTCAGTGTGGACCTGGATCAGCATGGGCGATCTCCAATAGGAAGGCGTGGGTTCATCAGCAAGTGTGCCGACTGGGCAAACCTCGTGGCAGGGTCACAAGTCCCGGGTGTCTCGATCGAGAAATTATCGCGAGTCGTGTGAATGTAGTGAGTTGTCGACCAGGTTCTCTGCGATGGCTTGCAACGTGGAGTCGTCCTGTTGGGCGGCGCGCGCCAACACGAGGAATGCCTGGGATGGGAGTAGTTCGTAACGATGCATCAGAATGCCTTGGGCTTGGCCGATGACCGACGCGCCTAGTGCGGCATTCTCTTGGCTGGCGAGGTCTTGCACGGAGCTGAGCGCGACGGCGATGTGGGCTGCGAGGGCGAGACCGGCTGTGCGGTCTTCGGACATGAATGCGTGGGGTTTGCTGGAGTAGAGGTTGAGGGCCCCCAGGGTGTCGGCGGTCACGAAGAGTTGGAAGCACAGCATGCTGCGTACGCCCAACTCGTCGCTTGCCCGCTGGGACCAGCGGGGCCACCTACGTTCGATGGTCAGGTCGTTGCTCCATACCGTTTCCTGCTCGTGGATCGATTGAAGGCACGGACCTTCCCCGAGTTCGTATTGCAGCTCGTCGCCGCGGCGTGCCACGTCATCAGTTGCTGCCGGGGTTTCGATCCGGGTGTGCTGAAACACCATCGACACGCCGGCATGCTCGGCGTGGGGGAGGACTTCCATGGTGCCGGCCAGGGCAAATTGAAGCGTGTCCTTCAGACCGTGGGCCGCGCCCATGGCGCGAACGGTCTCTGACAGTTGTTCCCATTCGTCCTCGGCTCTCATAGTTGCCGCATGATCTGAGTCTTGGGCCCTGAAAACGTCATGACTGCCGTCGGATCAATCAACGGTGCAATCACTTTCGCGAACATCTTGTCGATGTCGGTGTCGTAGTCGATGATCACGAAGAACTCAGATCCTCGTTGCGTGCCGAGGGCAACCAGCCCAGCGCGTCCCAGATCACGAACCGAGCACAGGATGCGCTGTTGAGCAGCACGGTCTGAGACCAAGTAGACGCAGAGGGACCACGGCGGAGTTGAGCTGCCGATCGGGTGGTAGTCCGGTGATGAAGGGTGTTGTAACGACACGAGCGTTCCGCCTGAGGCTGGAATGCTTTGCGCTTCACCGGAGTCGGTCGTCGTTGGTTCGACGTGCGCACGTCCGCTTGTCCATTGCTGGATCGAGGGAACTTCTTGAGGGTACGCCGAATTCGACGCCGTGGCGAGCATGGCGTATTGGTGTGGCTCCGTCCGACCCATTGTGGTGGCCGTGCGATCCTTGCGGGAACCGAAGGTAGGTACAGGCGTGACAGACGAGGCGGACTTCTTGTCCCGTGTTGCACTTGAGCTGGATGCCGAACTGAGTCTGTCGTCAACCGCCGAGTTGATCGTCGAATACGCATGCCTGACGACCGCAGCTGACGATTGCGGAATCCTGTACTCCACCACCCGCAACACGTGGACCACATCAGCAGCGACCTCGCCTCGCGTTGACCAGGCCCACGCACTCCAACAGTCGTTGGATGAGGGACCTTGCCTGGATGCCATCCGCCACGAAACGACGTACATGTGCGAGGACACCGCCACGGACATCCGGTGGCCACGATGGGGTCCAGCTGTCGCCGAACTCGGGATCCGAAGCGCGCTGGGCATACGCCTTGAATCCAAGAGACGGAACCTTGGCGCGCTGAATCTTTTTGCTGAATCGATTGGGGCGTTTGGATCCAAGGACATCGCCATCGCCCAAAACTTCGCACGTCACGCATCCGTCGCACTCTCGTCAGCCTTCACCGAACAAGGACTCGGTATCGCGATCGACGCGCGCACATTCATCGGTCAAGCCCAAGGCATCCTGATGGGCAGGTACGGCATCGGTGCAGACCAAGCGTTTGAGTTCCTCAGGCGCCGCTCTCAGCAAGAGAACATCAAACTCAGCGACATCGCACACAACGTCATCGATGACCAAAGCAGCAGGAACGACGCGAACGATCGGGATCTGGACCCCGCGTGACCCGGTCGTCGCCCGGTCAGCCCACGAGTTCGGGGACGCAATCGGTCGCGCCGCCTCTGGCATCTCGCCCGGCCCCGCCCGGGCGATGGTCACCGGTTCGCGGCCCAAACCTGACGGTGTAACGAACGCTGCCCGCGCCACTAAACCTCACAGCTCCCCTCCTCAATAGGGACCAAGTGCCCTTCCCTGGATCGTCGCTTCGTACAAGCATCGAGTCACGCGGACCCCAAGGAGCTCATCGATGTCTGACGTTCCTGAAGCAACACACCCTTTGGTGGAACTCCAGGCGCAGCGTCGATTCGTGGCCGTCGGCCGGTGGGAGAACGAAGGTGGCGGGCTTGTCGGACATCAGCCTCTCAGGAACGCGAGCAACGATCAGCATCTCGCTGACGGTCGTGGTGACCAACCCACTCACGAATGCTCGACGTGCTGCAAACGGTCGCAGTAGGGTTGCGTCTCGGTAGTCTCTGAGTATGGTCCTCGGACGCGACGCTCCAGTGGCCGTACTCCTCGACGCCGGCGGCGTATTCGTCCTCCCCGACCCTGATCGAGTCTTGGGTGCCCTCACCCGAGCCGAGTGTTCCGTCCCTCGAGAGGTGCTGGCAGACGCGCACTACCGGGCCGCGGCAAGGTTCGGCATCCACCTCGACGTCGAGGCGTCCTGGGCCGAGTCGTGGCGCGAGTACCTCCAGACCTATGTGGAGGAATGCGGTGTACCGCAAGACCGGCGTGACGAGGCCCACCTCCACCTCGACAGCGAGTTCGCCGACGCGGCTCTGTGGGTCGATCCGGTTCCCAGTAGCCGCGAAGGCCTACGGGCCCTCGCCACTGCCGGGGTACGCCTCGGCATCGTCTCGAACGCTGACGGCATGATGGGTTCTCGGCTCGCGCAACTCGGCATATGCCAGGTGGGTCCCGGCTTGGGCGTGAATATCGAGTGCGTGATCGACTCCGGCAACGTGGGCGTGATGAAGCCGGATCCGCGGATCTTCCATGCTGCCATCGACCTTCTGGGACTCGACCCGGACCGGGTTTGGTACGTCGGCGATATGCCGGCCATCGACGTCGTCGGCGCCCGCCGTGCCGGCATCCGCCCATTTCTCATGGATCCACTCGGTCTTCACCTCGACGCCGGTTATGAACGGATCTCGTCCTTGTCGGCGCTCGCCGAGCTGATCGCGACGGCGCCTGAGTGACCGACGACGAGACGGTCTCAGTCAGCTCGGCGCAGCGCGCCGCGGACGAGGGCCGGCTGGCAGATTGGGTGGTCGACTTCCTCTCCAGCCCGGGCAGCGGCAACCCCGAGCTGGCGGCCGCCTTGGCACTGAAGGGAACGGTCTATCTGGGCCCGGTCCGATTCCCGCTCGATCGAATCACTCCGATGGCCGGTCCCGACGGGGACAACGTAGTCGTCCCCGTCGCCAAGAAGGATTGGGAGTCCGACGTCGAGGACATGGAGCACAGCATTCAGGAGGGGTGGAACCCCCCGCCACTGCTCGTGTCACATCACGACGGCGAGTACTTCCTTGAGGACGGGAACCACCGTTGCGAGACGCTGCGCCGAACGGGCGCCCGCTCCGCCTGGACGATCCTCCTCTTCCCAGACGAGGTGGAGCGAGATCGCTTCCTGAAGAAGCACGGAGACATGGCGACCCGGAACTAGACCGGGGCGCGACGGAAACCACAAACCCATGGTCTGCGTGGACGATCGAAGTCTCTGCGCGCACGTTTCGCGGGACTTCTCCGGCTGGGCTAGTGCTTAGCTGCCGCGCAAACCTCGACAGTAGGACACGAAATGATTCCGCTCCATGCGTCCGATTTTACCGAGCTGGACTTTGACGACCTCATTGGCGGCTGGACCCGACATCCAAAACGATCATCACGACCAATCCCGCGAACGCCGCCTTACTGGTTCTCAGCTCTCACCGGCACGGTCCTTCCGACCCAGCCTGCCCCGCATCCTCCAGACGCCACAGACGCTCCACGTATTCGGCCTTCAGAACCTCCTCCCGCGAAGCCGAACTTCTACTTGAGAGATACCCACCGAGAAATATGCGCAAGGCACTCGCGGCTAGCCCGAAGCCAGCCAGAGCGAACCCGGAGCGGCAAATTCGACGAGCACCAGCACAGCGACCCGCTGTTGGAGCGCAGCGGGTTGTAATCGTCGGCCATGATCGAACCTCAATTGGCGGAAAATGTTGTCGCGCCAAGCGCGAAATTAATTCATCACAACAACTCGGACCGTGCGCGGCGGGGTGACGTACCGATCATTCTGATCAACCTTGGTGGTGTGCGACCCTGAAGCATGATCGAAATTACGGCTCGACTTCTGGGTGAGGACGAATGGCAGCTTTACCGCAGCGTTCGGTTGGCAGCGCTGCGTGATGCTCCTGAAGCGTTCGTAGCCCGTTTCGAGGACGAGGCGGGCTACGACGACGACTTTTGGCGCGAAAAGATGAGCCCTGCAACCCGCATCGTGGCCGAGCGCGGGAATGAGCCGGTGGGTCTGGTCTGCTTGGGACTCCACAACGAGGATCCAGAGACCGGTGCGGTGTTCGGGCTGTGGACCGCCCCTTCAGTGCGTGGTCAACGCGTAGCGTGGCGTCTTGTTTCAATCGCGCGTGATGCGGCCGTCGAGGACGGGCGCAGACTGCTCTATTTCTGGGTGGTCTCCGACAACGCCTCCGCAGTCGCATTCGCGGCCAGCTTTGGTTTCCGTCCGACTTCGGAGCGTCGGCCCGTGCGGGTCACTGAAGGCGACCACCAGAAGGACGCAGACGAGGTCGCCATGGTGCTGCCCCTCGTGGCGGACCCGACCACGACACCGAACCCGTTCCCGCAGTCACCGACCCGCTGAAATGGCGCCGAAAATCCCGAGCCGGATGCCGGTGGGCGGCGGCGTGTGGGCGGCGGCGTGTGGGCGCCTAGAGTGGAATCGGCGGGCAATGAATGAGACTTGGAGTCATCGTCACTAGGTGGGCCTCGATGTGACGAAGTCGCGGCGAAAGGACGTACGTAGCCGCCAGAGCTGGACCGGCACCTCGACGTCTACTCCTGAGCCCGCTTCCACTCCGCCGTGCCGGTTCAATGTGAAACCGCTCCGACAAGCGTGAGCCTTCCGGGCGCATCCTCGGGCGATCGGTTGTTGACCGATGAGGGTTTCATCTCCATGTCGGCCTCTCCATCGTGGCCGTCGCTGGTCACCTCGGACTACAACTTTTGTGCGCGAAGACGGAGCGCATTCCCGATCACGCTCACCGATGACAGCGCCATGGCTGCGGCGGCGACGATCGGTGACAGCAGCAACCCGAAGAACGGATAGAGCACGCCCGCAGCAAGGGGTATGCCGGCGCCGTTGTAGATGAAGGCGAACACCAGGTTCTGCCGGATGTTCGACATCGTGGCGTGAGACAAGTTCCTGGCGCGCACAATCCCAGTCAGATCACCGCCGAGCAGGGTCACACCGGCGCTCTCGATCGCCACGTCGGTGCCTGAACCCATCGCGATGCCGACATCGGCAGCGGCAAGGGCTGGCGCGTCGTTCACGCCGTCGCCCGCCATGGCGACGACTCGACCTTCGGCGCGCAATCGTTCGACAACTGCGCCCTTCTGATCCGGCAATACCTCAGCCTCGACCTCGTCGATGCCGAGCTCACGCGCCACAGCCTCGGCGGTCGTCCGATTGTCACCAGTAAGCATCACGACCCGAACACCCTGCTCATGCAGCCCCACGAGAGCCTCGCGGGTCGTCTCCTTGATCGGATCGGCAATGGCAAAGACCGCGGCCAATCGGCCATCCACGGCGGCGAAGATCGCAGTGGCACCGTCTGTGCGAAGCTCGTCCGCCTTGTCCGCCAGTTCTGCGGTGTCGACGTGCTCTGTGGCAAGGAATGCAGTGTTTCCGAGCGCCACCCTCTTGCCCTCGACGGTGCCGAGCACTCCCTTGCCCGCGGGTGAGTCAAAATCGGTCACCTCCGGAATCTGAAGCCCTGCCTTCTCTGCTGCCTCGACAATGGCGAGCCCCAAGGGGTGTTCAGATGCCCGTTCAACGCTGGCCGCGAGTCGCAATAGCTCGTCTGCGTCGAAGCCGTCGCTCGGCAGAATCTGGGTCACCGAGGGTCGCCCTTCGGTCAGCGTGCCCGTCTTGTCCACGACGAGCGTGTCCACCTTTTCGAGCACCTCGAGCGCTTCTGCGTTCTTGATGAGGACGCCGAGCTTTGCACCGCGACCGACGCCGACCATGATCGACATTGGCGTTGCAAGCCCGAGCGCACATGGGCAGGCGATGATCAGCACCGATACCGCGACGATCAGCGCGTGGGCAAGCTTCGGATCGGGCCCTACCAGGGCCCAGACGATGAAGGCGACAACGGCAACGGCGATCACGACAGGCACGAACATGCCCGCGACTTTGTCAGCCAATTTTTGGATCGGCGCGCGCGAACGCTGTGCCGCCCCGACCATGGCGACAATCCCGGCCAGCAAGCTGTCCCGGCCGATCTTCTCGGCCTCGATCACCAGCGCGCCACTCTGGTTGACCGTCCCTCCGATCACCTTGTCGCCAGTCGCCTTGGTCATCGGCATCGACTCACCGGTCACCAAAGACTCGTCGAGCGAGGAGCGTCCGTCGACCACCACCCCGTCAACCGGCACCTTCTCGCCTGGACGTACGCGGATCCGGTCACCAACCTGGAGCGCATCGATCGGCACCTCCTCCTCAGTACCGTCGGCCCCGATTCGCCGCGCTGTCTTGGGCGTGAGGTCAAGCAGCGCCTTGATCGCGCCGGACGTTTGCTCACGTGCTCGGAGCTCGAGAACCTGTCCGAGCAAGACCAGCACTGTGATGACAGCGGCGGCCTCGAAGTAGACGTCGACTGTTCCACCCATCGACCTAAAGGCGTCCGGAAAAATGCCTGGCGCGATCGTCGCCACGACGCTGTAGGCCCAAGCCACGCCGGTGCCAAGAGCAATCAGGGTGAACATGTTGAGGTTGCGGGTACGCAGAGACTTCCACCCGCGTACGAAGAACGGCCAGCCCGCCCACAACACCACAGGTGTGGCCAACGCCAACTGAATCCAGACCGAGGCCTTCACTGGAACCACATCGTTAACGCCGGAGAACAGGTGTCCTCCCATCTCCAACACAAAAACCGGGAGAGCCAGCAAGAGTCCGCCCCAGAAGCGACGGGTCATATAGGCAAGTTCGGGGTTGGGTCCGGAGTCTGCGGTGACCTCCATCGGTTCGAGCGCCATACCGCAGATCGGGCACGACCCAGGGCCGGGCATCCGGATCTCCGGATGCATCGGGCAGGTGTACTCGACACCCTCCGGCACAGACGCAGCGTGAACTGATCCGAGTGCCTCGACGTACTTGCCCGGATCCGCATCGAACTTTGACATGCAACCCTCAGAACAGAAGTAGTACGTCTTCCCGCCGTGAATTGAACGGAGCTCGGTTGCGTGAGGGTCGATGGACATTCCACAAACGGGATCGATGACCAGATCAGAGTCGGCAACGTCCGTCTTCACATCGCCGTGCGAGTGATCGCTCATGGCTACTCCTAAGGTTGGCCAGTACTTCGGATGGTAGGCGAGCGGCCCGAAGCGGCATCTTCTTCAGGTACGGCCAATATCGGCCTAGCCGCCCGTGGGTGAGTCAGTGACCAGCACGCAGAAGTTCACGGCGGGACTGGTACTCATCAGCGTCGATCTCCCCGCGCGCGAAGCGATCATCCAACGTCTGCAAGGGAGTCTGCCCGGCGGATTGCTCTCCGGGCGAACGAGTGGCCCAGTTCCTACGTATGGCCAATACAGCGACTACCAACAACGACCAGAAGGCCACCATCGCAAATGTCATCGAGGCCCAGTCGTTCGAACCCATGTTGTGATCGTTCCACCACATAATCGTTCCAATCCCTTGTTTGAGACCTGCGTAGAACCGCACCAGTTTGCATAGCAGCTCATTTCGCCTGTCCGGCCCAACCATCCTCGCGCCATCAATGCATCTGGCTCAGAATCGAAAGCCCTCAACCGACGGGACGGAAGTCCCGTTCAGTCACGCCGCGCGTGCGCACAAGGGAACCACCGACGGGACTCGGCAGAGGTCGATCGCTGACCAAAGGGGTGATGCTCCGTCAGACTGCGTCGACGATTTCCACGTCGATCGGGCAGTGAGACGCGAAATTCGAGCCCGCTACATGCTTCCGATTTCAGCGAAGTGGACTCTGGCGACCGCTTTCACGCAGGCACTGGCGGCTGGGCCCGATATCCAAAACAGCCATCACAACCAATCCTCGCGAATGCCTGCTGACTGGTTGTCAGCTCTCACCGATACCCCACTCCCGCGAATCGCCCTGCAATCGCAGGCAACGTAGGCGAAATCCCGCAACCGAGGCCCAAACTTCCCCCAGCATTACCCCCGCGCAATGCCTTGACACTCCACAGTCACTGCATCGCCGCAGGTCAGAGCGTTGCGGCCGAAATGTCTGAATCCCGCTAACCCGGATACCCCTACCCGGTAAGAGAAGTGCCCCCGACCTGCGTTTCCGCAGGTCAGGGGCACTTCAGTTTCCCGTGGCAGGTAGAGGGTTCGAACCTCTGTAGGCTGAGCCGTCTGATTTACAGTCAGATCCCTTTGGCCACTCGGGCAACCTGCCGGGGGTTGTTGCCCGGGGGCAACGACAAGCAACACTATCTCAGCCTCGTAAGGTGTGAGAAATCAGATCCACCCCAAACGTGCAGGAGCAGAGATGGCCGACTCATCCTTCGACATCGTCAGCAAGCTGGACCGTCAAGAAGCCGACAACGCGATGCAGCAGGCCGTCAAGGAGATCGCGCAGAGGTACGACTTCAAGAACACCGGGGCCTCCATCAAGTGGAGCGGCGAGCTCGGCGTCGAGATCGAGGCGAACGCCGATGAGCGCGCCCTTGCCGTGCTCGACGTGTTCAAGGACAAGCTCATCAAGCGTGGCATCTCGCTCAAGGCACTGGAGAGCGACGACCCTCGCCAGTCCGGCAAGGACGTCAAGCTCTCGGCCCGCTTCAAGGACGGCATCGACCAGGAGCAGGCCAAGAAGGTCTCCAAGATCATTCGCGACGAGGGGCCCAAGGGCGCCAAGGTGCAGATCCAGGGCGAGGAGCTCCGCGTCTCGAGCAAGAAGCGCGACGACCTCCAGGAGATCATCGCCCTTGTGAAGTCTGCCGACCTCGACTTCGCCGTACAGTTCACGAACTACCGTTGATGAGGACCAAGTTCACCGAGGCCTTCGGGGTCGAACACCCGATCGTCCAGGGCGGTATGCAGTGGGTCGGCGTTGCCGAGCTCGTTGCCGCCGTCTCGAACGCCGGCGGCCTCGGCATGATCACCGCGCTGACTCAGCCGACGCCCGGTGATCTGGCCAAGGAGATCGCGCGCACGCGCGACATGACGGACAAGCCGTTCGGCGTCAACCTGACGATCCTGCCGAGCATCAACCCGCCGCCGTACGACGAGTACCGCAAGGTCATCGTCGACGAGGGCATCAAGATCGTCGAGACCGCTGGATCCAACCCCGGTCCGCACATGGCGCAGTTCCACGACGCCGGCATCAAGGTGCTCCACAAGTGCACCAGCGTGCGGCACGCAGTCAAGGCGCAGAGCCTGGGCGTCGACGGCATCAGCATCGACGGCTTCGAGTGCGCCGGTCACCCCGGCGAGGACGACATCCCCGGACTCGTGCTGATCCCGGCCGCGGCCAAGCACATCACGATCCCGATGATCGCCTCCGGTGGCTTCGCCGATGCCCGTGGGCTCGTCGCCGCACTGGCACTTGGCGCCGATGGCATCAACATGGGTACCCGCTTCATGTGCACCACCGAGTCGCCGATCCACCACAACATCAAGCAGGCGATCGTCGATGCCACCGAGCGCGACACCGAGCTGATCTTCCGTCCACTCCGCAACACCGCACGCGTGGCCAGCAACTCGGTCAGCCGCGAGGTCGTCGAGATCCTCGACGAGGGCGGCCAGTTCGACCAGGTCCAGGACCTCGTCTCGGGCAAGCGCGGCAAGACCGTGTACGAGCTCGGCGACCCCGAGGCCGGCATCTGGTCGGTCGGCACCTGCCAGGGACTCATCGACGACATCCCCGACGCGGGCGATCTGGTCGCTCGCATCATGACCGAGTCGGACGAGATCATCGGACGTCTACAGGCGATGGCGAGCTGAACATGCCTGCGTCCCGCTTGATGCCGACGGAGGAGTCAGAGCACCTCATTGCCCTGACTCGCGAGATCGTCGCCAAGAAACTCGCCCCCAACGCCGCTGAGGCTGAGGCGACCGCGGAGTTCCCGCGCGAGGTGTTCCGCACGCTGGGTCGGGCGGGTCTGCTGTCGCTCCCCTATCCGGAGGAGTTCGGCGGGGGTGGGCAGCCGTACGAGGTCTACCTGCAGGTGCTTGAAGAGATAGGTGCAGCTTGGGCGTCAGTCGGCGTCGGCACCTCGGTGCACTCGTTGTCGTGCTTCGGCCTGTTCACGGCGGGCACCGACCAGCAGAAGCAGGACTGGCTGCCGTCGATGCTGTCCGGTGAGCAGCTTGGCGCGTACTGCCTGTCAGAGGCGCACGCCGGCTCCGACCCGGCAGCGATGCGTACGAAGGCTGTGCGCGATGGCGACTCGTACGTCATCAATGGCGCGAAGGCCTGGACCACCCATGGCGGGCACGCCGACTTCTACAAGGTCATGGCCCGCACCTCCGAGGACGGCGGCAAGGGCATCTCGTGCTTTCTGGTGCCAGCCGACACCGAAGGCCTGACTGCTGACACACCTGAGCAGAAGATGGGCCTGATGGGCTCGACGACGGCGACGATGCTGTTCGAGAACGTACGCATCCCGGTCGAACGTCGCCTCGGCGACGAAGGCCAGGGGCTGCCGATCGCCCTCGCCGGACTCGACGCAGGACGACTTGGCATTGCGGCCGTGGCGACGGGTCTGGCGCAGGGCGCGCTCGACGCTGCCGTGACATACGCCAAGGAGCGCGAGACGTTCGGCAAGGCGATCATCGATCACCAAGGGCTCGGCTTCGTGCTCGCCGACATGGCAGCTGCTGTCGAGTCTGTGCGGGCGACCTACCTCGCCGCCGCTCGACTGAAGGACGCTGGTCAGAAGTACAGCCGGCAGGCGTCGATCGCGAAGCTGGTCTGTACCGACAACGCGATGAAGGTCACCACCGACGCGGTACAGGTGTTCGGCGGGGCTGGCTACACCCGCGACTTCTCAGTCGAGCGCTACATGCGCGAGGCCAAGGTCATGCAGATCTTCGAGGGCACCAACCAGATCCAGCGCATCGTGATCAGCCGCGACCTTGCACGTTAGGGCAGGTTGCTGAGCAGCAGGTCTGGCCAGGCGCTGAGCGCCACGAGGCCCAGCGTGCCGAGGATGACAACGGCCTTGGCGATGCGCACCGAGAATGGCGGCGACGGGCTGACGTACGACTCGCCCTCGGGCTTGTCGAACAGCACTGCGACGAACCGCAGGTAGTAAGCGAGTCCCAGCATCACGTTGGCTGCCATCACGACGGCAAGCCACGTCTCGCCTGCCTCGATGACGGGCCGGATCACGACGTACTTCGTGACGAGGCCGATGATCGCGGGTGGGAACCCGGCGAGAGTCAGTGCAGCCAGGGCGAGAGGAATTCCGGTCGGCGGATCCGTTCGAGCGAGTCCCCGGAGCTCGTCGTAGTCGGTGCTGCCGCGGAGCCGGAGCACCACGGCCAGGGCAGCAAATGCGACGAGGTTGGCGAGGACGTAGGCGGCGAGGTACTGCAGCGCGGCGCTCAGACCCAGCCGGCCAGCCACAGCCACCGCTGCGAGCAGGAAGCCCGCCTGGGCTACTGACGACCAGGCCAGCATGCCCACGGCATTCGTCTGTCGCAGTGCGCCCAGGTTGCCGATCGTCATCGTCACAGCCGCGACGACGGCGAGGAGCGTGCCCCACGTGTCGTACGAGTAGCCCAGCGCAACCCCCAAGAATGTCAGGAGCGCACCCAGCGAGGCAGCCTTGGACACCGAAGACAGGAAGCCCGCGACCAGGATCGGCGCACCGAGGTAGGCATCGGGGATCCACATGTGGAACGGCACGGCGCCCAGCTTGAACAGCAGACCGATCACCGTCAGCAGGATGGCCACAGAAACGACCGAGTCCGGCATGTCGGACTCCCGCAACGCATCGCTGATGCCTTGGTAGTCGAGGGTGCCGGTGATTCCGTAGAGCAGCGAGATGCCCATCAGGGTGACGGCAGTCGACACCACCGAGGCGAGGAAGAACGTCCACGCTGACCGGATCGCCCGTCGGTCTCCCTGCCGGAGACCCACCAACGCGATCGACGGCAACGACAACAGCTCGAGCGCCACGAGCAACGTGACGACATCACGCGCAGAGACCATCAACAGCGCGCCGGCCGCCGAGCTCAGCATCAGGAAGTGGTACTCCCCCGGCGGCATGGAGTTCTCGAAGTTCATGACATTCGACGCCACCACCACAAAGAGGGTGCCGGCCAGCATGATGAGCGAGAGCGCAAATGTGGCCTCGGGGACATCGTCGTGGAGCCGGAACAGCTCGATCCCGGCAGCGATGAGCGCGACTGTCGACGGCAGCCCGGAGCCGAGCCAAGTGCGGCGCGGGAAGAACGCGTCGACCAGCAGCGCGAGCACCGCGCCGGCAGCGACGATCGTGGCGGGTCCGGCGATGGCCCAGTCGATGGGGATGTTCACGGCGTCACCGCCTCGTAGCTGCCCTGATAGAACGGCTCGTCGTACAGACCGACGAGCGGGCCTGGCACGACACCGAGGGCGACGATCCCGACCGCGAGAACGCCCATGACCAGCGCCTCACGACGGTTGAGGTCGCGGTCGCCTTCGTGCGGAACCGCCTCACCCTGTGCGATGAGCCGGATCGCGCGAACGAAGTACGCCGTGGTGAGCGCTACGCCGAGCACGGCGAACCCGACGAGGGTCCAGGCGCCTGGCTTGCTCAGCACGTCGCCCACCTCATATGCCGCACGCAGCGACAGCAGCTCGCCCCAGAAGCCGGCGAGGCCGGGAAGTCCGAGACTGGCGACGGCACCGAACACGAAGGCGACAGCGAGCCAGGGAGTACGCGCATAGAGTCCGCGACCAATTGCGGCCATCGACGCAGTGCCGAGACGATCCTTGATCGATCCTGAGGCGAAGAACAGCAGACCGGTGATCAGACCGTGGGCCACCGAGCCGAAGACGGCAGCGGCGAGCCCGACCTCGCTCATCGTCGATATCGCGAGGGCGACAAATCCCATGTGTCCGATGCTCGAATAGGCGATCAGTCGTTTGAGATCGTCCTGGGCGTAGCAAGCCAGCGCCGACCACACGATGCCTACGACACCGGCAGTCGCCACGTAGGGCGCGATCTTCGCGAACTCCTCGGGGAGCATCTGCGCGCCGAGCAGGATCAACCCGTACGTGCCGAGCTTGAGGAAGACGCCCGCGAGCAGCACGGAGCCGACCGTCGGGGCCTTGCTGTGCGCGTCCGGCAGCCAGGTGTGCAGCGGAACCAGTGGCGTCTTCACTGCGAACCCGAGGACGATCAGGACCGTCGCACCCAGGGCTGCCCCTTCAATGTCGAGGATCTGCAGCGACCCCAACGGGCCTGCCACCCAGACGATGCCGACGAGCAGCAGGGCCGAGCCGGTGACGGTGAACAGCAGGAATCGGGTCGCTGCCCGCCGGCGACCCTCCGGATCGTGCGGGTCGCCCCACCAGGCGATCACGAACCACATCGGGATGAGCGCGAGCTCGAAGAACACGAAGAACAGCAGCAGGTCGAGCGAGCTGAAGACGCCGAGTGCCGATGCGCTGATGACCAGTACGAGCCCGACCAGTGCTGGCGAGGTGTCCTCAGCGATGAGCCACACGCAGCAGAGCAGACCCAGCACTGCGGTCATCAGCAGGAACGGCCAGGAGATGTAGGTGACACCGAGGTGCAGGCGGGCGCCGAGCGGCTCGATCCAGGAGGTGTCGACCTCGCCGGAGACTCTGACCGAACGCCCCTCCCAGACCAGTGCGTAGAGGAGCAGCGACACGGCCATCGCAGCACTGCCAAGAAGGGCTGCGACGCGCCCCGACACCGCGTTGCGGAGGACGAGCAGTAGCAGGCCGAGACCGAAAGGAATGGCGAGTGCGGTGGTGATCATGTCCAGATCACCCCTGCCGCGACGAGCGCGATGACACCCAGCGTCATGACGGTCGCATAGCGCTGCACGTTGCGGGACTGAACGAGCTCGAGTGCCCGCGAGCTGAGCTGCGCACCGGAAGCACCGCCGTCGGAATAGGCATCAACGCCATCCCGGTCGACGACGACCACCAGTCGCGCCACCTCACGGGTGATCGCCGGGATCCAGCGCGTGTAGGGAGTGTCGAGGTCGAGCTCTCGCGTGAGGAGCGGCGCGTCGATGTCGAGCTCTCCCCGGCTGCCCCAGGCGTAGACAACGACGGCTGTCGCTAGCACGGCTATGCCGGTCGACATGAGGCCGAATCCGAGGTGGAACGGCTGGCCGATCGAGAGCGCAAACGTGGCCACAGCGAGCACGCCAACCGGTCCGAGCATCGCTCGCGGCGCCTCATGGATTTCGACGAGCTCAACCGACGAGGAGGAAACTGAGCCGAAGAAGGCGGTGAGCCAGAGCCGCGCGGCGTACGCGGCCGTGACGAACGTCGTGGCGAGCGCGACGTAGAAGACAAGCGTTCCGATCGCCGCCGGTACGGCGCCGTCTCCCTGGGCGCCGTGCTCCAGCGCGGCCAGGACGCTGTCCTTGGTGAAGAAGCCAACCGTGGGGATGAATCCGGCGAGCGCAGCGAACCCGATCGTCATGCTCACGAAGGTCACCGGCATCGCCTTGCGCAGCCCACCCATCGCCGACAGGGCGCTCGAGCCAACGGCATGCATCAGGCAGCCACAGCCGAGGAAGAGCAGCGCCTTGAACGCACCATGCGACAGCAGATGATCGGTGCCGGCATCGCGGTCACCCATCGAGAGCGCGGCGAACATGAACGCCAGCTGGCTGACGGTCGACCAGGCGAGCGCCCGTTTGAGGTCCGTCTGCGCCAGCGCACACAGCGCCGCGAGCAGCATCGTGATCGCCGCGATGATCGCCAGGGTGGTCATCGCCAGCTGAGATGCCTCGAGGATCGGCATCAGGCGCGCGACGAGATAGACACCCGCGGCAACCATGGTCGCCGCATGGATGAGAGCTGTGATCGGCGTAGGGCCGGGCATCGCGTCGGGCAGCCAGGTGTGCAGCGGGAACTGTGCGGACTTGCCGACGACTGCGACGAGAAGCAGGAGGCCGATGGCGGTGAAGTTCTTGGGATCCTGTGCCAGCACTTCGCTGATCCGATAGGTGCCGTACGTCTGGCCGATCACGATGATGCCCACGAGGAGACCGAGGTCCGCGACACGCGTCATGAGGAACGCCTTGGCGGCACCCGCGCGCGCCTCCGGCGTTTCCCACTCGTGACCGATGAGCAGGTAGGAGCAGAGGCCCATGACCTCCCAACCGATCAGCAGGACGAAGAAGTCGTCGGCCACGACGACGGCGATCATGCCGAGCAGGAACAGGATGATCACCAGCGCGTATGAGCGGTAGCGGGGATGGTGCTGGAGGTAGGCGGTCGAGTAGATCTGCACCAGCAGGCCGATGCCGACGGCAAGCAGCAGCACTTGGGCTGCCAGCGAGTCGATGTGCACCGCCAGCGAGACGCCGAGCAGCGAGTTGCCCTCGACCCAGACGTGGGTGTCGCTGGCAGAGTCACCGACGTACGGGATCGCCCACGCCGCCACGACGGCCGTCAGGATCGCCGTGATCACGACGTACACCCAGCGGGTCATGCCGGAACCCTCGTAGAAAGGGCACGGTACGGGCGTCCCGGCACGACCACTCTGACTGTTCGCTCGCTTCGCTCGCTCATGCGTCAGCTCCGACCTGGTCGACGTCGATCGTGCGCACGGCACGGAACAACGCCAGGATGATCGCCAGCCCGAGACCGATCTCGGCAGCCGCGATCGCGATGGTGAACAGAGTGAGTGACTGGCCCGTATGGATCTCGTCCTCGAGCCAGGCATCGAACGCGACCAGGTTGAGGTTGACGGCATTGAGCATCAGCTCGACCCCGAGAAGCATGAGTACGGCATTGCGCCGGGCGAGCACGCCATAGACACCGATGCCGAACAGCACGGCAGCGAGGATCAGCGGATAGAGGAGTGGCATCAGCGTTCGGATCCGGCCCGCGAGATGACGATGGCGCCGATCAGTGCGGCGAGAAGCACGAGGCTGAGCACCTCGAAGGCCAGCACCCAGTCGTTGAAGATCGCTTCGCCGAGCGAGCCAGCCGTGCCGATGTGATCGCCCTCGATGCGTTCGCCCTTGAAGCCCGTGACGACGGTGGCGCCGAGTCCTCCAGCGGCGACGACTCCGAGCACTGCGGCGGTCCATCGGTTGCCGGTGACCTCCGCGGACGGACCAGCCGCAGGTTGTCGAGTCATCATGAGCGCGAAGATCACGAGAACCACGATCGAGCCGACGTACACCAGCACCTGCACCCAGGCGACGAACTCTGCCGTCATCAGAACGAAGCACCCGGCGATCGCGCCAAGCGTCACCACCAGCCACAACGCCGAGTGGACGAGCTGCTTGCTGGTCATCGCCAGCAATGCCGTGCCGACGGCCAGCACCGCGAACACGAGGAACAGGATCTCGGTGGCCGTCACTCGGCGACCTCTTGCGCGACTTCAGCCTCGAGCTTGGCCTCGTACGCGGCGAGCTCCTTGGAGGTCTCGGCCCCCGCATCGAGCGCTGGCGGCGCGGGGACGGTCCACATCCACTCGCGCAGCTTGTTCATGTCGTGGGTCAGGTCGGTGATGTCACCCTCCGCGTACGCGAACTCCGGCGACCAGTGGAGTGCGTCAAACGGGCACACCTCGATGCAGATGCTGCAGTACATGCAGATCGAGTAGTCGATGTCGAAGCGATCCAGCACGTTGATGCTGCGATCCTTGCCACCCTCGGTCGTCGCCGGGATGACCTCCTTGTGCGAGTCGATCTCGATGCACCAGGACGGGCACTCTCGAGCGCACAGCATGCACGAGGTGCAGTTCTCCTCCTGCAGAGCGATCACTCCGCGACTGCGCGGGGGCAGGTCCGGCTCGACATCGGGGTAGTGCGCCGTCACGCTGCGCTTCAGCATGTTGCGCATCGTCACGCGCAATCCGGTGAGCAGGCCTGAACCGAACATCAGAGGATCACCACAAACGTCGTCAGCGTGAGTTGAAGCAGTGCGAGGGGTACGAGGACTTTCCACGCGAGCGAGTTGACCTGGTCCTCGCGCAGTCGGGGGTACGCGACGCGAGCCCAGATGACCAGGAACGAGACCGCGAAGATCTTGATCAGCGACCACAGCCAGCCGAAGTCGTCAGACCACGGACCGGCCCAGCCCCCGAGATAGAGCACCGTCGTCAATGCGGCGAGCACGACGATGCCGGCGTACTCAGCCAGCAGGAACATCGCGAAACGCATGCCGCCGTACTCCGTGATCGGACCCATCACGAGCTCGGCGTCGGCGAGTGGCGCATCGAACGGCGGGCGCTGCAACTCCGCAAGACCGGCTGTGAAGAACACGATCAGGCCGGGCAGCTGTGCGATCAGCCACCACCATTCCCATTCTTGGGCGATACCGGTCAGCGAGAGCGTACCGGCGGCCATCGCGACGCTGGCTGCGGCGAGGACCATCGGCAGCTCGTACGACATCAGCTGGGCGGCGACGCGCATTCCGCCGATGTACGAGTACTTGTTGCCGCTCCCGAGTCCACCCATCAGCGAGCCGAGCACCCCAACGCTCATGGCGGCGAGGACGAAGAACAGGCCGAGGTCGAGATCGACGCCGATCAGGTTGGTCTGGCCGAAGAACGGGCCGAGCGGGATCGCGACCATCGCGACGAGATACGGCACGAGTGCGACCGCGGGAGCAAGGCGGAACACCGGCCCATCGGCGGCAGTGGGGACGATGCTCTCCTTCTGCACGAACTTCACGCCATCGGCGATCAGCTGTGCCCAGCCGTGGAACGCTCCGGCCTTCATCGGTCCCACACGACTCTGCATGTGCGCCATCGCCTTGTGCTCCATCTGCCCGACGAGCAGCGGCAGCGTCATGAACGCTCCCAGCACGAGTACACACCGCAGCACGACCTCAAGAAGGTCACTCATCGGTGACCTCCGGGGTTTCGCCAGGCTCATCGGCCGGCTCTACGCGCTCCGGACCCCATTCGGTCGGATCGGGGACGCCTGGCGGCTTGATGCGGCGACGACCCGGCGAGTGCGTTGAGTCCGCGTCGCTCTCGCCCGGCTCCTTGGCACCCGGCCACGGCTTCGCCACGCGGGATGCGAGGACAAACTCCTTGCGCAGCGGATGGCCTTCAAAGCCGTCCGGCAGGAGCAGTGGGTCGAGCTCGGCCCCATCAGTGTTCGTCGAAGGGAAGCGAATACCGAACATCTCGGCCGTCTCGCGCTCGTGCCAGGCCGCTCCCGCGTACAGGTCGGCGATCGAGGCGACAGACGGAGACTCACGGTCGACGTACGTCACCAGCAGCAGGTGATCGAGCTCGTCGAGCCGGGCAAGGTGCACCACCAGCCGGAAGCCTTCGGGATGCTCATCCACTGCGGAGAGCCAGTCGAAGTACGTGTAGCCCTCGCTCTTCAATGCCGCGACGGCATCGTGCCACTCAGCGACTTCGACCACCCGGTGCGGCGGGCCGAAGGTGTTCTCAGCAAGGGTCATACGGGCGGCTCGATCTTCGGGCTGAGCAATGACGTGGTCGAGCGCTTGTAGCGATCGGCGAGGTTCTCGCCGGCGATCTTCTGCTGCAGGGTCACGATGCCGTTGAGCAGCGCTTCGGGTCGGGGCGGGCAACCCGGGATGTAGACGTCAACGGGGATGATCTGGTCGACGCCCTTGGTGACGCTGTAGGAGTCCCAGTAGGGACCGCCGGAGTTGGCGCAGGAGCCGAAGCTGATGACGTACTTGGGCTCGGGCATCTGGTCATAGAGACGCTTGATCGCCGGCGCCATCTTGTCGGTGACGGTGCCCGACACGACCATGAGGTCGGCCTGGCGGGGGCCCATCGCGAACGGGATCACGCCGAGCCGGATGAAGTCGTGGCGGGACATCGACGTCGCGATGAACTCGATCGCGCAGCACGCCAGACCGAAGTTGAAGACCCACAGGGAATACTTGCGCCCCCAGTTGAGGATGTAGCGCGCAGGCTTGGGCGCGATCGCAGTACCCAGACCGACCGTCGGCATCGGCAGGTCGATCTTCTGTACGCCTACGGGGTCCACGACAGGACTCCCTTACGCCACGCGTAGACGAGTCCGACCACGATGATGCCGATGAAGATGCCCATCTCGATCGCAGCGGCCTTGCCGATGTCCTCGAGCACCACTGCCCACGGGAACAGGAACACCGCGTCGACAGCGAAGATCACGTACAGGAACGCGTAGACGAAGTAGCGCACATTCGACTGCGCCCAGCCCTCGCCGACCGGGTCGACACCCGACTCGTACGTGACGGTCTTCTCGCGCGCCGGGACGCTGGGGCGGAACAATCGGTTGGCACCGAGCATGCCTGCCGCGAGCACGAACCCGACCAGGATGATGACGCCGACCGCTCGGTAGTCATCGAGGTAGACGCCCATGGAGTGAGTCTAGGGAAGAAGCCTCTCCCTGACCGCAAACGCCGCGCATTTCAACGCGGGACAAGCCGAGGGTCACGCGGCCCGATTGGCTCGCTCACGGGTCCACGGCCAGGTGAGCAGGGCCCAGACGACGAGCACGATCAGGATCTCGAGCACGACATACAGGGGCCACGGGCCAAGGAAGTCGAGCAGCGAGGCACTGTCCGGCAGTTCATTGAGGTAGCCGTAGTTGGTGTCCGCCACGACATTGAAGACGTACGTGACAACCGCCCAGATCACGGTGATGACGACGGTGACGCGGTAGTAGCGCCACGTCGGCAGGATCCGCAGGCCAAGGACGAGCAGCACTGCCGTCCAGACAATCAGCAGGTGCATGGCCCAGAACATCAAGAACCGCAGCTCGGGGAACTCCGAACCAAGGTCAGGCGTGAAAATGCCCTGCGTTGTCAGCGTGATTCCCCACAGGTACGTGACGGTTGCGCTCAGCGCATTGCGGGTCCACAGCGCGTGCACCGCGAACAGCCAGGCGTAGTCGCAGAGCGCGAGAGGAAGGGACGTCTGCAGGTCCCACTCGCTCGGAATGAACTGCAGGATCTGCAAGGGCAGCGCGACCGCGACGATGGCCACCGCGAAGGTCCGACGCAGCGCTGCCTCTCCTGAGGTGTCTCGCAGCCTGCGTCCGAGCAGGATGACGGCGATCACGCCCACCGCGAAGATCCCGAGCACGACGAGATGCGAGGTCCCGTAGGTCTCGAATTTTGCTGCCGCGAGCTGGTCGACGGTCATGCAGAGAGGTTAGGCGATCGAGGAGGTTCTGCCAGATCTGGCAGACATTCGGACAACGTTGAACGGCTGCCACTTGAGGGCCGGGGCGCGGGCGTACGCTCTTTCCGTGAACGACTCCCGCAGCGGCATATTGCTCGGCACTGCGGCCTATCTCTGCTGGGGATTCTTCCCGCTCTACTGGCCTCTGCTCGACCCCGCCGGGTCGCTCGAGATCCTCGCCCACCGTGTCATCTGGTCACTGCTGTTCGTGCTGGTGCTCATCGCTGTCACCCGTCGTTGGAAGACCTTCCGCAGCATCGCCAGGGATCGCCGCATGATGGTCATTCTGATCTGCGCCTCGATCGTCATCTCATTCAACTGGGGCGGCTTCATCTACGGCGTGACCAACGGCCACGTGATCGAGACATCCCTCGGCTACTTCATCAATCCACTGGTGACGGTGCTGCTCGGCGTGTTCATCCTCAAGGAAACCTTGCGTCCCGTGCAGTGGGCCGCCTTGGCGATCGGCGGCATTGCGGTGGTCGTGCTCGCGGTCGACTACGGCCGTCCGCCGTGGATTGCGTTGTTGCTCGCGTTCTCGTTCGCGACGTACGGCTTTCTCAAGAAGAAGGCCAACCTCAACACGTTCGAGGGTCTTGGCATGGAAACGCTGATCCTGGCGCCCGTGGCTCTCGCCTTCCTGATCACGCTCGAGCTGCGTAGTGACCTGACGTTCGGTCATGCCGGCGTCGACAATGTCCTGCTGCTCATCGGCACTGGCGTTGTGACAGCCATTCCGCTTCTCCTGTTCGGCACGGCCGCAACACGCCTGACGCTGACGACCATCGGCCTGTTGCAGTACCTCGGCCCGATCCTTCAGTTCATCTTCGGGCTATGGATCTTTGACGAGGACATGAGCAGTGCCCGGTGGGTCGGCTTCATCCTCGTCTGGCTTGCCCTGGTGGTGTTCACCGCCGACAACCTCGCCAACAGAAGGCGCGCTTCGAAGCTGGAGCCCGCCCCGATCGAGTGTTAGCGAGCGAGTACTAGCCGAGGCGGGTGGCGACAGTTGTACAGAGTGCCTGGAGGGCTTCGCGGGCCGCGTTGTCCGGGAGCTTGGCCAGCAGGTCCTGTGCCGCGTCGGTCTCCGCGCGTACGTACGCACGCGCCTCGTCCATGGCGGGGTGCACACGCAGCAGGGTGATGGCCTCGGCAAGCTCGGCATCGTCCGTCAGCGGCTTGGCCAGTAGGGACCGGAGCCGCTGGCCCTCAGGATCAGCCGAGCGCAGTGCAAGCAGGGTCGGAAGCGTCGGTACGCCTTCGCGAAGGTCTGTGCCGGGAGTCTTGCCTGAGTCATCGGTCTCGCTGGCGATGTCAATGATGTCGTCGCTGAGCTGGAAGGCAGCACCGATGCGTTCGCCGAACTCGGTCAACGTGTCCTGCACGTCGAGCGGCGCTCCCGCCATCTTGGCGCCAAGGCGGGCGGCCGTGGCGATGAGTGAGCCGGTCTTGTCGGCCACCACCGACAGGTAGTGCTCGAGCTGGTCGTCACCCTCACCCGGACCGAGGGTCTCGCGGATCTGTCCCTGGACCAGACGCGAGAACGTGCGCGCCTGGATACGTACTGACTCGGGGCCGAGATCTGACACCAGATCCGACGCCTGGGCGAAGAGATAGTCGCCTACGAGGATCGCGACCGAGTTGCCCCAACGCGAGTTTGCACTCGGCGCACCGCGACGCATCGAGGCTTCGTCCATCACGTCGTCGTGGTAGAGCGTCGCCAGGTGGGTCAGCTCGACCACTACGGCAGCACGCGGTACGTCGGCGTGCGCCTGGTCTCCGAACTCGGCTGCCAGCATGACCAGCAGGGGCCTGAAGCGCTTGCCGCCGGCGTTGAGCAGGTGCGCTGCCGCTTCAGCAACGAATGCCTCGGGGCTGTCGACTGCGATCGCCAGCTGGCGTTCGATCTCGTCGATACCGGCCTGAACGCGCGCTTCGAGGGCGTCATCGGTGAATGGGACACCCAGACTGGACACGCGAGAACTCCTCAGAAACCGGTCAGCGCACGAAGGCGCCGGCGTGCTGCGCAAGATCGAGCAGCGGTCCGGGAAGGATACCCAGACCGACCGTCGCCACGACGGCGAAGGCGATCACTACGGTAGTCAGCGCGCTCGGGACAGCGACCGTCGGCCCATCCCCCACAGGATCGGTGAAGAACATCAGCACGATCACGCGTACGTAGAAGTAGGCCGCCAAGGCACTCACCAGCACGCCGATGACGACCAGCGGCCACACGCCACCTGACCATGCTGCGGTGAAGACGCTCCACTTTCCGATGAAGCCACCCGTCAGCGGGATGCCGGCGAACGACAGCATGAACAGCGCGAACGACCCGGCCAGCAGCGGCGACGTCTTGCCGAGCCCGGCCCAGCGCGAGAGGTGCGTCGTCTCGCCGCCGGAATCGCGTACGAGGGTCACTACGGCGAAGGCACCGATCGAGGCGACACCGTAGATCGCGAGATAAAACAGGATGCTCGACACCGAGGTGATGCGCTCCTCGCCGTCGACTCCGCCATAAACACCCACCAAGCCGACAAGCAGGAAGCCTGCGTGGGCGATCGAGGAGTAGGCCAGCATGCGCTTGACGTCGGTCTGCGAGATCGAGACGACCGCACCCAGGAACATCGTGATGACGGCAACGGCGATGACCGTAGGTCGCCAATCCCACGACGATCCGCCGAAAGCCACGAACAGCACACGGAGCATCGCGATGAACGCTGCTGCCTTGGTGCCGGCTGCCATGAAGGCGGTGACCGGGGTCGGCGCTCCCTGATAGACATCGGGCGTCCACGTATGGAACGGCACGGCGCCGATCTTGAACAGCAGGCCCACGATCATCAGGGCGATGGCGGCGAGCAGCATGTTGGTGCCGCCGGTACGAGTCGACACCGCAACGTCGATGTCGGAGAGCCGGAAGCTGCCGGCGAATCCGTATGTCAGCGCGATGCCGTACAGGAAGAACACCGACGAGAACGCGCCGAGGAGGAAGTACTTGAGCGCAGCCTCCTGGCTCAGCAGCCTGCGACGGCGAGCGATGCCGCACAGCAGGTAGAGCGGGAGCGAGAGCACCTCGAGCGCGACGAACATCGTCAGCAGGTCGTTGGAGGTGGCGAACAGCATCATGCCGGCCAACGAGAACATCGCCAGCGGGAAGACCTCGGTGTGCTCGATGCGCTTCGAGATCGCCTCGGCCTCGCCAGCCGAGCCCGGAGCATCGGCGGCGCGGCCCGTGAATGCGCTGAGCCCACCTTCGAGGCGACGCTCGGCGAACAGCAGCATGCTCATCAGGGCGAACACCAGCAGGATGCCCCACGCGAAGACGCCGGGACCGTCGATCGACAGCGCACCTTCGGCTCCGATCACGCCACGAGCGAGCTCGGAGTCGTCGATCTTGTCGAGGTCTTGATAGACCCACACAGTGTCGACGAACGCCGCGATGACACCGACGACCGCGAGGGTCGCCTGTGCGGTGAAGCGTGTGGCACGTGGCCATACGGCCTCGACGATGACACCGACCACAGCAACGCCGGCAATGATGAACAGCGGCGCCAGCAGCGAGTACTCGATATGGGGCGCGTCGAGCGGGGGCAGTTCGGCGCCTCCCAGGATCCGGAGAGTCATTCGTGGCCCCCTTCCGGTGTCGTGGGTGCAATTGAGACGGGCGACTTCGGCTCGGGGTCGCCCTTGCCGATGTGGCTGGCGACCTCATCGATCGCCGGGTTGATCACGTTGAGCACGGGCTGCGGGAAGAACCCGAGGCCGATGATCAACACGATCGCGGGAGTCAGAGCGGCGATCTCGCGAGGTACGAGGTCATGAACGCCTTGGTTGTCCTCGCGCAGCGGACCGGTCATGGTGCGTTGGTACATGATCAGGATGTAGAGCGCGGCCAGGACGATGCCGAGTGTCGCGAACGCCGCGGCCGGGATCGAGCGCGTGAACGTGCCCGCCAGCACCATGAACTCGGAGATGAACGGCGCCAGGCCGGGCAGCGAGAGGCTCGACAGACCTGCAACCAGCAGGATGCCGGACATGATCGGGGCGATCTTCTGCACGCCGCCGAAGTCGGAGATCTTGGCCGAACCACGTCGCGCGATCATCATGCCGGTCACCAGGAACAGCGCGGCAGTCGAAAGACCGTGGTTGAACATGTAGAGCGTCGAGCCCGCCATCGAAGTCGTGGTGAACGCGAAGATGCCCAGGATGATGAAGCCGAAGTGCGACACCGAGGTGAACGCGATGAGGCGTCGGATGTCGTCCTGGCCGACGGCGAGAAGCGCGCCGTACAGGATGCTGATGACCGCGAGCGTGATGATCACAGGGCTCGCCCACTCGGCCGCCTCGGGGAACAGGTAGAGGCACCAGGTGATCATGCCGAACGTGCCGATCTTGTCGACCACGCTGACCATCAGCACTGAGGTGCCCGGGGTCGCCTGACCAGCGGCATCCGGTAGCCACGTGTGCAGCGGCCAGAGCGGTGCCTTGATCGCGAACGCCGCCATGAAGCCGAGGAACAGCAGACGTTCGGTCGTGGTGCTCATCTCGATGCTGGACAGATCGGTGAGCAGGTAGGTGGCGCCACCGTCGCGCGAGCTGACGACGTACAGGCCGACGATCGAAGCGAGCATGAGCAAGCCGCCGACGAGGTTGTAGATCAGGAACTTCACCGCAGCGTACGAGCGGTTGGGACCGCCGAACGAGCCGATCAGGAAGTAGAGCGGGATCAGCGTCGCCTCGAAGAACACGTAGAAGAGGAAGGCGTCGGTGGCCATGAACGCACCCAGGGCGAGGCCCTCGACCGCAAGCATCCAGGCGAAGTACGCATTGGTGTTGCTGGCCTCGGGCAGTCGATCGTCCCAGGCGGCCAGGATCACGATCGGCGTGAGGATCGTGGTCAGCAGGATCAGCGTGATGCTGATGCCGTTGATGCCCACGGAGTACCAGGCGCCGAACGCGGCGATCCACTCGTGCTTCTCGGTCAGCTGGTAGCCGCCGGCCTCGAGGTCATAGCGCGCGAGGGCGATCAGCGAGACCACGAGCGTGATCAGCGAGACGCACAGAGCGATGAGCTTGGCCCTGAACTGCGCACCCCAGTCGGACTTGGGCATCAGCGCGAGCGCGATCGCTCCCACGATGGGTACGGCGGCGATTACGGACAGGATCATGCGAGGGTCACCGCCAGGAGTGCAAGGAGAACGAGGGCAGCGCCGCCGAACATCATCAGCGCGTACGAGCGGACGTATCCGGTCTGCGGCTGGCGCAGGAACTGTGAGGTGTCACCGAGTCGGTCAGCGATGCCGGTGACGAGTCCGTCAACGCCCATTCGGTCGAACCACACGAGGAATCGAGTCAGGTGGCGTGTCGGGCGTACGGCGACCGCGTCATTGATCTCGTTGCCGTAGAGCTCGTGACGACCGGCGCGGGTCCAGATCGACACCGAGCTGTCGGACGGCGTCTCGCCAGCGATCGGTCGGCGTCCGTAGGTGAGGTAGCTGAGTCCCACGCCGAGCGCAGCGGTCGAGGTGATGATGACCGTCA
>JBBSJW010000005.1:0-62073 GCA_038256885.1 Propionibacteriales bacterium
CCGAGGTCATCCACTACTACGTCGAGATCGCGCCGATCATCCTGCCGCACCTCGCCGACCGGCTCGCGACCCGCAAACGGTGGGTCAACGGCGTCGGCACCGCCGACAAGCCTGGCGAGGTGTTCTTCGAGAAGAACCTTCCCGATTCCGCTCCCAGCTGGATCCGACGAGTTGCCGTCGAGCACAGCAAGGACACCAAGGAATATCCCGTGTTCGCCAACGCAGCCGCGCTCGCCTGGGCCGGCCAGGTCGCGGCGATCGAGCTCCACGTCCCCCAGTGGAAGGTCAATCGCCGCGGCACACCTCAAAATCCCGACCGCCTCGTGCTCGACCTCGACCCGGGACCGGGCGCCGGCCTGCCCGAGTGTGCCGAGGTCGCCAAGGTCGCTCGCCAGATGCTCAAGGACATCGGCCTCGACGCTGTGCCGGTGACCAGCGGAAGCAAGGGCATCCACCTGTACGCCGGCCTCGACGGCTCGCAGGACTCCACGTACGTCAACGCCTTCGCCAAGGAGCTGGCCAAGGCGCTGGAGTCAGAGCTGCCAGAGCTTGTCGTCAGCGACATGAAGAAGAGCCTCCGCAAGAACAAGGTGCTGGTCGACTGGAGCCAGAACAACGCATCGAAAACGACGATTGCCCCCTACTCGCTGCGCGGAACGCTCAAACCCAACGTGGCAGCTCCGCGTACGTGGAAGGAGCTAGACGACCCCGACCTCGGCCACCTCTCGTTCGAGGACGTGCTGGCACGCATGAAGAAGCGCGAGGACCCGATGGCTCACCTCGTCGGGCCGACGCCATCCACCGACCGGCTCGTCGACTACCGGGCGAAGCGCGACGGCTCCAAGACCCCCGAGCCGGTGCCGGTCGGCAGCCCGGTCGCCGGCGATGGCAACACCTTCGTGATCCAGGAGCACCACGCGAGCGCGTTGCACTGGGACTTCCGGCTAGAGCACGAAGGAGTGCTGGTGTCGTGGGCCTTGCCCAAGGGTGTCCCGACTGATCCGTCCAAGAACCATCTGGCAGTGCAGACCGAGGATCATCCACTCGAGTACGCGACCTTCGAGGGCACCATCCCGAAGGGCGAGTACGGCGCCGGCAAGTCCTGGATCTGGGATGCCGGCACGTACGAGCTCGAGAAGTGGCGTGACGACGAGGTCATCGTGACGCTGACTGGCACCAAAGGCGAGCTCGAAGGCACCCCGAAGTACGCGCTGATCAAGACAGACAAGAACTGGCTGATCCACCTCATGCAGGACAAGGCCAAGCCGTCCGCGAAGAGTCCCCCAAGTCAGGCCCGAAATCCCCCGCGCAAGAGCGGCGCGGGAGGTGCCCCCAGTCAAAACAGCCTTTCCAAGAAGTTCGTCTCCCCGATGCTCGCAACTCTCGGTACGCCGGGTGACCTCGAGGATGAGTCCGACTGGGCCTTCGAGATGAAATGGGACGGCATCCGGGCGATCGCCGTGGTCGACGGCACCGAGGTCGGGTTGTTCACCCGCAAAGGCAATGACGTGACCGCTGGGTACCCGGAAGTCGTCGAGGCACTGACCGAGCTCGAGCTCGACGACACGATCCTCGACGGGGAGATCGTCGCCCTCAACGATGCTGGCGCTCCTGACTTCGGCCTCCTGCAGCAACGCATGGGGCTCACCAAGCCCGCCGAGGTCGCGGCAGCAGCCGCGCGGGTGGAGGCCACGTACATGGTTTTCGACGTGCTCACGGTTGATGGACAGGGCATGCGCAACGACCACTACGTGGATCGGCGGGCGGCTCTGGCCAAGCTCGATGTCGACGACGGGCACACAATCCTGGTGCCGCCGGCATACGAGGGCACGCTCGCCAAGGCCATCGCGTCGAGCAAGATGCTCGGGCTCGAAGGCGTGATCGCCAAGCGACGCGAGAGCCGGTACGTCGGTGAGAAGCGATCGTCGTCATGGATCAAGATCAAGCACCAGCGCATGCAAGAGGTCGTCATCGGCGGGTGGAAGCCGGGCAAGGGATCGCGCGGCGGGACCATCGGATCGCTGCTGCTCGGCATACCCGGGGACGACGGGCTGCAGTACGTCGGGAAGGTGGGCACAGGGTTCACCCAACGGACGCTGGCGGACCTGCTCAAGACGTAGACTCCGCTGGAACGAAAGACCAGCCCATACGTCGATGTGCCCCGTGATGTCGAGCGCGATGCACGGTGGGTGACGCCCAAGATTGTCGGCGAAGTGCAGTTCGGCGAGTGGACGCACACCGGAAATCTGCGTCATCCGAGCTGGCGTGGGGTACGTACGGACAAAGACCCGGCTGACGTACGGCTGGAATGACCACCCCAGGCCTGCGACGATGGGGCTACGGGCACCGATCACGAGGAGAGCACATGAAGTTCAAGAAGAGCATCCGCGACAAGATCGAAGCACAGATCGACGACCTCGCCGATCAGGCGAAGGACCTCGTCGACCGCGCTCCAGGCCTCCGTGACCAGGTGAAGGACCGCCTGCCCGACCGCGAAGAGCTCAAGGGCCGGCGCGATGACCTGAAGGACCGGCTGCCTGATCGCGAGGAGCTGCTGGCCATGGTTCCCGACAAGAAGCAGCTGCTTGACCTGCGCGACGAGCTGTTCGAGAAGATCCCAGACAGCGTCGCTGACCGCATCCCCGAGGCGGCCAAGCCCAAGAAGAAGCGCGGCAAGGTCAAGAAGGTCGCACTGCTCGGTCTCGTGACCGGTGCTGGCGCGGCAGCGTTTGCCGCCGCACGCCGAGTCGCCGGCAACACGCCTACGCCGTCGTACACACAGCCCCGCCCGGCACCCACCACACCGGCGAAGCCGTCACCCGTGCCTCCGATGTCGGCGGGGACAGCTCCCGCCACGCCTGCGGCCGGCGCTGCGCCTGCTGCCAAAAAGGCGGCTCCTGCCAAAAAGGCCCCCGCGAAGAAGGCTCCCACAGCAACGAAGGCCGATCTTGCGAAGAAGGCGCCTCCGGCTGAGAAGGCTCCTGAGTAGCCCTAAGCAGCCGGATCGGCCGCTGCAAGTTGTTCGAGGTTGACGATCGCGTCGGCCACGTGTTCGGCGTAGACGCCGAGAGCCGCCAGCGCACGAGGCTCCTCCAGATGCGCTGGCAACGCACGCATCAGGTTGAGCCGGGAGCTTGCGACCCACGCCTGCAGGTCCGGCTCACCGCGCCAACCCCCTTCGGTCCTCCACGTGCGGGCGACCGTTCGGGCCCAATCCTTGATGTCGGTCGTGTACGGGTTCGGCGGACAGATCCGGTTCTTGTCCTCGTCGTCGGCGCGATGCGCTTCGACAAATCCGAGCAGCGCCGCGTTGAACGACGGTGTCTTGTGCCGAACCTGCTGCAACGTCATCCGACGAGGTGAAAAGATTGGCTCTGCGGGAACGAGGCGCAGGCCCGCCGCGGTCGCATCGATGTGTAGTGACCCACGGGTCGGCAGCTCCCCCTCCTCCAGAACCAGGCGTTCACGCTCGATCCGTCGCACTCGGCCCAGGCGGACCACGTCCTCGACCTGCCTCACGCGGTCGATCTCGTAGGCGCTCAGCATGCCGCCGCGGTACATCGACGCGGGTGCGGAGGGATCGATCCTGACGATGCGTCCTGCCTCATCCAGGCCTTCCACCATTTGCTCGAGGTCTGACGCGGTGGCCCCCACGCGGGCGTCTGTGGCGAAGCCATCGAGGGCATCGACCACGAGATCGTCAGGCTGGAATCGCTCCCGGTCGTGAAACCAGGCATCGCGTGGACGCACCCACCTGATCCTGTCCTCGTCGACACCGTTCTCCAGCAACCACAGGCACGCATCCACAGCGGTCTTGCCGGCTCCCAGCACGGTGTACGACGTCGCTGACTGTGCGTCATCTGGAAGCCGATGCACGGGCACGAACGAGGCGTCGTCGGCAACGTCGAACGAGGGCGTGTGGGTCGCGGGGATGGAGGCCTCGAGGTAGCGCGCATCGACGATGCGGCGGCGTACGGGGATTTCGTGCGTCCGCCCGGTGGACAGCTCGCGCACGATCTCGGTCTCACCCTCGGTTCCGACGTGCTCATGTCCGAGCAGCACGCGAACTCGCCCGGTGGCCTCGAGCTGGTCGACCACGGTCTTGAAGTAATCCTGGATCTCCACCGCTGTCGCGCGCTCGTACAACCCGGCGTTGGGTCCATCGGCATCGATCTGGTCGTGCCCTAGGCGAAGGGAGTTGACGCCGTAGTAGGCCGAGGGCGAGTGCAGCCGGACAAATGGATAGACATCAGCCCAGTGCCCTCCGGGTGACGCTCGGCGGTCCACGATCACGACGTCGACATCAGACTCCGCGACCAGGGTGTCCACGAACGCGAGACCGCTGGTGCCAGCTCCCACGACCAGGTAGTCGGTGCTTTTCATTGCCCAACGATGGCGCAACCTCGGCGCCGGCGCCAGAGTCGGCGTTCGCATGCGCTTGCCCACTGCCGGAAGCTGTCGGATGCGGGGTGGGTGTTGCGCGCCCGAAGGGATTCGAACCCCTAACCTTCTGATCCGTAGTCAGATGCTCTATCCGTTGAGCTACGGGCGCTTGCCCCGAAGGGCCTCGCTGATTCTAGCGTGGCCCCGAGCCGAGCGAAAATCCGGTCGGTTCGGCTGGAGACCAGCTGCCGCGGCGGCCCACAGATGTGACTATCTTCACCCGTCTCGCACTGGGCCTTGATTACCTCCCCGGCGTAGAGTCAGTTGATCGTCTTCGCCCGTCGGAGACGGAAAATCACACATCAGCTATCCCTGGCTTCGTTCCCGGGAAGTGCGAATCACCATCCCTTTGATGTTGGGGCTTGGTTCGCGATGCGCGAGAAGGAAAAGTTCACACATGTCTTTAGACACGACCACTACTTACCGCTCGACCTACGCCAAGCTCCAGAGCTGGGTCGACGAAGTAGCCGCCCTCACCAAGCCTTCTGAGATCTACTGGTGCGAGGGATCGCCCGAAGAGTGGGTCTCCATCACCGACAAGCTCGTCGAGGCTGGCACCTTCAAGCGTCTCAACGCCGAGAAGAAGCCCAACTCCTTCTACTGCGCATCGGATCCCAACGACGTTGCACGCGTCGAGGACCGCACCTACATCTGCTCCGTCGACGAGAAGGACGCCGGGCCCACGAACAACTGGATGTCGCCTGACGAGATGAAGAAGATCATGACGGACCTCTACGACGGCTGCATGCAGGGCCGCACGATGTACGTCATCCCGTTCGTCATGGGTCACCTCGAGTCCGACAATCCGATGTTCGGCATCGAGATCACCGACTCCGCGTACGTCGTCGCCTCGATGACCGTCATGGCTCGCATCGGCAAGGACGTCCTCAACAAGATCGAGGAGACCGAGGCCGACTACGTCCCCGCTCTCCACTCGTTCGGTGCTCCACTGGCCGAGGGCCAGGCCGACGTCAAGTGGCCGTGCAACGACACCAAGTACATCGTGCAGTTCCCTGAAGAGCGCATGATCTGGTCGTTCGGCTCGTCGTACGGCGGAAACGCCCTCCTCGGCAAGAAGTGCTACGCGCTCCGCATCGCCTCGGTGATGGGTCGTGACAACGGCTGGATGGCCGAGCACATGCTGATCCTGAAGCTCACGAACCCCGAAGGCGTCGTCAAGTACATCGCCGCCGGCTTCCCGAGCGCGTGTGGCAAGACCAACCTCGCGATGGTCGAGCCCACCATCCCGGGCTGGAAGGTCGAGACGATCGGCGACGACATCGCCTGGATACGGGTCGGTGCCGATGGCCGCCTCTACGCCGTCAACCCCGAGTTCGGTCTGTTCGGTGTTGCGCCGGGCACCGGCTGGGACACCAACGCCAATGCCATGCGCACGATCGAGCAGGGCAACTCGGTGTTCACCAACGTTGCTCTGACCAGCGACGGCGACATCTGGTGGGAGGGCATGACGGACGAGCCGCCGGCTCACCTGACCGACTGGAAGGGCAACGACTGGGCAGCGGGCTCTGAGGAGCTCTCGAGCCACGCCAACAGCCGCTTCTGCACGCCGATCAAGCAGTGCCCGATCCTGGCTGACGAGTACGACGACCCGAACGGCGTCCCGCTCGACGCGATCCTGTTCGGTGGCCGCCGCAAGACGACGATCCCCCTCGTCACCGAGGCCCGCGACTGGACCCACGGAACGTTCATGGGCGCGACACTCTCCTCGGAGACCACCGCCGCAGCGACCGGCGCCGTCGGCGTTGTCCGCCGCGACCCGATGGCCATGCTGCCGTTCATCGGCTACGACGCTGGCGACTACTTCGGTCACTGGATCAACATGGCCAAGAACAACGACGAGTCGAAGTTCCCCAAGGTCTTCTACGTCAACTGGTTCCGCCGCGACGAAGACGGTGGCTTCCTGTGGCCCGGCTTCGGCGAGAACAGCCGCATCCTGAAGTACGTCATCGACCGCGTCGAGGGCAAGGTTGAGGCCCACGAGACGCCGATCGGCCTCGTGCCGCCGGCCTCGTCGATCGACACCGACGGACTTGATGTCAGCACCGCTCAGCTCGAGGAGGCGCTTCGCGTCGACGTCGACGAGTGGAAGGCAGAGATCCCGCAGATCAACGAGTGGTTCGAGCAGTTCGGCGACACCCTGCCGGCCGTGCTCTGGACCGAGCTCGATGGCCTGAAGGCTCGCCTCGAAGCCTGATCAAGACGAACGAGTGCCCCGGACCTCGGTCCGGGGCACTTTTCGTTTCTGCGCTCAGGTCAGCAGGTTGGCGATCTGCCAGCCAAGAACGATCGCTCCGAGTACTCGACGGTACGGAGCGTCGCCGCGTACGAGCTCATCGAGCCCCCAGACGATCAGCGCTCCCGAGCCGATCCAACGCAGCTCGGTGTCGACCTCGTCGTACGGGCTCCAGCGCAGCGCGGTCGCGGCTATGAACACCCAGAGCGCTGGATTGGGGAACTGGAAGATCACCGGCTTTCCGGTGTCCTTCTCCCGCACCCACCAGTCGAGTCCCACGTCTCTCAGCCAGCCAGGTCGTCGAAGATGCGCTTGTCGTGGGCGTTGAACACAGTCACGCCTTCTTCACCATCGAGACGTGAGAGCGTCGCGTGGTTGTCGGCGAGCTTCTTGCCGTCCTGCGCCATGACCTTCTCGAAGGTACGGAGCATCCCGATCTTGCCCAACGGACTGCCGGCCGGCGAGGTCGGCGTGTACGAGCTCGCGTCGAAGACTGCATCACCCGCGTGGAACAGGACCCCACCTCCATCGGGCTCGACAGCGACTGCCGCGTGACCCTTGGTGTGTCCCGGCATTGGCACGTAGGTGATCCCGGGCAGGACCTCGATACCGGTCAGGCCAAACTTCCACGCATCGCCAGGTCCCGCGTGCTGCTCGAACCGCGGCCCGTACGCCCACTGCTTCTGCGAGTAGCGCTGCTTTGATGCGAAGTCAGGATTGGCAACCGCCCAGTCGTACTCGTCGGCTGTCGTATGTACGACAGCGTCAGGGAAGTCCGCGGCTCCACCAATGTGGTCGAAGTCCATGTGGGTCAGCACGATGTGCGTGACGTCGGAGGCGCCGTGACCTCGTGCCTCGACCTGTGCAACGGCCGTCTCGGCATCCTTTCGCGCGGGACGCGTCAGGAAGCGTCCCGGTCCCATCCGTTTCGGGTGGGCGAAGTCCTCTCGGCCCAGGCCACTGTCGACCAGCACCAAACCGTCATCGGTCTCGCACAACAGCACATGGCAGACGATGGGCGACATCGTCGGTGGGTTCATCGTTCCGCAGTTCAGGTGACTAACACGCATAGGCTGAATCCTGACGGATCGAATCGCACACCGTCGAGAAACGAGGGGATCCAATGGATTCGACGCTGATTCAGTCCTGGCCCTTCTGGGCTGGCCTCTCGGCCTTCTTCGCGGCACTGACAGCGATCTTCGCGAAGGTCGGCGTGAAGGACGTCGACTCCGACGTAGCGACCTTCATTCGTACGATCGTCATCCTCGTGACCCTCGGCTTCATCCTCATGTTGCTCGGCAAGTTCCATTCGCCGGGACCGCTCACGACCAAGACCTGGGTGTTCCTGATCCTTTCGGGGCTGGCGACCGGGGCCTCGTGGATCTGCTACTTCCGGGCGCTCAAGCTTGGACCCGCTTCGTTGGTGGCACCGGTCGACAAGCTCAGCGTGGTCCTCGTCGCGATCTTCGGTGTCACCTTGCTCGGAGAGCACCTTCAGCCCAAGCAGTGGATCGGTGTCGTCCTGGTCGGCGCCGGAGCAGTCCTGCTGGCCTGGACCTAACGGTCCCGATTCGTCGGGGACGCCCTGCGGTCGGTATCCTGTTCCGGTTGCCTGTTTCGACGGGCAGCGGGGAGGTGTCGCATAGTGGCCTAGTGCGCCCGCCTGCTAAGCGGGTTGAGGTTTAAACCTCTCGCGAGTTCAAATCTCGCCACCTCCGCCGTAAAGGCAAGGAGCAAGGATCGGGCAACCGACCTTGCTCCTTTGCTGGTCATTCAGCAGGGCAACCAGATGCGGAGCTCGCTCCGCCAAGTGAGCCGAAAGGCTCGTTCCGCCGCATCAACCCGAAGGGCTCGCTCAAGCCTGATGTCTCACGAGGTTTCGATACGTCGGGCCCCCTACTCGCTGCACTCGTGGGAGGTACCCCCAGCGGGCGGCCTCCTACTCAACCACCGAGGTCAGTTGAAGCGGGTGTAGCCGTTGGCGGTGTTGAGTCGGTCGTAGATGTCGCGGACGAGTTCCTCACCGCGCGGGCCGACATACGCGAGCGGGAAGCTCAGGATCGTCTCGTCTCCACGGGTGAAGTAGAGCCGACCATCCGCGTGGTCAACGCCCCCGACCTCGGACCACGGCAGCGTGATCCGCCGGACCGTCAGTCGCCCGCCAACGCGCACATTCTCATCGTCGGTGCGGACGACAACCGGGGGCCAGACCGCCATCGTCACGGCGTTGATCAGAAGCAGGACAGCAAGCCCCGCGAACACCCACGACCAGGCGCTGGGCAGCAGGAATGCGCCAACCGTGAACGTCCCGAGCGTCATCACATTGATGCCGAGGGAGCGCAGGACGAAGCGACGATCGAGACGGTAGTTCATAGAGCAGAGGGGGCGGGATTCGAACCCGCGGCTGACATTGCTGCCAGCGAGCGCTTTCAAGGCGCTTCCGATCGGCCGCTCCGGCACCCCTCCTGGGTGGCAGCACCAAGGTGCTGCGCCGGGATAAATTGTCGCACTACTTGAGTGGAGCGAAGCGAGGTGGCTCCACTCGTACGATGTCCTCGATCGCTCTGGCCGCTCGCGCGGACCGTTCCTGCATCACGAAATAGCGGATCACGAGACCCACGACCAGACCTAGAATCGCCGAGTACAGCGTCGAATAGCCAATGTACGTGGGGAACGCTCCGGGCGTGACCAAAGACGTCGCCAGCACTCCCGTGCCGATCACCGCGAACACCTGCACCCACCACCCCTCGCGACGTCTGGACCGCAGGGAGACGCCGACGATCAGTGCCGGGAAGCCCACGAACACCTCGACCGGCCTGGGCACGCCGTCAATGTTCAGGCGCATCCAGACCACGGCTTCGTCGATCGCCCGTACGAGCGCTTGCGATCCGTTGCTGCGGACGAAGCTGCTGTAGACGAGCACCAGCACCACGACTGCGGCGATGCCAGCCAGGATCAGGAAATGCTGTCGGCCCAGGCCGTGCAGACCGGCGCCGAGATTCCATACCAGCGAGATTGCGAGACCCAGCGCGACGATCAGCACTGCGAGGTTGAAGCGCTGGTAGTTGACCGGCGCATTCCAGGCCGCGACCGCGAGGGTTCCGCTCAGTGCCACCACCAGCGTGACCAGGTATTCGCGCGTGGTCGTGATCACCGTCCGAGCCGGACGCGTGACCAGAACCGCCCACACCGCCGCAAGGACAGCCGTGACTGCGGCCGCAGCCGCGAGCAGCATGTTGGTCTCCAGGACCACGGCCAGCAAGCCGAGCAGCGTCGCGAGGGGCAGCCAGATGCGCATGAACCCGCCGCCTCGGTGCGTCAGCCCGATCGTGAAGACAACCATCAGCAGCGCCGCCGACGGCCGCTCGACCCACGTTGGGCCGTCGACGGCGACAACTGCAGTGCCAGCTCCAACCGTGCCGACGACCCAGGCAAGGAACACCAACCCCATGATCAATCGAACTGTCCGCGGTGACTCGATTCGAGGCTCGCGGGTCGGCACGTCGTACGCGGGGGGAACCGACGAGTCCAGCTTGCGTCGCCCACCCTTCGGCGTACGGCTCATGACTCGATCCTTCGGTTGGCAAGCGATGGGTTGACCTCGCGCGCATGCGCCACGTCGTTGGCCTCGAGAACCGCTTGCAGGATCGCTGGGGCATCCGAGGCCTCGACAACGATAGAGCCCCAAGGATCGATCGCTGCGGAGTGCCCGGTGTAGCGGTCCCCGCCCTGCGCGGCCGCGACAACGTGCACGGTGTTCTCGATCGCACGCGCAGCCAGCAGGGTCCGCCAGTGGTGCAGCTTGTGCTCGCCTGCAACCCACGCCGCCGGAATGACGAGCAGCTCGGCACCGGCGTCGACGAGTGCCCGCGCATGCTCAGGGAAGCGCAGGTCGTAACACGTCATCAAGCCGACAGGTCGCCCCGCGATCTCCACGACAACAGGCTCGATCGCGCCGGCAGAGAGCCGCGCGGACTCGCGGTACCCGAACGAGTCGTACAGGTGGATCTTCCGATACGTCGCCCGCAGACCACCGGCATCCACGACCACCAAGGTGTTGTATGGCAAGCCGTCGGTCTGCTCGAACATGCCGGCAATGAACGTCGTCTGCAGTCGCTGCGCCTCGGTCGTCAGCAGCTGTACGAACGGTCCATCGAGGGTCTCGGCAACGGGCCCCAGATCGAGGTCCGGTGCGCCGAAGTCATGCATCGCTCCCTCGGGCAGTACGACCAGGTCGAGGGCGTCCGATTCGGTGAGTGCGGCCAGCTTGCCTGCAATCTCAGTGCGGTTGGTCGCAGAGTCCGTCGCCGATACGAGCTGGACCAGTGCGACACGCATAGGAGCAATCTTGGCAGGTGCAGCCTGACTGCCCAGCGGAACGGGTGAGTAGCGTACGAGCATGCGTGCCGTAGTGGTCTCCCAGCCAGGCGATGTCGACTCCCTCGAGGTGGTCGACCTTCCCGTGCCCGAACCAGGTCCCGGCGAGGTCCTGATCGAAGTCACTGCAGCGGGGGTCAACCGCGCCGATCTCATGCAGCGCCGCGGCCTGTACGACCCGCCGCAGGGAGCCACGCCAGTGCTCGGGCTCGAGTGCTCGGGCTCCATCGCCGCAGTCGGTGAGGGCGTCACCGATCTCCCGCCCGGTACGCAGGTGTGCGCGCTGCTCAGCGGTGGCGGGTACGCCGAGTACGTCGCCGTACCTGCTGGACAGGTCGCAGTCGTGCCTCGTGGCGTCTCGCTGCTCGACGCTGCCGGACTGATGGAAGTCGCCTGCACCGTCTGGTCGAACGTGTTCATGATGGGCAAGCTCGAGAACGGCGAGACACTGCTCGCCCACGGTGGAGGCAGCGGGATCGGCACCATGGCCATCCAGCTCGGCAAGGCCTTCGGTGCCCGCGTCGCCGTGACGGTCGGCTCTGAGGAGAAGGCGGCATTCTGTCGTGAGCTGGGTGCAGACCTCGTCATCAACTACCGCGAGCAGGACTTCGCCGAGACGCTCAAGGAGCAGGGCGTCACCGCTGACGTCATCCTCGACATCATCGGCGCGAAGTACCTCGCCGCAAACATCTCGGTGCTGTCGACTGCAGGTCGGCTCGTGATCATCGGACTGCAGGGCGGGCTCCGCGGCGAGCTCGACATCGGTGCGCTCCTGACCAAGCGTGCCGCGGTCATGGCAACCGCCCTGCGCGCACGACCGACGGCCGAGAAAGCTGCGATCGTCTCCGCGATGGTGGCGCAGGTGTGGCCACTGGTCGCGGACGGCACCGTACGGCCAATCATCCACGCGACCTATCCGCTCGAAGAGGTGCGTGCCGCGCACCAGGTCCTGGAGGACTCCTCCCACACCGGCAAGGTTCTGCTCACCATTTAGGGTGAACGCATGACTGAAGAGCAGCCAGAGATCATCGGCCCAGACGGACAGCCGGTTCCGGCGACCACATCTGAAACCTCGCTCTCAGACCTGGTCGCCCAACCCGCCAAGGTCATGCGGATCGGCGGGATGATTCGCCAGCTTCTCGACGAGGTGAAGGCGGCACCGCTCGACGAGGCCAGCCGCGTACGTCTTCGCGACATCCACCTGCAGTCGATCAAGGAGCTCGAGGACGGACTCGCGCCTGAGCTGGTCGACGAGCTCGAGCGCCTGAGCCTGCCCTTCAACGACGAGACGCCGTCCGAAGGGGAGCTCCGGATCGCTCAGGCCCAGCTGGTCGGCTGGCTCGAAGGGCTCTTCCACGGCATCCAAGCCGCCCTGTATGCCCAGCAGGTGCAAGCCCAGGCGCAATTCCAAAACATGCGTTTGGCACTACCGGGTCCAAACGACACCAAAGGTGACGATTCGGCTACAACGGACTCAGATCACACGTCTGGCGGAATGTACCTCTAGACTTGGGGTTAGATGTGAGCTGGCGCCGTCTGAGGGAGAAACAGCGGGCGTCAGTCGATGGGAAGAGGGAGCCCATGACCATCGTTGACGAAACGACGACGCCTCCGTGCATTTTCGAGCCGGAGGTATTCCACGACGAGAACCTGCACAACCCGCCGGCGCGACATGAAGTGTCTGCTGCCGAGTGGGCACAGCTGACGGCCAAGCGAGCAGCCGTGCACCGCAAGTGCGCCGGATGTCCACTGATGGTCGACTGCCTCTATCGAGCAGTCGTCGAGGTCGACGTGTCCGGTTTTGTCGCCTGCACGAGCGAGACCGATCGGCAGCGGATGCGGGCAGAGCTCGGCATCCAAGTCGCGCAGCCTGCGTTCCCCTTCGGTGGGGCACGGGTGGGCAGCGGACCGCTGAGTCACGATGCCGTGATGTCGATGCGGCACGCCTACCCCAAGGACACCTGCGGTCAGCTGGCTGAGCGACTCGACTGCTCGACGTCGACCATCAAGCGGCACATGCGACGTGCCCGCGAGATGAAGAAGGATGCTGCCTCAGGTCTGGCCAGCGTTCCGTCGCTGCCGACGATCGACGACGTGCTGGACTGCTTCGACGGACTTGAGTCCAGCCAAGTCGCCTGAGCGTCAGAGGTAGCGCTGGAGCTCGGCCACCAGGCCGTCTTCTTCGACCGTGCCGGTGACGTGGTCGGCAACGGCAAGCAGAGACGCGGGTCCGTTGCCCATAGCCACGCCTCGGCCCGCCCACTTCACCATCTCGACGTCATTGTTGCCGTCGCCGACAGCCAGCACGTCGGCAGCATCAATGCCCAGGCGGTCGCACAGGAAGGTCAGTCCGGACGCCTTGCTGACACCTTCTGGCGCGAGGTCGAGCCAGGCCGTGTAGCCGATGTAGTAGTTGGTGTCGGAGAGCCCGAGGTCCTCGACCAGGGTCGCGAACTCCTTCTGGCTGTGCTCAGGCGAGCGTATGACGACGCGCGTCACCGGCTCGGAGATCAGCGACTCGACCGGCTCGACCGTCATCTTGCCGTTGATCTCTCCGGACGGGAACGGCTTGTTGAGCCGGTAGCCCACCCCGATGTCCTCGACCGCGACCAGCGCGTCGGGCACATGCTCGAGCACCCGTCGTACGGCTTCGCTCGCGTCAAACGTGACCAGGTTGAGGATCTCGACCGGGTTGTACGTGAACACGATCGCTCCGTTGCTGGCGATCGCGTAGGCATCGTCGAAACCGACCAGGGCCGCGGTGTTGAGCACGCCCGGGATCGCTCGTCCGGTCGTGATGACGGTCTCGATACCTGCGTCGCGAATGGCGAGCACGGACTCGCGGACCGCCGGTGTCATCACGTTCTCGCCATCGACGAGCGTTCCATCGACGTCGAGAGCAACCAGCTTCGGGCGCCAGCTCACGACAGAGGCCTCAGGACCTCACCCAGGAAGGGGTGCAGGACGGCGGGAAGGCGTACGGATCCGTCAGCCTGCTGACCATTCTCGAGCAGCGCGATGATCGTGCGGGTCATGGCGCACAGCGTGCCGTTGAGCGTTGCCGCCGGAGCAGTGCCTTCGTCCCCGCGTACGCGGATGTCGAGTCGGCGGCTCTGGAACTCGGTGCAGTTGGAGGCAGACGAGACCTCGCGGTATTTCCCCTGCGTCGGGATCCACGCCTCGCAGTCGAACTTGCGGATGGCCGAGAGCCCGAGGTCGCCTGAGGCGACGTCGATGACGCGATAGGGCAGCTCGAGGGCGTCGAGCCAGTCGCGCTCCCAACCGAGCAGGCGCTCGTGCTCGGCGGCCGCTTGGTCGAGCGTCGTGTAGACAAACATCTCGACCTTGTCGAACCAGTGCACGCGGAAGATGCCGCGAGTGTCCTTGCCGTACGAGCCGGCCTCGCGCCGGTAGCAAGGGCTGAACGCGGCGTAGCGCTGGGGCAGCTGTCCGGCCTCCAGAATCTCGTCGGAGTGATAGGCCGCGAGCGGCACCTCCGACGTGCCGACGAGGTAGAGGTCGTCCTTCTCGAGGTAGTAGACGTCATCGGCGGCTTGGCCGAGGAAGCCAGTGCCCTCCATCGCGCGTGGCTTGACCAGCGCGGGCGGGATCATGGGCGTGAACCCCCAGGCAGCGGCCTTGCTCATGGCGACCTGCGTCAGCGCGAGCTCAAGCTGCGCTCCGACGCCAGTCAGGTAGTAGAACCGTGCACCGCTGACCTTCGCACCGCGCTCGGTGTCGATCGCTCCGAGCATCGTGCCGAGCTCAAGATGGTCGCGCGGCTCGAAGCCCTCCGCAGCGAAGTCGCGCGGAGTACCAACGGTGTCAAGCACGACGAAGTCATCCTCGCCACCTTCAGGCGCATCGACCGAGGCGAGGTTGGGCAGCTGCTTCATCAGCTGGTCGAACGTGTCCGCGGCCTGCGTCTGCGCGGCCTCGGCGTCCTTGACCTGCTGGCTCAGCTCCTTGGTACGGGCAAGCAGCTCAGTCTTCTCGTCGCCCTGTGCCTCGGGGATCAGCTTGCCGAGATTCTTCTGCTCACCGCGTACGGCCTCGAACGTCGCGATCGACGACCGGCGCTGCTCGTCAGCGGCAATGAGCTCGTCGACGATGTCGACGGACTCACCACGACGGCGTTGAGCTGCACGTACGGCGTCAGGGTCTTCTCGCAGAATTCGGGGGTCAATCACGGCTCCAGCCTATCTGCCGCTTCGAGGCGACTCCGCGCTCCATATACGCTGGGGCGACTCTGATCAGCCCGGAAGAAGCGAGGAGCCGTGTCGTTCGACCTGCGTCGTGCCGAGCCCAGTCGCGCCGGTGCACTCACGCGCGTGATTGCCGGGCTGACCGTGGTCTTCGTTCTCCTCGCGCTGTTCGTCTCCACCGGCCTCGATGCGCTCCAGTCGATCGATGACAACGTCGGCAATGCCGCGTACGACTTCAGCGAGGCCCGCCCGGGTTTCGTCGCCTTCCTTGACGCGGTCGCCCTCATCTTCGGCAACCTGTGGTGCGGCATCGCACTTGCGGCTGGAGCGGCGTACGCGGTGTATCGCCGTGAGCAGCGGGTCGCCCTCTGGATCGCGGTCAGCGGCATCGTCGCGATCGGTGGCAATGCGCTCCTCAAGCTGATCTTCCGGCGCGAGCGCCCAATCCACGACAACCCGCTGCACGAGATCGGTGGGTTCTCGTTCCCCAGCGGTCACTCCGCCGGGTCGGCGATGTTCTTCACGATCGCCGTGCTCGTCGCGATCGTCATCACCGGCCGCGGTTGGCGACGACGCATCATGATCGCTGTTCTCGTGCTGCTCGGCCTGGGCGTCGGTGCGAGCCGAATCTTCCTGGGCGTTCATTTCCTCAGCGACGTCATCGCCGGCTTCAGCTTCGGGATCGCCGTCACGCTCGGGCTCTGGTTGCTGTTGGTCACCAACGCGACGCGACTGCCTCACGAGCTCGCCGTGCTGACGGGTTCGGGCCGCAAGCGGGTCGCCGTCATCCTCAACCCCTCCAAGATCGCCGACGTCGAGGACTTCAAGGAGCGCGTACGCACGGTCGCCACGCGTGACGGCTGGAGCGAGCCGCTCTGGTTCGAGACCACGATCGAGGATCCCGGCTACGGCCAGGCGCTGGCCGCACTCGAAGCCGAGGTCGATCTGATCCTCGCCGCTGGCGGCGACGGCACGGTACGCGCGGTGTGCGAGGAGGTCGCTCGTACGGGCGTAGCCGTCGGCATCCTGCCTCATGGCACCGGCAACCTGCTGGCCCGAAATCTCGGCATCCCGCTCAACACCCGCGATGCACTCGATGTCGCCTTCAGCGGTCAGGACCGCGCGATCGACCTCGGCACTTACACAACGGACTCCGGCACCGACACCTGCTTCCTGGTGATGGCCGGGCTCGGCATGGATGCCATGATCATGAACGGCGTCGACGACCAGCTGAAGGAGAAGGTCGGCTGGCTCGCATACTTCGTCTCCGGCGTGAAGGCCGCACGCTTTCCCGCGATGAAGGTGCAGATCTCCATCGACGAGGGCGAGTTCCAGAAGTTCAAGGCCCGCACGGTCGTGATCGGCAACGTCGGCTTCCTGCAAGGGGGCATTCCGCTGCTCCCCGATGCGCAGATCGACGACGGCCTCCTCGATGTCGTCGTGATTGCCCCCAAGCGGTTCATCGGCTGGTTCGCCATCATCGTTCGGGTGATTGGCCGTGGACGCCGCACCAACGAGCAGCTGGGCAGGCTCAAGGGCCGCAAGGTCGTCATCCGCGCCGAGAAGCCGATGCCGATGCAGCTCGACGGTGACCCCGTGGGCGAAGGCCTCGAGATCACCGCCGAAGTGCAGCCGGGAGTGCTGCTCATACGCGTCCCGGTCGCTCTCGCACCCGCTCAGTTCTGACGCTCAGCTTGACGCGAGGAGCTCGTCGAGCTTCTCGTAGCCATCGCGTACGCCGCTCTCCATGGACTCGGCCATGGCATCGCGTACGGCGACGCTCGGTGCGGTCGACACTGCGTGAAGCAGCGACCGACCGCCGCCGAGGTCCTCGAACGTGAACGTCTCGAAGAACACTTCGCCCGGCGCGCCGAGATATTCAAACGTCTGGCTGAAGCCATCGATCGTCGGATCCCCGTGGAAGACGCCCCGGAAGGCGAAATCATTGCCTTCGGGGTTGCGGTGCTCAAATGCGTAGCCACCGCCGTGGTGCGGCTCGAACTGGGTGATCGTGATCTCGTAGCCGTGCGGGCCGACCCACTTCGCGTAGAGCTCGGGATCGGTGTGCGCCTGCAGGAGTTGCTCGCGGGTCGCGTTGAACTCGCGGGTCATCTCGATGTTCTGCGTGCCCGGCACTGCGGTGATCGTGAGGGTGTCTGTCGTGTTCATGTCCTACTCCTTGTCGGTCTTGTTGAGTTCGGTCTTGTTCAGAGACGTGAAGAGCTCGTCGAGCCGGTCATAGCTCTCGCTCCAGTACGTCCGGTAGTCCGCCAGCCATCCGGTCGCGTCCTTGAGCGGCTCGGCCTGGAGGTGGCTCAGGCGCATCGTGCCCTGCCGGTTGCGCGAGATCAGCCCAGCGTGTTCGAGCACCTTGAGGTGCTTGGAGATCGCCGGTTGGGACATCGTGAACAGCGCAGTGAGGTCGCCCACGTTGACGTCGGTCTGGGCGAGACGGGCCAGGATGGCGCGGCGCGTCCGGTCGGCCAGTGCGCCGAACACGAGGTCAAGCTGATCGTCATTCATTGCATCTCCATAACTACTTGGTTATAGATAACCACGGGGTTATGGATGCGTCAAGGCGCGCGCTTCACCCTAAAGTGAACCGATGAGCGTCGAGTCAGTCATCGCTGCATACGAGTCATCCGGCCGCTACTTCGAAGCCGGCGGCGTCAAGAGCTTCGCTTTGGACCAGGGCAGCGGCGAAGCGGTCGTCTGCATGCACGGTGTACCAGCGTCAGCATTTCTCTATCGCAAGGTCGTGCCTGAACTCGCGGCACGCGGCCTACGGGGCATCGCGTTCGACCTTCCCGGGCTCGGTCTGGCGGACCGGCCGACGGACTTTGACTACACCTGGACGGGCCTCGGCCGCTTCGCTGCAGCCGCCGTGGACGCGCTCGGCCTCGACTCGTTCCACCTCGTCGTACACGACATTGGTGGACCCGTCGGATTCGAGCTGGCAAACGCGCTCCCCGATCGAGTTGCCTCGATCACCGTGCTCAACACTTTGGTCGAAGTCGACAACTTCCACAGACCATGGGTCATGGAGCCGTTCGCCCACCGCGGCCTCGGCGAGGCATACGTCCGAAGCCTGAGCAAACCACTGTTCCGCCAGCTCATGCGAATGCAGGGCGTGGCCAACATGTCGAAAGTCAGCAAGGACGAACTCGGTGCGTACGTTGACCTGCTCAAACGAGGTGATGGCGCCAAGGCATTCCTCAAGATCATGCGCGGCTTCGAGCTGAGCCGCGAAAAGTCTGAGCTGTATACCGACGTACTGCGCAGCGGCCGTCACGCCGTACAGGTCATGTGGGGAGTGGATGACCCCGCTCTCAAGCTTGCCAAGCGTGGCGAACAAGCCCGCAAGGCCGCCGGGCTCGACGCCATCGTCCGGCTACCGGGCAAACACTTCCTGCAAGAAGATCAGGCGCCTGCCATCGCCGACAACGTCGCGGCCTTCATCCAAGCGCAGCACTAGCCGCATAGGCGGCGATCTCGGCGAGGAGATCGCGCTTCATGGCGTCATCGGCGAATGATGCGCGTACCGCGGCGCGCGCCAGGTCGGCCACTCCGGCATCATCCAGACCCAGCAGGTCCGCAGCGATCGCGTATTCCTTGTTGAGCGTCGTACCGAACATCGGCGGGTCATCGGAGTTGATCGTCACCGGTACGCCGGCCGCCACCAGCGTCGGCAACGGATGCTCAGCGAGCGAAGGTACGGAGCGAGTGCACACGTTGGACGTGGGGGAGACCTCGAGGGCGATGTGGTTCTCGGCGAGGTATGCCATCAGAGCCGGGTCCTGTGCAGCGGCGATGCCGTGGCCGATCCGCTCAGCGTGCAGGTGGTTGATCGAGTCCCAGATCGTCTCGGGGCCGGTCGACTCGCCCGCATGCGGCACAGAGTGCAGTCCGGCAGCAATCGCCTGCTCGAAATGCGGCGCGAACTGGGGCCGCGGCACACCGACCTCAGGCCCGCCGAGACCGAATCCCACGAGGCCATCGGGGCGAAGGCGCAGCGCGGTATCGAGAGTGACGTCCGCTGCAGGCACACCTGATTCACCCGGGATGTCGAAGATCCAGCGCATCGAGATTCCGAAGTCGACCTCGGCCTTGCGCCGCGCATCTTCCAGGGCTTCGCAGTAGGCCTCGGCGGAGATGCCGACCGCGATCGACGTGTACGGCGTGCAGGTCAGCTCGACGTATCGCACGTTCTGCGCTGCCAGGTCTCGAGCGACATCGTGGGTCAGCGTCCAGAGGTCCTCGGGCGTGCGGAGCAAGTCGACAACAGCGAGGTAGACCTCGATGAAGTGCCCGAAGTCGGTGAACGTGAAGTAGTCGGCCAGTAGCGCAGGATCGGCCGGTACGGGAGTGTCGCCCTCATACCGTTCGGCCAGACCTGCGACCGTGCTCGGTGAAGCGGATCCAACATGGTGGACGTGCAGCTCGGCCTTGGGGAGCCCCTCGATGAAAGTCACAGGCTCACACTATTCGCACCCACTCGCTGGTTGAGTAGCGAGGAAGTTCGGATCTATTCGGCGGCTTGCCGGCGTTCGATGACCGTGCCGCGATTGTCGAACGTCACGTCGACCGTGATCAGCACCTCGTCACCCATCGAGAACTCGACCCGGTTCTCCTCAGCCGTGAGATTGCCGGCCGTGCCTTCGTCGAGCCAGGTCGTCGAGCCGATGACGCTGATCAGCGCGACCTTCGCGCCGTTGTCGATCTGGCCACGGAACACCACGGGGCCGGGACCGCTGTCACGGATCACAAGGGCCGTGCGACTGACCGCTGGATCGTCGGAGGTCACTGTGTTCTCCTCGGCACCACCCGCACGGCCGAACGTCCACTTGTCGTCGCCGACCAGCACGACCTCCCCGCTGTCGCCGGTGGCAGTCTTCCAAGTCACGGTGAACACATCTTCGATGCTTACACCTTCTCGGCATTTCCGCCCGGGAACAGCCGAAAATCGCCCGAGTGAGCTATCTAGGTGCCGGGAACGATCGCGGAGATGATCGTGCCGTCCGAACGACGGCGGCCGGGCACAGGAGGCGGCTCACCATTGAGTCGCGGACCCTGCCCGTGGAGCGGCACTGTCACCGGGTCGCCACGAAGGACCGTCACATCCTCACCACGTACGCGCAGCGTCGCGGATATGGGGGCACCTCCCGCGGACGAAGTCCGTGGGGGATTGCCTTCCTCGACCTCGAGCTGGAGCTCGTCGGCACGTACGGTCACCTTGACCCGGGTGCCGAGCAACGTGATGCGATAGGCCAGCGACTCCCATGTCTCGGGCAGCCGCGGGTCGATGCTGAAAACCCCACCGTGGTCGCGGAACCCGCCGAAGCCAGCGACCAACGAGCTCCAGACGCCACCCGTAGAGGCGACGTGGACTCCGTCGGACGTGTTCTGGTGGCGATCGGCAAGGTCGACGAACAGTGCTGACATGAAGTAGCGGAGCGCGAGATCGTGATAGCCGACCTCGGCCGCGATGATCGACTGCACGACCGCCGAGAGCGTCGAGTCGCCCGTCGTGATCGGGTCGTAGTACTCGAAGTCGGCGCGCTTTTCCTCTGCGGTGAACTCGTCTCCCTGGAGGAACAGAGCCAGCACCACGTCGGCCTGCTTGAGCACCTGGAAGCGGTAGATCACCAGCGGGTGGTAGTTGAGCAGCAGCGGTCGCTTCTCCAACGGCGTGTTCTCGAGGTCCCACACCTCACGCTCGAGGAAGTGCTCGTCCTGCGGGTGCACGCCCATGTGCTCGTCGAACGGGATCGCCATGTCGGCGGCAGCTTGCTCCCACGCGACGATTTCGGTCTCCTCAAGCTCGAGCCGGGAGACGACCTGGTCGTACTCGACACCATCGCGGATCGCGAGCTCACGTACGGCCTCCGCCGCACGACGCAGATTGAATCGCGCCATCACGTTGGTGAAGAGGTTGTCGTTGACCACCGTCGTGTACTCGTCCGGACCGGTCACTCCGTGGATGTGGAACGTGCCATCCTCTTCGTTGCGCCAGAAGCCGAGATCGACCCACATACGCGCCGTCTCGACGAGCATGTCGATGCCTTCGCGGGTCAGGAAATCGAGGTCACCGGTGGCCGCGAGGTACTGGCTCAACGCATACGAGATGTCGGCGTCGATGTGGTACTGCGCGGTGCCGGCGGCGTAGTAGGCCGAGGCCTCCTCGCCGTTGATCGTGCGCCACGGGAACAGCGCACCCTTCTGCGCCAGCTCCTTCGCACGTTTGCGAGCCGCGTCGAGCAGCGTGTAGCGGAAGCGCAACGCGTTGCGGGCTGCCCGCGGCGTTGTGTACGTGAGGAACGGCAGGACGTAGACCTCGGTGTCCCAGAAGTAGTGTCCGCCGTAACCCGAGCCCGTCACACCCTTGGCCGGTATGCCGGTGCCCTCGGCTCGTGCCGACGCTTGGGCGATCTGGAAGAGGTTCCAACGCAGCGCCTGCTGCACGTCGGGCTGACCGGCCACTTCGATGTCTGAGCGTGCCCAGAACTCGTCGAGGTACGCGCGCTGGTCGGCGAACTGCTTGTCGAGCCCCTCATCCTGCGCACGGTCCAGCGTGCGGCGGCACCGGTCGAGCAGCTCGCGGGACGGGACGCCACGCGACGTGTGATAGCTGACCAGCTTGGTCAGTGTGATCGGCTGACCGGGCTCGGCGTCGATCCGGTAGGTCAGCTTGGCCAGGTCATCATCGGTCTGGATGCGCTTGGAGTAGGTGTTGGCGGTCTCGAGCCGGTGGTCGGCAGCAACGGCGAGGGTCATACCGCTCTCGGCGCACTTGTAGCCCAGCGTCACCCGGCCGTCGGCGAGGTTGCCCGAGTTGCTCTCGGGCACGAGCACCCGGTGTCGCATCTCGTTGGCCTTGCGTGGATCGACGCCTTCGCCCATCGCCATCGACCGCACGTGGTACTCGTCCTCGCCGTCCTGACGGTTGAGGATCTGCGACGAGATCGCGACCGGCGCGTAGTCATCGAGCATCGTGACCTCGAACGTCAGCACCGCAAGGTGACGCTGGGTGAACGACACCATGCGGCGCGACTTGATCTGAACCCGCTTGCCGCCGGGCGTACGCCACAGGATCGAGCGCGACATCACGCCGGAACGGAAATCGATGTCACGTTCGTACTCGACGAGATCGGCGATCGGCAGCAACAGCGGTTCGTCGTCGACGTACAACCGGATGACCTTCGCGTCCGGCGCGTTGACGATCGTCTGGCCGACCTTGGCGAAGCCGAACGCTTCTTCGGCGTGATGGATCTGCCAGGTCTCGTGGAAGCCGTTGATGAACGTTCCGTGCGAGAAGGAGTCGCGGCCCTCGTCGACATTGCCGCGCATGCCGAGGTAGCCGTTGCCGACCGAGAACAGCGTCTCGGTGGTGCCGAGGTCAGCGGGGTTGATGTGTCGTTCGACGAGTCGCCACTCGTCGACCGGGAACCGTGCCCGATCCAGGAACTCGTGCTGCGACGGCGCGACGTGATTCGGGCTCATGCCGTCACCCCCGTTTGAAACCCACGATACGGAGGCGCCGGCATGATTCCTTCGTCTTTGATGAGCTCGCTGCGCTCGCTCACAGGAGCTCCCCGAGATCGTCCACGACGATGTCCGCACCGTTCTTGAGCAGTGCGTCTGCACCAACTCCACGGTTCACACCGATCACCAGACCGAAGGCGCCTGCCTGGCCGGCAGCGACACCGGACAGCGCATCCTCGAGCACGACGGCGCGCTCCTTGGGTACGTCGAGCTGGCGAGCTGCATCGAGGAAGGTGTCGGGTGCGGGCTTGCCCGCGAGGTAGCGCTCGGCTGCCACGCGACCGTCGACGATGACGGGGAAGTAGTCGATCATCTCGGCGGCTCTGAGCACCGCCGGTGCATTGCGGGAGCTCGACACGATGGCGACCTTGATCCCGCGATCGACCAGCGTCTGTACGAGCTTGACAGAGCCCGGGTAGGCCTCGACGCCCTCGGCCTCGAGGATCTGCTCGAACACAGCGTTCTTGCGATTGCCGAGGCCCGCGACGGTCTCTTCCGTTGGCTCGTCCGTGGGCTTGCCCTCGGGCAGCTCGATACCCCGCGACTCGAGGAAGCTGCGTACGCCGTCATAGCGCGGCTTGCCGTCGACGTAGGTGAAGTAGTCGATGTCGACGTACGGCTGGGTGATGCCTCGGCTCAGGAGAAATTCACCGAACATCTGCGCCCATGCGCGCATGTGTACGTCGGCCGTCGGCGTGATCACACCGTCGAGGTCGAACAAGGCTGCGTCGTAGTCGTTCCAGTCCACACATCAAGCGTACGGCCGCCGTGTTGCCGAGCGATGTCCAACGCCCCACGCCACGCTTAACGCTTCTAGCTGGCTGTCTTGACCAGGATGCTCGGCGTGAATGCTGACTGGACTCCGTCGGCACTGATCGCTGCCACCCAGATCCGGTACGACCGCGCGCGGAGGAGCCCCGTGAGCAAGTGGGTCGAGACATCGCCCACCACGACATTCTTCCTCACCGTGGCATTCGCCAACCGGTAGCTGACGACGTACTTGGTCGCACAGAACGCCTTGGTCCAGTTGACTCTGATCCTTGACGTGGTCACGCCACCGCTCACGAGTCCGGTCGGTGTCGCCACCGTGCATCCCAGCGGCGCTGATGTCGCGGACACAGCAACTGCCGAGGTGTAGCCGGGCTTGGCTCCGGTGACCTCAGCCTTGAGGGACTTGCCGTACAACGATGCGTCCGGGACAAAGGTCTTGGTCGTCACGCCGGGGAGCAGCACTCCATCGGCGAACCACCGATAGGTCCAATCGACACTCGAGGGTGACCATGAACCGGTGTCCACGCCGATGGTCTTCCCCACCTTGAGGGTGCCGTAGATCGTAGGAACCGAAGTGTTGACGATCGTGCCGGGCTGAATTGCTTCGGTGAGCGCACTCGTGCTGGTGCCCGGCTGATAGCCCACCTTTGACGCAGTGACCCGAACCGACAGCTTCTTGGTGACGTCGGCCGGAGTGAGCTGGTACTGCGAACCTGTGGCGCCCACGATCGCCGCTCCATTCGCCAACCACTGATAGGTGTACGTAGCGCCGGTGGGCGTCCACGTGCCCGTCCGCGCGCCGAGGATGTTGCCCAGCTTTGGTGTGCCATTGATTGATGGGGGAGTGAGGTTGCGGACGGTGGGATTCTCAACTGCCGCGGTCTCCGCGCTCGTGGCAGTACCCGGCGTGTCGAGGAATCCGGTACCCGTCACGCGAACCGAGAGCTTCTTGCCGAGGAGTGCAGACGTCACCGGCAAGCTTGTCGTGGTGGCGTTCGTGATGTCAGACCCGTCTGCGAGCCACTGGTAGGAGAACGTGACTCCCGATGACGGATTCCACGTTCCGGGCGAGGCGGTGACCGAGCTGCCGACCTCAGGTATGGCGCCAGAAGCCACGGTGACGGTGGGCGGAGACGTGTTGGTGATCGTCTGAAGGATGGCCTCGGCAGGTGACGCGACGAGGGCCGGTGCCATGGCAGTCATCGCCACGACCAGAGCTAGTGCACGCAGACGAGAGCGGGCGGGGAATGCGAACATGGGAGTCTCCTCGAGAATGCGGCGTCAAAACGCCTTGCTCGACGCTAGGCGCAATTGCGCCGGGTGCGCAGCGAAATGCGTGAGTTCGGTTGCTCAGTAGCCATTTCGTGCCCAGCCACCCCCGTTCACTAGGGTGTTGGAATGGCGTTGGGTGCAGACAGTGAAGTCGGGCGGCTGCGTACGGTCATGTTGCACCGCCCTGGGCCAGAGCTCGCGCGCCTGACTCCGCGCAACAACGACTCGCTGTTGTTCGATGGCGTGCCCTGGGTCGGCCGCGCTCAGGAGGAACACGACGCGTTCGCCCAGGCACTACGAGACCACGACGTCGAGGTCCTCTATCTGATGGACTTGCTCGCCGAGTCCTTGATCGAAGCCGACGTGCGCATGGGCATCATCGAGTCGACCACATCAAGCCTGCGCCTCGGCGACGGGCTGCGCGGCCACATCGCCAGCGTCATGACCGATCAGTCGCCGGCTGAGCTCGCCTTGACCCTGACGGCCGGACTGCGCAACGACGAGGTCACAAGCTTCCGAAGCATCGTGACCAGCCTGCTCCCGTCCGAGAGCTTCTTGATCGACCCACTGCCCAATCTGCTGTTCACCCGCGACTCGTCGGTCTGGCTGCCGGGCCGAGTGGCAATCACCAGCCTCGCGATGCCTGCGCGCGTACGCGAGACCCAGCTGACCGGCCTGATCTACGAGCACCATCCGCGGTTTGTCGGCACCCCTCGCGCCCACGGGCCACATCTCGAGCACCTCGAAGGCGGCGACGTCCTGCTCCTGGCGCCAGGTGTCTTTGCCGTCGGCGTGGGCGAACGTACGACTCCTGCTGGCTTCGAGCGATTCGCGCGCGAGGCGCTCGAGGGCGAGCTGGCCCGGACGGTGCTCGCGGTGCCGATCGCCCAGGAGCGCGCCACCATGCACCTCGACACCATCGTCACGATGGTCGATGTCGACACCGTAGTGATGTACCCCAACATGGCCAGCAACCTGCGAGCCCACCCCGTCACGTTGGTCGACGGCGAGCTGGTCGTCGGGGCTGAGGCGTCGTTCTTCGATGTCGCCGCTTTGGCGATGGGCATCGACAAGCTGCATCAGATCGATACCGGTCTCGACCCGGTCACCGCCGAGCGCGAGCAGTGGGACGACGGCAACAACACCCTGGCGATCGGTCCCCGCCTCGCGGTCGCGTACGAGCGCAACGAGCAGACCAACGCGCGTCTCAGGGAGCACGGTGTCGAAGTCATCGCGATCAGCGGCTCCGAGCTGGGCTCGGGCCGCGGTGGTCCCCGTTGCATGTCCTGCCCGATCGACCGCGACTGAGCCGTGCAGACAGCAACTCTTGAAGCCTTCGAGACCGAGCGGCCTCGGCTGCTCAACGTTGCCTACCGGCTGACCGGAAGCGTGGTCGATGCCGAAGACGCCGTGCAGGATGCGTGGCTGAGGCTCGAGCGGGCCGATGCAGACATTCCCCCAAGCTCTCCGCTGCGCTCCGAGCAGGGAGGTGCCCCCAGCAACCTGCAGGCCTGGCTCACCACGGTGGTCAGCCGGTTGTGCCTCGACAGACTCGGATCAGCCGCCAAGCGGCGAGAGACGTACGTGGGGCAGTGGCTGCCCGAGCCGATAGTCACGACGTTCGACGCGACAGACGATCCCTTGGCCTCACTCGTACGCGACGAGGATGCTCGCTTCGCCGCACTCGTCGTCCTCGAAGTCCTGCCACCGGCGCAGCGCGTTGCCTTCGTGCTCCACGATGCGTTCGACGTGCCGTTCGACGAGATCGCCGAAGTCCTCGACGTCGACACGGCCAACGCCCGCAAGCTCGCGTCCCGAGCACGCAAGGCGGTCGCCGAACCGCCACCCCCGGTCTCCGACGAAGAGCACCTCGCGGCCGTGACTCGGTTCGTCGAGGCGATGGCCACCGGCGACCTCGACGCCATCATCGCGACGCTGCACCCCGACGCGATCGTGATGGGCGACGCCAACGGCACCACCAACACCGCCGTCAACGTCATCCACGGTGCCGAGAAGTTCGCCCGCTTCTACCTAGGACTGATGAATCGCTACGGTCCGAACGCACTCGAAGGGATGACGCCAGTCCTGGTCAACGGAGAGCTCGGCTTCGTCACGTTCGGCTGGATCGGCGCGAGCGCGAAGCTCAGCTCACCACCGCGCGTCGCCGCATTCGCCGTGCGAGACGGCAAGGTGTGCGCGTCGTACGACATCGCCAACCCCGAGAAGCACGCAGGTGTCACGCTTCCTGACTGGCCTCCTCAGTTATCCAGGGCACTCGGCACGCATCGCCGGAGCTGAATCCCTGATCCGTGATGCCGAGCGCGTGGTTCATCCGGGCTCGCTGGTTCTCGTGCGAGATCTGGTAGGTCAGCTCGAGCACGCCGGCGTTGCCGTACTTCGCGACCAGCGAGGCGACCTGCTCATCCGTGACGGTGGTCGGCGTGGCGGTCATCGCGTCCGAGTAGCGAATGACTTCGCGCTCAGCCTCGGTGTACTTGTCCGAGGTCTCGAACTCACCGATCTCCTTGAGCCGGTCGACGTCAAGCCCGTCGAGTCGCTGCAGCATCGCTCCGAAGTCGACGCACCAAGAGCAACCCACGGTCCACGCCGTGCGGTAGACGGCAAGCTCGATCAGCGGCGCCGGGACAACGTGCATCGCCTTCTGCAGCGCAAGCTCATGACGAGCCGCGAGGACAAAGAGCCTGCGGTGGTGAGCCATCACGGCGAATGGTTCGGGCACTTCGCCGACCTGCTTGCGGGCCATCCGGTATCCGACCTTGATGATCGGTCCGGCGTCCTGGGGCCTGAGGGCGGGAATACGAGACATGGGGTGACTCCTGTCCTGCGGCGCCGGTGCGCCGCTCACCCCTCAGACGACGTAGCCCTCAGAAATGTGACAAACGCCCGTCCCCTAGCGAGCTTGCGAGCGGGAGGGAGCCCCAGCGACCGAAGGGCCGCGAGACAAATGACTCGCTCAAGCCACTCGTCTCACCACGCTTCGGGGCTCGTTCCGCCCCCTCGCTCGCTGCGCTCCTTAGCGGACGAGGGTCTACCTAATCGTCACTTGGCGGCTGGTGAGTGCGCTGCGGGCCGATCGCTGCTGAGACGTCAGCGGTGACTCGTCCGCGAGGGCGTCATCGAGCCGCTTGGCGAACTCAGCCGCCGGCCTCTCCAGCGCAGCCGCATCAACCTCGAACTCCCACACGGGCACCAGCAGACCGTGCGCGCGGAAGTGACCGATCAGCTTGCTGCCATCGCCGAGGGTGTCAGCACCAGCGACGCGCAGGCGGGCAAGTGCGTTGAGCAGCTTCTGCTCGTCGTGGGTCATGACCCAGCGGAGCCAACGATGGGGACTCATCTCGGTCCAGTACGCCGAGTCGACCGACTCGAGCCGCACGGTCGGCGCGATCGTCTCGTTCGCATCGGCCAGCGCCTCGGCGGTCCCCGGCGCGTCATCCGCTCCTTCGACCCAGTAGTCGAATCCGTCGTGCATCTGGACATCGAAGGAGCTGGCCGTATCGACCAGGTCCTGCATACGGGCACCGACGCCCGGATCTGTCAGCGGGATGGGCCGGCCGGGCTCGGTTTCGAGACCGGTCTCGACCACGTGGGCCAGGTCGCGACTGATGTCGCCGAAGTTGTGAGCCACCTGCAGGCCGAGCCAGATCTCGCCGTCGGGTCGGACGATGCCGGAACCCGACCCGGGAAGCGACGAGCAGACGCGTACCTTCTGGCCGGACTTGAGCTTCACGTACGCGGTCGCCGAGGGGACGAACTCGCGCAGGGCGATCCAGTCGGCTTCACCGGGGAGACCCTCAAAGGTGCGCGCGACGAACGGCATACGTTCTTTGACGGTCTTGTTCTTGTTCCGCGATTTCTTGCCCACGAAGGGGGAGTCTAGGCGGTGAGCAGACCAGCGATCAGTGCAGGCCCATGACGAGCTCGGCATTGACGCGCGTGCCCTGCGACATGTCGACCCACCAGCGATCGGCGACCCGATTGATGATCGACAGACCGCGACCACTCAGCGAATCCTCGTCGAAGTCGACCGGCTTGAGCGGGTCGCTGACGCCACCGTCATGCACGCTGAGCTCGAGCAGGGTGCCGTTGATGCTCCACGAGATCTCGATCGTGCCATCCTGCTTGGGCAGGCCGTGGCAGACGGCATTGGCGATCATCTCGCTGATCACGATGAGCGCGTCGTCGATGACGGCATTGGACGCCCGGTGCACGGTCAGGAAGGCTGCGAGCCTCGTCCGAGCGATGCTCGGTGTCGATAGCTCAAACGGCAGGCGAACGATGTCATGTGACTTCATTTCGACCACCTGCCCGAAAAAGCCGGAGCTGCGCATCGCGCAAGGCTCCGGTAATTGACCTGCATATAGTCCAAAGTAACCATTCGAGGGGGTTCATTGCTACTCGGCGCACCATCGAACCCGTCTCCCACGCTCAATTTCAATGAGAGAAACTGTACAAATGAACGAACAAGGCGTCCCATCGACGGACATCAACGCGATCCCTGAGGCCATTCCTGCCGACCTCGTCGTGCTCGACGTACGCGAGCAGCACGAGTGGGATGCCGGGCACATCGACGGCGCGACCCATATTCCGATGAGCCAGATCCAGTCTCGGGTCGGCGAGCTCGACCCGTCGATCCACACGGTCGTCGTGTGCCACGTCGGAGGCAGATCAGCGCGAGTGACCGGCTGGCTTCATGCCCAGGGCCACGACGTCGTCAACCTCACGGGTGGCATGGAGCTCTGGGAGGCGGCCGGCCGGCCGGTCGTGGTCTAGGGCAGAAAACAGCGCCACCGGATGGATCCGATGGCGCTGAAGGGTGCTGCTGCTACTTGGCTGCTGCCTTGAGGCGCGAGCCGACGCTCAGCTTGACTCCGTGTCCAGCCGGAATGTCGATCGTCTCGCCGGTCGACGGGTTGCGGCCAACACGGGCGGCGCGCTCGACGCGCTCAACGGACAGGATGCCTGGGATCGAGACCTTGTCGCCGGTGCCAGAAACAGCCTCGACGAGAATTTCGCTGAACGCCGAAAGTACGGCGTCGGCTTCGGTCTTGCTGGTGCCTGCCTTCGACGCAAGGGCGGCAACGAGTTCGTTGCGGGAAATGGCCACAAATGCTCCTCATGAATGGTGGTGTGCGACGTCCAGTCTATGAACTCGCCCCAACAGATTCTTGGCCCCCCGTGGCCCGCTGTGATTGTTACTGCTGCTATCGCGCCCATTCTGACAGAGGCACCGAATTGACGAGCGCAGGGAGTGCACCGAGATAGGTCGCGCGGGGCCACTCGACAACTCCGAGCGACTCAAGATGCGGGGTGCACCATTGCACGTCGATCAACCCTCGTTCGCCGACGATCTCGGTCAGTGCGACGAGAGCAACCTTCGACGCATCCGTGGCCCTGTGGAACATCGACTCCCCGGCGAACAACCCGCCGATGCTGAGTCCGTACAGCCCGCCGACCAGAACACCGTCGGCATTGCGAGTCTCGACGGAATGCGCCCAGCCGAGCCGGTGAAGATTCACGTACGCCTCGCGTATCGCACTGTCGATCCAGCTCCCTGGCCGAGTCGGGTCGGCGCAGGCATCGATCACGTCCTCAAAGGACTCGTCGACTGTGACCGAAAGGTGCCGAACCGAGCGCTTCAGGGATCGGGACACCTTGAGCGCTGAGGGAACCAGGATTCCGCGCTGCATGGGCGACCACCACAGCAGCTCGCCGTCGTGAGGCATCGGGAAGGCGCCGTGCCGGTAGGCGTCGACGATCGTTCCCGGCTCAAGATCCGCTCCCGCTGCAACACAGTCCTCATCAGGCCACTCCTCGGGTTCGAACCTCCACGGCGAGGGCTCCAACGGCTGCGGGCTCACGGCTCGAGGACGCGTTTCAGGTGGTAGAGCGGGGCGTCCCCCCACTCCTTCCATTCGGCGGCGGTGGCGCCCGCCAGGCAGGCCCACCAGGTCAGCGAACGGTTGACCGGCTGGGTGAGGGCTGTCGCGTCCCACTGGTCAGACAGCTCAGCGACTGTCAGCCCCCAGACATCCGCATAGGCGTCGACCAGATCGCTCCAAGCCAGCTCCGTACGTGCCTCGATCCAGCCGTACGGGACGCTCAGCACCTCAACCGCGTGAGACCACTGGCCGTCACCGAAGTCAAAGATCCTCAACCCCGCATCTGCGGGCGCGAACACGTTCCATGGGTGCAGGTCGCCGTGCTGCCACGTGGCGGGGAGTGACCCCTCGACCAGCAGCTGTGCTGCGTCGGCGATCGCGTCCCGCTTCGCACGCAGCTCGACCTCGACATCAGGTGACACATGCGATGGATGGTCGGCCGGCAGGTCGGCGAATGTGTCGACGATGCGGTCGAAGCGTTCAGGCACGGTGATCGGTGAGCAGTCAGGCAGTCCTGTTGCGATCAGCTCTTGGCGGTGATCGGCCACCACGCGCTGGATGCGTGCCGTCTCGGTGAGCAGCATGCGCCAGTCTGCTGCGGTGGGCTCGTGGCTGTCGCCGAGGGTTGTCCCACGATCTTCCGTCACAATCCATCCGCGCTCGGCGTCGATGGCGAACGGTGCGTCCACGGCGTCCGGCAGGATTCGCGCCAGCTCCGCGTGCAGCAAGGGCTCAAAGGCCATCGACGCACAGTTGGCCTTGAACCAGAGCGTGCCCTGATCAGTCGGCACCACGAGCTGGGTCGACCACGGGCGTACGCGCGGCTGGGTGATCTCGCCCGTCAGCACGCGGCCGCTCGACGCGAGATGCTCGCCGATCCAGTCCTCGGCCACGCAACGCCACTCGTCACTGGCGACATGCTCGGAGAACGGTCGGCCCATGGCGATCAGCGTAGTGAGCGGTCTCCTCCTATGCTTGCCAGATGGGAGTCCGAGGCAAGCTAGCCGCATCCGCCGCCACCAAGCTGGCTCCCCAAGTCGCGTCAGGCTACGTGCGCACGGTCCTCGACCAGGCGATCGACGGCATCGGGCCGCTCCGTTCGGCGGCTGCAACTGCCGACACCAAGCTCGTCGACCACAACGGCGATGTCGAGCTGGCCGTACGTGGACTCATCCGCCTTCACTCCGGCCTGGCTGGCGTGCAGGGATTCGTGACCAACCTCGGCGGGTTCGCGGCGATGGCGATCGCGATGCCAGCCAACGTCGTCGGCGTCACGCTGGTGCAGTGTCACCTCGTCGCCGGGATTGCGCACCTTCGCGGCTATGACCTTGAGGACCCTCGCGTACGCAACGCGATCCTGGCCTGCATGCTCGGTGAGGACTCGGTCCGCGACCTGCTCAAGCACAAGCGACTTCCCTCATCCCCGATGGCACTCGCGACGTCTCCCGTCCACGACCCCGAGCTCGACCACACCCTCTCGCGCGAGGTGACGGCTGAGCTGGTGGCGCGTACGGCTGGGCGTCGAGTGGTGACCTTGATCGGCCGACGCGTGCCGTTCCTCGGCGGTGCAGTCGGCGGATCCAGCGATGCGTACGCGACGTGGCAGATCGGTGCGTACGCCGCCGACGAGCTCAAGGAACGGCGCGTCTAGTTGTCGGTGCCGACGCATACCGTCGTCGGCATGACGCTAGAAGCCGTGATCCTCGCACTGCGCGAGTCCTGGGGACCTGACACCTGCGCGCCCGAGGATGTTACGGACTGGACGCCCGACAATCCGTCGCGCGGCCAGTGCGCCACGACAGCACTCGTGCTGCACGACTTCTTCGGCGGCTCACTCGTCATGGGTGAGGTCATCGTCGACGGCCAGCGCGCCCCCAAACGGCCTAGCCCAGGGCACGCACGACGGCGCTGGCTGGCTCCTTGCCGAGCTGCTGACCCATCCACACGCTGGTTGCCACGAGCGCGTCCAGATCAACTCCGTGCTCGATGCCGAGCCCGTTGAGCATCCAGACGAGATCCTCGGTGGCGAGGTTGCCGGTGGCACTCTCGGCGTACGGGCAACCGCCGAGCCCGCCGGCCGACGCGTCAAAGGTGGTGATGCCGTGGCGAAGCGCGGCATACGCGTTCGCCAGCGCCTGCCCGTAGGTGTCGTGAAAGTGCATCGCGAGGCTCTCGACCCCGACACCTGACTCTCCGAACGCGTCGATCAGGGCTCCGACCTGGGCCGCCGTGCCAACGCCGATGGTGTCGCCGAGCGAGAGCTGCGATGCGCCGAGGTCCAGCAGACGCTTGCCCGCGGTGACGACCTGGTCGATCGGAACGTCGCCCTCCCACGGATCGCCGAAGCACATCGACACGTACGCGCGCACGTCGAGACCAGCCTCACGGGCACGAGCGACAACGGGCGCGAACATGGTGAACTGGCTGTCGAGCGTGGAGTTGAGGTTCTTCTGCGCGAAGGTCTCCGTCGCGCTGCCGAAGATCGCGATGTGGGTGCAACCCGCTTCCAGGGCACGATCGAGGCCTCGTTCATTGGGCACCAGCACCGGTAGCGGTACGGCACCATCGAGCGCGAGGCGTGCGACGAGGTCAGCCGCATCGGCGAGCTGTGGCACCCATTGCGGATGGACAAAGCTCGTTGCCTCGACGATCGGAAGCCCCGCTGCCACAAGCCGATCGATGAACTCAGCCTTGACCTCGAGAGGCACGATCACGGACTCGTTCTGCAGACCGTCACGCGGTCCGACCTCATAGATCGTGACCTGCTTCGGAAGATCGGCGTCGCGGACGATCACGCCGGATCCACCGTGAACAGCAGGTGCTTGATCGGCACCTGGTCACCCACAGCCGCACCGACATGGGCGACGACACCGTCGTACGGCGCCACCAGGGCGAGTTCCATCTTCATGGCTTCGACCACGCCGAGTCGATCGCCCAGCGCGACCACATCACCTTCGGCGACGTCGATCCGCAGCACCGTACCGGGCATCGGCGACACGACGTCGGCTTCGGTGGAGGCACCACGTTCGTGACCTCGGCGCATCGGGTCTGGCGTCTCGAACGTCCAGACCTCGCCGTGCCACGAGACGAGGATGCGTTGGCCCTCGATGATCGCGAGCGCGCCAGCGTCGGCGTACTCATCGACGTGGAAGGCGAAGGACCACCGACGGCCGTCCTCGTCGTCGAGCTCAACCTGTGTGGGTGCCGGGCCACCGCCCGAGCGCCAACCGTCGTTGACCGAGAACGGCGACTCGCCGTCGAGTGCCGTGTCGCGCGCCCACAGCTTGGCGGAAGCAATTGCCGCTTCCTCGGGCACCGTCGGGCGTGCGAGCAAGTCAGCTGAGGCGTCGCTGTCGAGCCAGCCGGTATGCACTTCGCCGGCCGCGAACTCATCGCTCGCGACGAGCCGGCGAAGGAAACCTGTGTTGGTCGTGATGCCGAACAGTCCCGTGTCGTCCAGCGCCGCAACCATGTGCGCGATCGCCGCAGAGCGATCGACGCCCGAGACGATCACCTTGCCGAGCATCGGGTCGTACGCAGTCGATACGTCGTGGCTGCGTTCGAGGTCAGTCTCGACTCGAGCAGCACCGGGCCAAGCCGCGTCGAGGACATGCCCGGCCTGCGGCAGGAACCCCGCGTAGGGATCCTCGGCGTAGACCCGCACCTCAATGGCGTGGCCGGTCGACGTGATCTCGTCCTGGCTCAGCGGCAGGTCCTGGCCCGCGGCGACCGCGAACTGCCACTGCACCAGGTCGAGCCCGGTGATCTCCTCAGTGACGCAGTGCTCGACCTGGAGTCGGGTGTTCATCTCCAGGAAGTACGCCTCACCGCCGGCGACGAGGAACTCAACTGTGCCGGCGCCGGTGTAGCCAACCTCCTCGCACAGGGCGACAGACGATCCATGGAGCGTTGAGCGCAGCTCGTCGCTGAGACCGAATGCGGGCGCCTCTTCGACGACCTTCTGATGGCGCCGCTGCGCCGAGCAGTCACGTTCAAACAGGTGAACGACATGGCCGGCGTTGTCGCCGAAGACCTGCACCTCGACGTGACGGCCGCACTCGATGTACTTCTCGACCAGCATCGTGTCGTCGCCGAACGCGGAGGCTGCCTCACGCTGCGCGGCTTCGAGCGCCGCCGCATAGTCCTTGGCGTCCTCGACGATGCGCATCCCCTTGCCGCCGCCACCGGCCGCAGCCTTGACCAGCACGGGGTACGCGTCCGCGGGCACGTTGGACGGATCGAACTGCGGAGTGACCGGTACGCCGGCCTTCTCGGCGATCGCGCGCGCCTTGTCCTTGCGGCCCATCGCATCCATGACCTCGGCTGTCGGTCCGATGAACACGAGTCCGGCACCCACCACTGCGCGGGCGAACTCGGCGCGTTCCGACAGGAACCCATAGCCCGGGTGGATTGCCTCGGCCCCAGACTCCTTCGCGGCGGCGAGCAGCCTGTCGATGTTGAGGTACGACTCATTGGCGGCCGTCGCCCCGAGGTGCACGGCGTCGTCGGCTAGCTGGACGTACGGCGCGTCAGCATCCGCGTCGGAGTAGACCGCGATGCTGCGAAGACCCGCTTCGCGGCAGGCAAGAATCACCCGGCGAGCGATCTCGCCTCGGTTGGCGACAAGGACAGAAGAGAACATCCCTACATCCGGAAGACGCCGAAGCGCGGTTCGGGGGTCGGTACGGCGGTGGCGAGCTGCAGGCCCATGGCCAGGACGCGACGCGTGTCGACCGGGTCGATGATGCCGTCGTCCCACAGCCGGGCACTCGAGTAGTAGGGCGAGCCCTGCGCGTCGAACTGTTCGCGAATCGGTGCACGGAAGTCGGCTTCGTCGTCGGCTGACCATTCCTCGCCGCGGGACTCCATGCCATCGCGCTTGACGGTCGCCAGCACGGCCGACGCCTGCTCACCGCCCATCACCGAGATCTTGGCGTTGGGCCACATCCACAGGAATCGCGGATCGTACGCGCGTCCGCACATGCCGTAGTTGCCGGCGCCGTACGAGCCACCGATCACGACCGTGAACTTCGGTACGACGGACGACGCGACGGCAGTCACGAGCTTGGCGCCGTCCTTGGCGATGCCGCGGTTCTCGTACTCCTGGCCGACCATGAAGCCGGTGATGTTCTGCAGGAAGACCAGCGGGATTCCACGCTGGTTGGCGAGCTCGACGAAGTGCGCGCCCTTGAGCGATGACTCGCTGAACAGGATCCCGTTGTTGGCAACGATCGCCACCGGATAGCCGCAGATCCGGGCAAAGCCGCACACCAGCGTCTCGCCGTACAGCGGCTTGAACTCGTGCAGACGTGAGTCGTCGACGATGCGGCGGATGACCTCGCGTACGTCATATGGAGTGCGGCCGTCCGTGGGCACCACGTCATACAGAGTCTCCGGATCCTCGCGCGGTTCGACCGACTCGTGCGGCGGCGGCAGACTCGTCGGGCGCTCCAACGTTCCGACGATCGAGCGCACGATCTGCAGAGCGTGCTCGTCGTTGTCGGCCAGATGATCGACGACTCCGGACGTACGGGCGTGCACGTCGCCACCACCAAGATCCTCGGCAGTGACGACCTCTCCGGTTGCGGCCTTCACCAGCGGCGGACCGGCCAGGAAGATCGTGCCCTGGTCCTTGACGATGACGGACTCGTCGCTCATTGCGGGTACGTACGCGCCGCCGGCGGTGCACGAACCCATGACCGCAGCGATCTGCGGGATCTGCTTCGCCGACATCTGGGCTTGGTTGAAGAAGATGCGGCCAAAGTGCTCGCGGTCGGGGAATACCTCGTCCTGCATCGGCAGGAACGCACCACCTGAGTCGACGAGGTAGACGCACGGCAGGTGGTTCTCCGCGGCGATGGCTTGTGCACGCAGGTGTTTCTTGACCGTCATCGGGTAGTACGTCCCACCCTTGACCGTCGCATCGTTCGCCACGATGACGCACTCGCGGCCACTCACCCGACCGATGCCAGCGACGACGCCGGCGCTCGGCACCTCGCCTCCGTACATGTCGTACGCCGCGAGGGCGCCGATCTCGAGGAAGGGCGAACCCGGGTCGAGCAGATGATCGATCCGGTCTCGGGGCAGCAGCTTGCCGCGGTCAACATGACGTTGACGCGACTTCTCGTTGCCTCCGAGACGGACAGCGGCCAAGCGGGCACGCAGCTCGTCAACCAGTTCACGCATGGCAGAAGGTTAACAGTCGTTAACCAGGATCGGCTACTCTGGCTCCGTGAGTGCTCCACGCCAGCAACAGATCCTCGACACCGCAGCCACACTCTTCGCCGAGCGAGGCTTCCATGGTGTGTCAGTGCACGACATCGGAAATGCGTGCGGCATCTCTGGTCCCGCACTCTACAAGCACTTCGCCAGCAAGAACGACATCCTGACGCAATCGCTCACCGCGATCAGCGAACGCCTGCTCGCCGAAGGACTGGCCCGTCGGGATGCCGCATCCACTCCTGGCGAGGCGCTCGAAGGTCTGATCGGCTGGCACATCGACTTCGCACTGAGCAACCCCGCGCTGATCGTCATCCAAGAGCGCGAGTGGGGCAACCTCGAGAGCGCCGGCCGCAAGGAGGTGCGCTCTCTGCAGCTCGCCTACATCGACGTATGGGTCGAGACCGTACGTTCACTGCGCGGCGACCTCGGTCCGCAAGAGACCCGAGCCTGCGTGCAAGCGACGTTCGGAATGCTCAACTCCACCCCGCACAGCGCGCGTATCAGCGCACCGGCGATGCGAGCTCGGCTGGCGCGGATGGCTCGGGCGGCTCTTCTCTCGTAGGCCGTGCGGCGCGCGCCTGCCTGAGCCTTGAGATGCTTCCTTCCGACTCGCGACGCCGCTACGTTGAAGCCGTTCGTTTGAACAGTCAGGCGAAATCTAGAAGGAGAACCTGATGGCGGACTTCGGTCTCGGTGGAATCATCGCGAGTGTTCTTGCAGGTGCAGCAGGCGGTCAGGCCGCAGAGAAGCAGCCCAAGACCCCCAGCCCCGGCGGACTCGGCAGCCTCTTGGGCGGTGGCGTAGGTGGTGGGCTGGGCGGACTGCTGACCAGCGTGCTCGGCTCCGGTACAGCAGGGACTGACGCCTCGGCCGTGATCAGTCAGGCCGTTGGTGGCGGCGTGCTCGGCACCGTCGTCACGATCGTGCTCGGCTTGATCCTCAAGAAGAAGGCCTAGCTACAGACCACAGTCGAACGCCCTCGGTGATCCGGGGGCGTTCGTCATGTCTAGGCGTCCTTGAGCGTGCGCCAGGCGACCCAGGCCGCAGCCAGTGCGATCACGATCGCGACCGCCGAGGTGCGCTGGACCCCGAGGTCGAACGCTGCCTGCGCCGAAGCCATGAGACGTTCGCCGACCACGTTCGGGAAGTACTCCGCGTACTGCACCGTGCCACCCAGCGACTCGAACGACGAATCGTTCTCACCCCACTGAGCAACGGCGGGCACCGTCAGGTGCGAGCGGTAGGTCGAGGTGAGCACGCTGCCGAGAACGGCTGTACCGAGCACCGCGCCAACTTCGTACGCGGTCTCCGAGATGGCCGAAGCCGAGCCCGCCTTGTTCGGCGGGACACTGCTGAGCATCAGATCGTTCGTCAGCGTCTCCGCCAGACCGATGCCGAGACCCAACACCGCGAACGCGATCATGATCGACCACGTCGACGGCGTGCCGAGGAATGCGGCAATCGCGTATCCGGAGGCCGACATCACGAAGCTCGCAGCAACGACAACCCGCGCCGGTACGAAGCGGACAAGACGCACGGCAGCGAATCCACCGAGCACCGTGACGAGCAGACCCGGCAAGAGCGCCGTGGCGGCCTCCAGTGGCGACAGCCCCATACCGAGCTGGAGGAACTGTGCGGCGAAGAAGATGAAGCCGGCGTAGCCCATGAGGCTCAGCAGGTTGGCGACGATGGCACCGCTGAACACCCGGTCCGAGAACAATGCGAGGTCGATCATCGGATCCGCGATGCTGCCCTGGCGACGGACGAAGACGACCGCACTGGCAACACCGAGCGCGAGGCTGACGATGGTCAGGTCGCTGATGCCGTGCTCGGCGAACTGCTTGATCGCGAACACGATCGGCAGCATCGTCGCGAGCGACAGACCGATGCTGGGCACGTCGATGCGGCCCGGACGCGGGTCGCGCGACTCAGGGAGCAGCACGACCGCAGCGATCAGGAAGATCGCGATGATCGGCACGTTGATGAAGAACACCGAGCCCCACCAGAAGTGCTCGAGCAGCCAACCGCCGACAACCGGCCCGAGGGCCGCACCGCCAGCGAACATCGATGCCCAGGCAGCGATGGCGAGCCGGCGATCCTCGCGGTTCTCGAAAATGTTGCGAATCAGCGACAGGGTCGACGGCATCAGCGTTGCGCCGAAGACACCGAGGAGGGCGCGTGAGGCGAAGAGCGCTTCGGCTGTCGGGCTGTACGCCGCGCACACTGACGCAATGCCAAAACCGATCGCACCGATCAGCAAGAGACGGCGGCGGCCGATGCGGTCGCCAAGGCTGCCCATCGGGACCAGCAGACCTGCGAGCATCAGCGGGTAGATGTCGACGAGCCACAGCATCTGCTCACCGGTCGGGTGCAGCGCCGAGCTCACCTGCGGCAGAGCGAAGCTCAGCACGGTGTTGTCGATCGAGGTCAGGAGGACGGGCAGCATCAGTACGGCGAGTGCGATCCACTCTCGTGGTCCTGCGCGTCGCGTCGTGTCCGCGACATAGCGCGAATCAATGATCGTCATGCTGTCCTCCTTCGGTTGATCTCTTGCGTTTACTATACCGGCTGGACGGTATAGTGAACGAAAGGGACGAGGGTGATACGACACACAACTCGCTTCGCTCGTTGATCAGCGACTTCGTCGCTGCCGGGCTTCGCCCGGGCGCCTCGCCTCGCTCCGCTCGGCCTTCATCTCACGTCGTCGATAGGCTTGGTTTCATGGCAGCTGCTGAGCGATCGACCCGTGACCGGGTCCTCGACTCGTTCGAGACGCTTCTGGTGACCGCCGGAAGCCGCGCCGCGACCCTCGACGCGGTCGCCGCCGACGCCAACGTGTCCAAGGGCGGGCTGCTCTATCACTTCCCGAGCAAGGACGAGCTCGTCGTCGGGATGCTCGCTCGACTGCGCGAGCAGGGCGAGGCCGACGCGACCAAGATGCGATCGGCCAAGAAGGGCCCCGTCGACTACTACTTGAGCACGTCAGCGCATACCGGCAGCGACTTCGACCGCGCGCTCGTCGCTGCGGCACGCATCGCGCAGGAGCACGACCAGCGCGCTTCGGAAGCGCTGGCCGACCTGCGTCATGGCTGGTTCACCGTGCTCCGCGAGCACCTGGGTGACGAGGCACTCGCTCGTACGATCCAGCTGATCGGCGACGGTCTCTACTTCGACGACACGATGGGGCTCCAGGCGAAGGGCGCTCTGACCCACGTACGCAACGTGCTGCGACGCCTCGACGTTCTCTGACGGCTGACCTAGCCTGAAGGCATGTGCCGAAACATTCGAACCCTTCACAACTTCGAGCCCGCCGCCACCAACGACGAGGTCCAGGCCGCTGCGCTCCAGTACGTCCGCAAGGTGAGCGGATCGACCAAGCCGTCGAAGGCCAACGAGGAAGCGTTCAATCGCGCCGTTGCCGAGATCGCCCACATCACGGGGCACCTGCTCGAGGACTTGGTGACCCACGCTCCGCCCAAGGATCGCGAGATCGAAGCCGCGAAGGCCAAGGAGCGCGCCGAGAAGCGCTACGCCACCGCGGGCTGACTACGCCTTGCGGAGCTTGAGGAAGATGCTCGGGCCGAAGTTGTTGCGCGCCAGGCGCTTCTGAGTCGCCCGTTCGATCAGCAGCATCGCGCTCTTCGGCAACGTCTTCTTGACCCGCTCGCTGCGCAGGTTGGACACCGAGAGCTTGCTCTCCAGCGTCAGTCCCGCCTCAGCAAGCTGTCCGACGACCGTGTCGATGTTGTGGTTGACGAACGCAATCGCGTCCGGCTCGTCTGCCTTGACCGTACGAATGCTGACCGGCTCCTTGGGGAGCTCGATGCCCTCGCGCTTGTGACGGCGACGGTTCTTGAAGTGCCCGTAGTTGGCGACCTCGATGATCGCGGTGCCACCCGGCGCCAGGACGCGCGAGATCTCGGCGAACTCAGCAGCCGGCTCCGGGATGTGGTGCATCACGCGGACCATCGTCACGAGGTCGAGCTCGCCATCGGCGAACTTGAGATCGTCGGCCTGCATCTGTGCCTGCGCGATGTCAGTGCCTTCGAGCACCTTCTTGGCCGCTTCGAGCTGGCTCGCGGCGGGCTCGGCCAGAGTGACCTTGTCGGCAAACGTACGCAGGAGGATGCACAGGCGTCCGAAGCCGCCACCGATGTCGGCCGCGCTGCCGTAGTGCTGACCCTTGAGGAGACGCCGGATCGCAATGTGCTCGGCGGCGTTCTCGTAGTCGCGGTTGTCCCAGTACTTCGTGTAGTCATAACCACGCTCGTACTGGTTCGCTACCTTCTTGCTCTTCTCGGCCACCGGGACACCCTAGCAACGCACCCTGAACGAGAGATCAGTCGTCCTTCAGTCGCTGGCGCTCCCTCCCCTACTCGTACCTCGTGGGGGGACCCCCAACACCTCCGCGCTAGGAACCGAATGTGCGGGGCTTGTATGACGCAGGCTGCTTGGCCGTCGCGGCCTCACGCGCAATCTTGGTGTTGACCGACTTGAACATCGTGGCCTGGAGCTTGCGCTCGAGCTTCCATGCGGCGCGACGGCTGCCGCGACGGTTGGCGTACAGGAGCTTCTTGGTCGCCGCGACCGAGTCCGGCGATCGTTCGATGATCTTCTCGATCAGGTCCAACGCTGCCTTGATCGGCTCGTCGACCGCTTCGGTGGCGAGCCCGACCTCGGCAGCACGGGCGCCCGTGATCTGCTCGCCCGTCATCGAGAGTCGCATGACGTCGTCGGCCTTCATCTGATCACTGAAGGGGACCGTTCCACCCATGTCGGGCACCAGACCCCACTTGGCTTCCAGGATCGACCACGTTGCATCAGGACTCGTGAAGCGGAAGTCAGCTCCGGCGGCGAGCTGCACTCCCGCGCCGTAGCAATGACCGTGCACGACGGCGATGACCGGCACCGGCAGATCCCGCCAGATCGTGGTGACCTTCTGGAACTTGTTGACCGCACGCGGGCCGGCCAAGAAGAAGCGCGCCACCTTCTTCTTGTCCTTGAACGCTGCGCCGAAGTCGAGGCCAGCGCAGAACGAACGTCCCTTGCCCTGGAGCACCACCGCGCGGATGTCGCGGTTGGACTTGAGCGCCTCAGCTGCGGTGATGAGCTCCTCGATCAGCTCGAGGTCGACGCCATTGAGCTTGTCGGGGCGGTTGAGCCACACGTACGCGATCTGGCCGTCGATCTCGGTGATCACCCGCGGTTCAGTCATCCCGCGATGCTATCTCCACACGTTTAGGGAACGGTCGTTCGGGGAAATAGTGGGCATGGTCAACATCAAGAGGCTCCCCCTACCCCTGATGGAAATGTACGAGTGGCAGTACGACGGCCTGTGCATGGACATGGATTCGTCGGTCTTCTTCTCGCCGGAAGCCGAGCGCGGCGCCAAGCGAATCCGCCGTGAAGATGCTGCCAAAGCCCTGTGCCGCCAGTGCCCCGTGATGGAGAGCTGCCGCGAGCACGCGCTCAGTGCGCAGGAGCCGTACGGCGTGTGGGGCGGGCTCAGCGAATCTGAGCGTGCCGAGCTGGTCGGGCAGCGCTCAGTCGCGAGCTGAACCCGCTGACGTCATAACCAACGGCGGTGCCCGCGCGTTGTTTACGTCATGCGCCGCACACTGAAGCTCTCGCTGGTTCTCGCTCTGATCGCGCCGATGGCCGTATGGACCATCGCCCGAGGAGGCGCAGACGCCGCGACTGCCACGCCCAAGACCGTCATGTTCGTCGGCAACAACTGGGACGGCACGACCGACGTCATCGACCCGGTGACCTACAAGCGACTCAAGCGCATTGATGTCGCACCCGACCGCGCCGAACGGATCGCCGCAATCAAGACGAACCCCGTCAAACTGGCGTTCTATCTCGCGATCCAGCAATTGGTCGGCGATGGGCACGACCAGTTCAACGACGACATGTTCAGCACCCCCGACGGCAAGATCCTCGCCGTCTCACGTCCGAGCCTTGCTGACGTCGTCGGGATCAACATTGCGAGCGGCAAGATCATCTGGCGATTCCCGATGGAGGGCTACCGCACCGACCACATGGGTGTCTCACCTGACGGCACCAAGCTGCTCGTCTCGGACTCGACGGCAAACAAGGTGCACGAGCTGAACATTCGCACCGGCGCCAAGCTCCGCGAGTTCCCCTCCGGTGACACCCCCCATGAGAGCAACTACACCAAGAACGGCTCCAAGATCTTCCACGCCAGCATCGGCCGCGTCTACGTGCCTGCCGATCTGAACCCGCTTGGCGGAGTCGACAAGATCGTCAAGGGCAAGCAGGTCTTCCAGATCGTCGACAACGCGTCGTTCAAGATCCTCAAGCAGTGGGACATGGGCGCCAAGCTCGCCGAAGCCGGATACCCCGGCATGAGCTCAGCCGTCCGGCCAATGGCGGTCGCCCCCGACGAGCGGTACGTGTACCTGCAGGTCTCGTACTTCCACGGATTCGTCGAGTTCGACACCGCAGGCGCCGGCAAGGTCGTCCGTCTCGCGGTGCTCCCGCAGAGCGCAGCAGCGCAGGCGACGCCCAAGTCGAAGTACGTGCTCAACTCAGCCCACCACGGCATCGCGATGAACGCGGCCGGCACCTCGCTGTGCGTCGCCGGCACGATGTCTGACTACGCGGCGATCGTGAGCCGCAAGACGTTTGGCTACACGATCCTCGACGTCGGCCCCAAGCCCTACTGGGCAACCACGGGCCCCGGCGGCAAGACGTGCTGGATGTCGACCAGCGGCAATGACCAGGTTGCCGTGATCGACTACGCGACCAAGAAGATCATCAAGCGCATCGCTGTCGGCGATCACCCGCAGCGTGTGCGCGAGGGCCGAGTCGCCGCCGCGACAGTCAACGCCTGGAAATAGAGAGGCGGAGCGCGAGGGGGGAGCCGTCGCCTTCGCTACGCGGCCTATTCAGCGGGTCGACTTACGTCCCAACACAGCCGCTTCGCTCACGGCTCCTCCCAAATCCACTCTGCCTGATAAATGACAAGAACCCCGACGGAAAAGCGTTGTCGGGGTTCTTGTCATTTGTGCGCGAGGGGGGATTTGAACCCCCACGCCCTTGCGGACACTGGCACCTGAAGCCAGCGCGTCTACCATTCCGCCACTCGCGCGTACGATCCCGGCATTCGATGCGCAGGACCGAGGAATGAGTCTAACAGGCTGAAAAGCTGTCCGATTCGTCACTCTGGCACCGCACGAGAAGTCGCCCCTGAGCGGTAGCCCGATACGATCGCAGGGAACACCGGCGATGACAACGAAAGGCGGAAGCTGATGGCGGGGGTGCTGCAGCGATTTGAGCAAAGACTCGAAGGGGCCGTGACTGGCGCCTTCGCACGCGCGTTCCGCAGCGCGGTCCAACCCGTCGAGATCGCCGCTGCCCTTCAGCGCGAGGTCGACAACTCCGCGCACGTACTCTCACGCGAACGCATGCTGGTGCCCAACGACTTCACCGTCGAGCTCTCGCCGACCGACTTCGAGCGCCTGGCGCCATTCAGCGGCACACTCGCCGAAGAGCTGGCCACACTCGTCAAGGAGCACGTCGTCGACCAGCGCTACACGATGACCGGTCCGCTGCACATCGAGTTCAAGCAGACCGGCGAGCTCAGCACCGGCCGATTCCGCGTACGCAGCCGTACGAACGCCGCCGTGACGCCCGTCGAAGGCCAGCGGATGACCGAGACGGCCATCCGCTCATCCGGCGTCGTGCTCGAAGTCAACGGCATGAAGCACCCGATCAGCCCTCCCGGTGTCGTGATCGGCCGCGGCAACGAGGCAGACCTCAAGATCGACGATCCCGGCATCTCGCGTCGTCACGCGCAGATCGCGGTCAGCCGCAACGGTGGCGACACCGACGTAACAGTGACCGATCTCGACTCGACCAACGGCGTCATCCTCAATGGACACAAGGTGGGCAGCGGTGTCGTGACCGACGGAGCCGAGATCCGCCTCGGCAACACCGTCATCGTGGTTCGGCTGGCGGAGACATCCTGATGTCAGAACTGACACTCACGCTGATCAAGCTTGCATTCCTGGCAGTGCTGTGGCTTTTTGTCCTGTCGGCAGTCTCGGTCATCCGATCAGACATCTTCGGCACCAAGGCCCCCGTCCAGGCGCGCCCCGCCAAGGCGAAGGCCAAACCGACGTCCCGTTCTCGCAAGGCTCCGCGCGGCGTCCCCACCAAGCTTCAGGTCGTCTCGGGTCCCAATGCGGGGCAGAGCGTTCCGCTGGGTGACAAGCCGATCCTGCTCGGCCGCGGCACGGACGCCGCGATCCGACTCGACGATGACTATGTGTCGACGCGTCACGCGCGCTTCGCGACCAATGGCGAGCAGTGGTTCGTCGAAGACCTCGGCTCCACCAACGGCACCTACCTCGGCAGCCAGCGCATCACCTCGCCCATCCCGATCGGCATCGGCATCGCCGTCCGACTGGGCAAGACCATCGTCGAGCTCCAGAAGTAGTCCATGACGTCTCTTACTTATCGCTATGTCGCCCTGACCGACACCGGTCTGCGCCGACCCGCCAACCAGGACTCCGGATACGCCAGCCCGCGGCTCCTGGTGATCGCCGACGGCATGGGCGGTGCTGCCGCGGGCGACCTCGCCTCCGCCGAGGCGATGCACATCATCCGCCAGCTCGATCGCGACCTCGACGTCGACGCCATGGCCGCTCTGCAGCAGGCCGTCACCGCCGCGAACGCGCGACTCGGCCAGCTGATCGCCAACGACCCTGCCGTCGAAGGCATGGGCACGACGCTCGAGGCGATGCTGTGGGACGGCTCCAAGATCGCGTTCGCACACCTGGGCGACTCGCGCGCCTACCGCCTGCGCGACGGTGCGCTCGAGCAGATCAGCACCGACCACACGTTCGTACAGAGCCTCGTCGACGAGGGCAAGATCAGCCGCGACGAAGCGCGCGTACACCCGCATCGCTCGCTCCTGCTCCGTGCGTTGCTGGGCCGTGACGACAACGAGGCCGACTACAACTGGCTACAGCCGATGCTCGGCGACCGCTACCTCCTCTGCAGCGACGGCCTGTCCGACATGGTCGGGGACAATGTCATCGAGATGGCGCTCAGCGCCGAGACGATCGATCTCGCCGCAACTGAGCTGGTCCGCCTGGCACTGGAGGCCGGTGGCTACGACAACGTCACCGTTGTCATTGCCGAGTTCGTCGAGAAGGGCGCGGACGTCGACGAGCACCTTTCGTCAGCCGATGGGCAGCCGCAGCTCGTCGGCGCTGCCGCCGGACCGGCTCGCCCGCGTACGAGTCGGCGCTCCGAGTCCAAGACCACCGAGTCGCAGACCATCGACCCCGAAGAGATCCGCTACGCACCGCGCCCGCCGAGCCGCAGGCGCTGGCTGCGCTGGACCGCGCTCGGCATTGCGATCGCGGCGATCCTCGCGGTCGCCGGGGGCGTCGCCTACAACTGGTCGCAGACCCAGTACTTCGTCGCATCGAAGGACGGCAAGGTGACGATCTACAAGGGCGTACAGGCCGACATCCCCGGCATCACGCTGAAGCACGTCGATGAGATCACCGAGGTCGAGGTCTCGACGCTGCCCGATTTCCGCGCCAAGCAGGTGCGAGCGGGCATCGAGGCGTCGAGTCGAGCTGAGGCTGAGCAGATCGTCGAGAACCTCGACCAGGTCGCCATCAAGCCGACCCCCACGCCAACTCCAAAGCCGAAGCCCAAGGACACAGAGACAACGACCTCTTCGGCGGTATGGCGGCGATGAGCGAGCGCCAGCGAACGAGCGATCAGGCTGTCATGCCGGCGCTGCCGTACGGTGCTTCTTCTACGGTGGTGACGGCATGAGCACGCCCGCATGGGTGCCTCGCAAGCGCCGGGGGGCTGAATTCTTTCTCACCGTCCTGGCGGTGACGATTGGAATCACTGCGTACGCAGCCGTGGGCCTCGGCGTTGAAGGCACCATCCCGGGCGACACCTACAAGCTCGGCTTCGCACTGATCGTGGTGGCCTTCGCGACTCACCTCATCGTGCGCCGGGTCGCCCCGTACGCCGATCCGGTGCTTGTCCCGCTCGTCATTGCGCTCAACGGACTCGGTCTCGCGATGATCTACCGCCTCGACCTCGGCCGCCAGCAGGGCAACCCTGATCGTCAGGCCTTCGCGAACGGCCAGCTCGTATGGACCGCGATCGGTATCGCAGCCTTCGCCGCGATCCTGATCCTTGTACGCGACCACCGTCGCCTGCAGACCCTCACCTACACGTTCGGCGCTGCAGCCATCCTCCTGCTGATCCTGCCGCTGATGCCCGGCATCGGCCGCACCATCAACGGCGCACGAATCTGGATCAACCTCGGTCCCTTCAGCTTCCAGCCCGGTGAGGCCGCGAAGGTGTGCCTCGCGATCTTCTTCGCGGGCTATCTCGTGGTCAAGCGTGATGCGCTCGCCCTCGCGGGTCGCCGTATTGCTGGCATCGACCTGCCCCGCGGTCGTGACCTCGGCCCGATCCTCGCGGGTTGGCTGATCAGCGTCGGCATCCTAATCTTCCAGCGCGACCTCGGGTCGTCGCTGCTGTTCTTCGGCTTGTTCGTCGTCATGCTCTACATCGCCACTGAGCGTGCGGGCTGGTTGGTGGTCGGCGGCGTGCTGTTCGTGCTCGGCGCCTACTTCGGCTACCTGGCCTTCGGTCACGTACGGGTCCGCTTCGATGCGTGGCTCGATCCGTTCGGCGACCCGGACCGCAACGGGCAGATCATCAACGGCTTGTTCGGGTTGGCGCACGGTGGTGTGCTCGGTCAAGGGTGGGGTCTCGGAAGTCCCCAGCTGACTCCGTTCTCGTTCTCCGACTTCATCGCCGCTTCGATGGGCGAAGAGCTCGGGCTCGCCGGCCTGATGGCCATCCTGATGATTTACGGGCTCATCGTCGAGCGCGGTCTGCGCATCGCGCTGACCTGTCGTGATGCCTTCGGCAAGCTTCTCGCCGCAGGCCTGGCGTTCTCGTTCGCACTGCAGGTCTTCGTCGTCATCGGCGGTGTCACCCGCCTGATCCCACTGACGGGTCTGACGACGCCCTTCATGGCACAAGGCGGCTCGTCGATCGTCATGAATTGGGTGATCATCGGCCTCCTGCTGCGCATCAGCGACCAGACGCGTCGACCCGCGCCTGAGATCTCCACGTTCGAGCACGACGAGGAGACGCAGGTGGTGAAGCGATGAACCGCCCCATTCGTAACATCGCCATCGCCGCCCTCGTGCTGTTCATGGCGCTGCTGGTCAACGTCAACTACGTGCAGTTCGTGCAAGCCGACAGCCTCAACTCCAAGAACGGCAACAAGCGCGTCATCAACGAGGAGTTCTCGCGCGATCGCGGGCCGATCCTGGTCAGTGGCAAGCCGATCGCGGAGAGCGTGAAGAGCAAGGACGAGTACAAGTTCCAGCGCCGCTACCCCGACGGGAAGCTCTACGCGCCGATCACGGGCTACTTCTCCTACATCTTCGGCAACGACCGAGGCATCGAGAACACCGAGAACGGCGTGCTCTCCGGCAGCGACAACAGGCTCTTCGTCAACCGCGTGGTCGACCTCGTCTCCAACAAGCAGCCCAAGGGCGGCAGTGTTGAGCTGACGATCGACCCGTTGGCACAGAAGACGGCCGCGAGCGGCCTTGAGGCACTCGGCGAGGACACCAAGGGCGCTGTGGCGGCGATCGACCCGCAGACCGGCGCCGTCCTCGCGATGGTGACCCAGCCGTCATACAACCCCAACCGACTCGCCAGCCACGACTTCAGCGAGGTCCAGAAGGCCTGGAAGCAGCTGACCACCAGCAAGAACAGGCCGATGTCCAACCGTGCGTCGCAGGAAGTGCTGCCGCCCGGATCGACGTTCAAGCTCGTGACCGCCGCAGCTGCGCTCGAGAACCTCGACATGGAGCCCAGCGACAAGGTGAAGGGTGGCCGCAGCCTGTCGTTCCCCGGCACCTCGTTCAAGCTCCCCAACCAGGACGGCGGCAACTGCGGCGGCAACTCGATCACGTTCGAGCGCGCCCTCAATGTCTCCTGCAACGTCAGCTTCGGCGACCTCGCCCTCAAGGTCGGCCAGGAGAAGCTCGCCGAACAGGCGAAGAAATTCGGCTTCGGGACCACGCCGCTGACCCAGCTTCCGTCGAGCTCAAGCCGGTTCGCACCAGCCGACCGCCCGCTGGAGCGCACCGAGCTGGCGCTGTCCGGCATCGGTCAGTTCGAGGTCGCAGCGACTCCATTGCAGATGGCGATGGTCACGGCCGCCATCGCGAACGACGGCAACGTGATGAAGCCACATGTCGTGAAGACCGTGCGATCGCCCAACCTCAGCGTCCTCGACCAGATGAAGCCTGAACGGATCAGCGAGGCAATGTCTCCCTCCAACGCCGCCAAGCTTCGCCGGATGTTGATCAGCACCGTCGAGAGCGGCACTGCGACGTCGGCCCGCATCCCCGGCGTCGAGGTCGGGGCCAAGACCGGCACCGCGCAGTCGACGCCCGACCGCCCGCCGTACGCGTGGTTCGTCGCGTTCGCACCAGCCAACAATCCGAAGGTCGCCGTAGCCGTTCTCGTCGAGTCCACTGACATCGGTCGTGACGAGATCTCGGGTGGCCGTCTCGCCGGGCCAATCGCCCGAGCCGTCATGGCGGCGGTGCTCGGCAAATGAGTCAACGAACGTCGAATGCGGCGATGTGCGCCGGACCCGTTCATACTTCCAGCAACCGTATTGAGAGACTGACATCATGACCGAACCCGTCGATGAGCCAATCCGCCTCGGCGAGCGCTATGAGCTCGGCGGGCTTCTCGGACGCGGCGGTATGGCCGACGTACGAGTGGGCCGCGACCTGCGCCTCGGCCGTACCGTAGCCGTCAAGCAGCTGCGCTCAGACCTCGCGGCCGACGACACCTTCCAGGCGCGATTCCGCAAGGAAGCTCAGTCGACCGCGGCCCTCAACCACCCGTCGATCGGCGCGGTCTACGACACGGGCGAGTCGATCGACAAGCACGGCAATCACGTTCCCTACATCGTGATGGAGTACATCGAAGGACAAACTCTGCGAGACATCATGCGCGGCGCGGCAGACGGTCGCAAGATCCTGCCCGAGCGCGCGCTCTCGATCACCGCTGACGTCCTGAGCGCCATCGACTACAGCCACCGCAACGGCATCATTCACCGAGACATCAAGCCGGCCAACGTCATGCTGACGCCATCCGGCCAGGTCAAGGTCATGGACTTCGGCATCGCCCGCGCCATCGCCGACACCTCGTCCGCGATGACACAGACGGCCGCCGTGATCGGCACCGCGCAGTACCTCTCGCCTGAGCAGGCTCGCGGCGAGACCGTAGACGCCCGCAGTGACATCTACTCCACCGGCTGCCTGCTGTACGAGCTCCTCACCGGACGTCCGCCGTTCGTCGGCGACAGCCCCGTATCGGTGGCCTACCAGCACGTGCGCGAGGAGGCCCGTCCTCCGTCGCAGCTCAACCCTGACGTCAGCAACACGATCGACCACATCGTCGCGAAGTCGCTCGCCAAGAAGGTCGAGGACCGCTACCAGAGCGCCGCCGACATGCGTAAGGACATCGAGCGTGCCGTTGCCGGCCTCCATGTCGACGCACCGACGGCAGCGACGGTCGCGGCCGGCGCCGCCACACAGCTCGCCCCCGCAGCGCCGCCAGTCGCACCGACTGCCGGTGGAGGTCGCCGAGCGCTGCCGCCAGAGGACGAAGAGGACGACAACAACGCCAAGTGGTGGGGCATCGGCATCGTCGCCGTACTGCTGCTCGCCGCTCTGGTCTGGGGCATCATGAAGATGACCGAGCCGCCGCCGGAGGTTCAGAAGGTTGAGGTCACTGATGTCACCGGCATGCCGGTCGACTCCGCGACCCGTGCACTGACTCGCGACGGTTTCACCGTTTCGGCCGAGAACGAGCAGCGGCCGGACAACAAGCTCAAGGAAGGTCTCGTCATCGCGACTGACCCGCCGGCTGGCGAGGAAGTCGACGAGAAGACCGAGATCATGCTGATCGTCAGCTCAGGTCCGGAGGAAGTCACGATTCCGTCCTTCGACGGCTTCTCGTACGCCGAGGCCAAGAAGGTGCTCGAGGACAAGGGGCTCAAGGTCAAGAAGGCGGAGGAAGACAGCAGCCTGCCCAAGGATCAGGTCATCAACAGCAACCCCCCTGCTGGTGAGGTCGTCGACTTCGGCAGCACGGTCACGCTGAAGGTCTCCAAGGGTCAATCGACTGTCCCCAACGTTGTCGGTATGACCAAGGCCGACGCGATCGACGCACTCGAGGATGCCGGGCTCAACGTGGACGTGACCGAGGATCCCGCGTCGCTGTCACCGGAGGGTGAAGTCGCCGCACAAGACAAGCCCGAGGGGACGGTCGTTCCTCCAGGGACAACCGTGAGGATCACCGTCTCGACCAACCCGGGCGTGCCCGAACCTGAGGATCCCTAGGACGAAGCAGCGCGCGCAAATCCCAGGCTGACCGGACCGGCGTACGCCTTGATCTTGATGTCGTCCAGCGTCTCGATCTTGAGGCCGAGCTGGTAGGCCTGCACGTACACGCGGTAGCTCGTGGTCTCCGGCGACCTCGACAGCTCGTCATTCATTGACGTCTTGTCGCCGATCGCCTCGATGACATAGGGCGGGGAATAGGGGACGCCGTCGAGCACCACGGTGTTGCCGACGCACTTGATGCCCGTCGTCGAGATCAGACGCTGACCTTGCAGGGAAATGGCCTCTGCGCCACCGACCCACAGTGCGTTGACGAATGCCTGAATGTCCTGCTGGTGCACGACGAGCAGATTGGGATCGACGCCCTCGGGATTGACGCTCTTGGGGGCATCGGTCAGCGTGACGCGGATGCCGGGGCCATGCAGCGCTGTCAACCCGGTCGGCGACTCAAGCTTGGCGACCTTGTCGCGGTAGTCGTCGAGCGCAGCGCCCGAGATGCCTGCCGACAGTGAGTCGATGTCAGACCTCAGCTTGCGGGCATCGTCGCGTCGGTCAGCGATGCGCTCCGACCGCTCCTTGAGCAACGAGCCGACGTCGCCGCCGGCGGGACGAAGGTCAGTACCATCGGAGTTGATCGACGCCGCGACGAACAAGAAGCCTGCGATCACGCAGATCGACAGCACGGCCAACGTCCAGCTCTGCCGTTCGTGCTTGCCGACCCTGGCCATACCTGGACTCCCTCGCTGCACCGTCGCCAACTACGCTATCCGAGAGCACCCATTCGATGCGGACCAGAGCCGCAGCAAACCTTCCGGAGTTCGTCGTGGCGAAAGACAAAGCACCCAAGCCCCCCAAGTCCAACGTGATCGGCAACCGCTGGGCCGGACCAGCCATGGTCGTCTCGGGCGTCATTGGGCTCATCTGGATCGTGGTGTTCTACACGATCAGTGACGGCAACACCGAAATCCCGTTCTACTCAGACCTCGGCCAGTGGAACCTGGTCATCGGCATGGGATTCATCGTGGCGGCCTTCGGCTTCGCCATGAAGTGGGAGTGACCCCACCGAATTACACGCGTGTAGTTATCCACACCTGTGTGCACAGATGTGGGTAAATCACTCCGCTGTCAGTTGAGCTGACCTGTGCGGATCACGATCGCGGCGATCATCACGATCCACACCGCTGCGAACACGAACACCTGGACTGCCTGCTTGCGATCCCGCGGGGCGTACGCGAACGCCGCGCCCAGGATGCAGCCGGCCACGAATCCACCGAGGTGGCCCTGCCAACTGATGTTTCCCTGCAGGCTGATGACGGCGTTGATTGCTAGCAGCACCAGGAGAGTGGTGACGTCCTGCTTCGCCCTCAGCAGGAGCAGCAGCGCCATGCCGAAGAGCCCGAACACCGCCCCTGACGCACCGATCGTCGGAGTCAGCGGATTCTCGAGCCAGTAGACGAACACCGACGAGGCGATCGCGGTCGTCAGATAGGCCGCGATGAACCGCGCCGTGCCGAGAGCCTTCTCCACGAACGGCCCGAAGAGGTAGAGCGCGTACATGTTGAAGGCGATGTGCAGCAGGCTGCCGTGCAGGAACGCCGCCGTGAGCAGTCTCCAGTAGTCGCCGTCCGCCACGGCATAGGACTGCATCGCACCGCGTTGGAACACCGAATCGGGCTGGCCTTCGGTCGCAAGCTGGGCTATGTACGCGACGACGTTAAGCCCGATCAGCACGAAGCTGACGCGGCCGACATTGGCCGACACCGCTCCGCCCGCGATGGTGCGGGGAGCGCGAATCGTCTTCGCGCCCTCCGTCACACATTCAGGACAGTGGAATCCCACCGAAGCATCGCGCATGCAGTCAGGACAGATCAGCAGCGAACACCGCTGACACGAGATGTAGGCCTCGCGATCTGGGTGGCGATAGCAGCGATGGTCCTGCGCGGGGAGGTTCATCCCTCAGTGCGCGCGATCTCAACCTTCTCGAGCGTGACGGGCTCGACCGGACGGTCGAAGCGGTCGCGCTCGACAACGGCGATCGCATCCACCACAGCCCTGCTCGCATCGTCGACAACTTCGCCGAAGATGGTGTGCTTGCGGTTGAGCCAGGCCGTCGGGATCACGGTGATGAAGAACTGCGAGCCGTTGGTTCCCGGTCCGGCGTTCGCCATCGCCAGGAGGTAAGGCCGATCGAACTGCAGGTCAGGGTGGAACTCGTCCTCGAACTGGTAGCCGGGGCCACCCATGCCGGTGCCGAGCGGGTCGCCGCCCTGCAGCATGAAGTCGGGGATGATGCGGTGGAAGACGAGGTTGTCGTACAGCGGCTTGGTCGAGACCTGGCCGGTCCCGGGGTCGATCCATTCCTTGGTGCCCTCGGCCAGACCGACGAAGTTCTCGACGGTCTTGGGGGCGTGATTGGGGAAGAGCTCAACGACGATGTCGCCGTGGTTGGTCTTGAATGTTGCCATCAGCTTCGATGCCACAGGGGGTATTCCTCTCGGTGTGAACCAGACCATCGTTTCATGTCCTACCAAGCCGGGAAGATACGGTGGGGGCCATGTTCAAAAAGGTCTTCCTCCTCGCCATTGCAGCAGCTGTCGTCATCGCGTTCCGCAACGCGGTCGCCGACAAGGGTGGCTCCTACGATCCCACCGCCAGCTGATGGCGGTCACCGTCGAACACGTCCTGAATGAAGATGGTGGCCATGACATCGCGGTCCTGACGTTCAGCGCGCCTCCGGTCAACCTCTATTCGATCGAGATGCACGCCGACTTCGATCGCGCCCTCGACGAGGTCGAGGCGTCCCTGCCCCGTGCGCTGCTCATCCGAGCCGAGGGCAAAATCGTGTCCGGCGGTGTCGACGTCTCCCAGTTCCACGACCAGAAGACCCTCGCCGACACCAAGGCGCTCTACGACCGGATGATCGAGCTGCCCGATCGCATCGCGGCCCTGCGGATCCCGACCTTCTTCGCAGCGCACGCCCTCACCCTGACCTGGGCCTTCGAGGTGGCGCTCGCATGCGACATCATCGTCGCCTCCGAGAGGGCGAAGTTCGGCCTGGTCGAGCGCGTCATCGGTCTCACGCCGACCATGGGCGGGACCCAGCGACTGGCTTCCCGCGCTGGCGTCGCCCGTGCCAAGGAGTTCGTGTTCACCGGGGCTCTGTACGACGCGGCGACCCTGGAACGGTGGAACGCGATCAACCGTGTGCTCCCGGTCGATGGCTTCGAGGACGCCGTGATGGAGCTGGTCACGTCGATAGCGATCGGTCCGACCAAGGCCTTTGGCGCCGCAAAGGACATCCTTCGACACTTCGAGGCCGGCGGCGTACCCGAGGCAAACGCTCACACGACTGCCATTGCCTCCGAGCTGTTCAACACCGAGGACCTGCAGGGCGGTATGGAGTCGTTCCTCAAGGACGGCCCCGGCAACGCCCGGTTCCAGGGCAAGTAACTCAACCAGCGAGGTACGCGAACTAGGCCGCGGCGGTCTGCGCGCCGCGTACCGTGTGGGTCGTACGGCGCTCGGCCCAGAAGCTCACGAACGGGATCGTTGCCAGCAACATGGTCGAGATCGTGAACCCCGGCTTCCACCCGTTGCGTGTGGCCAGCACCGCGATCAGCACCAGAAGTGCCATGAACAGCAATCCGTGGACCTGGTCGATCGTGAAGATCAGGCTGTCGTTGCGGTTCCACCACGACGTGTCGTCCGTGGCCCGCTGAGCAAACGCAGCCGTGAAGACGAAGATCAGGTTGATGCCCACGACGGTTGCAATGACTTGGTAGGCCCGGAGGGGACCGCTCGGATTCTTCACGGCGTCAGGCTACCTTCGGCTTCGCTGCGGCCACGCTCTCGGTAGTCATCCGCCACCACATGAACAGGGCGAACGCGCCGAACACCCACCACTGCAACGCGTATGCGAGATTGCGAAGACCCGTTGTCCACGGGACGTCCTTGGCCGGCGAGTCGGCCAGGGCGAGGCCACCCGATACGTCGGCCGTCGTGCTGATCGCGAAGCCCGAGAAGAGGTCGTACGGAAGCTCGTTCGTCAGCGCCGGTATGCGCACTGCACCGATCTCCCGAGTCTTGGGGTCGAACGGTGCGCCGCCACCTTCGCCGGCCTGAAGGATCGCCTCGATCGTCACCTCGCCCGCAGGAACTTCTGGGAACTCCGTCGCCGTCGGCGCCCAACCCCGTACGACCGCGATCGCGGCATCGCCGACGATGATGGGCGACAGCAGCCATACGCCGGTGCGGCCGTCCTGCACCTTGTCCGCGACCCATATCTGCTCGTCTGCCGGGGCGAACTCGCCCTCGATCGTCACCGGGCGCTGGTTGAGCCGGCCTTCAAACGGATCATCGGCTCCCCACAGACCATCGAGCGGGACGCGGGGTACGGTCTGCGACTCAGCGCGCTCGTGCTCCTGGCGCGAGTCGTAGATGCCGAGCTGCCACAGCCCCATGACGACGCAAGCCACCAAGGCGACCGCTGCGAACACGTGCAGGCCCAGCAATCCGGGCCGGAACCAAGCTCTCAGGCTCACGCCATGAACGGCTTGACGTCTTGGTAGAGCGGGAATCGCTCGGCCAGAACGGTGGCTCGCTTGCGCAGACCCTCGATGTCGACCTCACCCGGCAGCAGTGCCGAGGCGATGATGTCGGCCACCTCGGTGAACTCCTCGGCGCCAAAGCCGCGAGTCGCGAGCGCCGGCGTACCGATGCGCAGACCCGACGTCACCATCGGTGGGCGCGGGTCGTTGGGAACCGCATTGCGGTTGACCGTTATGCCGACCTCGTGAAGTCGGTCCTCGGCCTGCTGGCCGTCGAGCTCTGAGTCGCGAAGGTCAACCAGCACGAGGTGCACGTCGGTGCCACCGGTCAGCACGTTGACGCCGGCTGCCTTGGTGTCGGCAGCGGTCAGACGCTCCGCGAGGATCTTGGCGCCTTCGATCGTGCGCTCCTGACGCTCCTTGAACGCGGGCTCGAGCGCCATCTTGAACGCGACGGCCTTGGCGGCGATGACGTGCTCGAGCGGTCCACCCTGCTGTCCGGGGAACACTGCCGAACGCATCTTCTTGGCGACCTCTTCATCGTTGGTGAGGATCGCACCACCGCGAGGACCGCCCAGCGTCTTGTGCGTCGTCGTGGTCACGATGTGTGAGTGGGGGAGCGGGCTCGGGTGCAGGCCAGCGGCAACGAGTCCGGCGAAGTGGGCCATGTCGACCCACAGCTTGGCGCCGACCTCGTCGGCGATCTCGCGGAACAGCGCGAAGTCGAGCTGGCGCGGGTAGGCCGACCAGCCGGCGATGATCACGGTCGGTTTGTACTCGTGGGCAAGGGCGCGGACTTCGTCCATGTCGACGAGGCCGGTCTCAGGAACCACGTGATAGGCGATCGGGTTGTAGAGCTTGCCGGAGAAGTTGAGCTTCATGCCGTGCGTCAGGTGACCACCGTTGGCCAGATCGAGGCCGAGGATCGTGTCACCAACCGTGGCAATCGCGTGGAGCGCTGCAGCGTTGGCCTGGGCACCGGAGTGCGGCTGCACGTTCGCGTAGTCGGCATCGAAGAGCTGCTTCAGGCGGTCGATCGCGATCGTCTCGACCTGGTCGACGAACTCGCAGCCGCCGTAGTAGCGCTTGCCTGGGTAGCCCTCGGCGTACTTGTTGGTGAGGACGCTGCCCTGCGCCTCGAGGGACGCAACCGGCGCGAAGTTCTCGGACGCAATCATCTCGAGCGTCGACTGCTGGCGGTGCAGCTCAAGATCGAGAAGGGCCGCGATGTCAGGGTCGAAGTCAGCGAGATGCTCGTTGTGGCTCATGCGGTCAAGGGTACGACGTGGCCCATCGCCCAGGACCAGGGGACAGTAACCAAATCGCAATCTTCGCGCAGGTCTCACCCGCGGTCCGGAGCGGTAGCGTCGGGAAGGCTCGGTCCACTATCCGGACAACTTCGCCGCGCACAACGCGGCTCGAACATGTAGGAGAGCAATGAAGAACTTCCGACGCGGAACCGCGCTCGTCGCGGCCACCGCAGTGGCGGGTCTCGCGCTTGCAGCGTGCGGCTCCGGCAACGACAGCGGAGACAGCGGCGCTGGTCTCATCGTCGGCACGACCGACAAGGTCGTCTCGATCGACCCGGCCGGCTCGTACGACAACGGCTCGCTGAACGTCCAGACGCAGGTCTACCAGTACCTCCTCAACTTCCCGGCCGGAAGCGTCGAGCTGACGCCCGATGCCGCTGAGAAGTGCGAGTTCGACAGCGCGGATGCGACCAAGTACGTCTGCACCATGAAGGACGGCCTGAAGTTCGCCAACGGCAACGACCTCACCGCTTCCGATGTCGCGTTCTCGTACAAACGAATCGTCGAGATCGCCGATCCGAACGGCCCCTCGTCGCTGCTGGGCGCGATGAAGAGTGTCGAGGCCACGGATGACAAGACAGTGACGTTCACGCTCGCAGCCGCGAACGACGTGACGTTCCCGCAGATCCTCGTGACGTCGGCAGGTCCGATCGTCGACGAAGAGACCTACCCCGCGGACAAGATCCTTGACGATGACGCCGCGGTCAAGGCCAACGGCTTCTCAGGTCCCTACACGATCACGAAGTACAGCAAGAACCAGCTCGCTGAGTTCAAGGCCAACCCGGACTACGACGGCACCTACGGCAAGGCCAAGACCGACAAGGTCACGATGAAGTACTACGCCAAGGCCGAGAACCTCAAGCTCGACATCAAGAACAAGGACATCGACGTCGCCTATCGTTCGCTGACGCCGACTGACCTCGCTGACCTCGAGAAGACCGACGGCGTCAAGGTCGAGGTCGGAGACGGTGGCGAGCTTCGCTACATCGTGTTCAACCTCAACAAGATGCCCGGCGACGACGCCGACCAGAAGCTGGCGATCCGCAAGGCCGTGGCCTCCTCGATCAACCGTGAGGAGATCTCCAAGGAGGTCTACAAGGACACCTACACGCCGGCCTACTCGATGGTTCCGGAAGGACAGGTCGGTGCAACCGAGGCGTTCAAGGATGCCTACGGTGACGCGCCCGACAAGGCTGCTGCTGAGAAGCTCCTCAGCGACGCCGGCGTCAAGACTCCGGTCACGATTCCGCTGCAGTACAACCCGGATCACTATGGTTCGAGCTCGGCCGAGGAGTACGCCGCGGTCAAGCGTCAGCTCGAGGCGACCGGACTGTTCAAGATCAACCTGCAGTCGACGGAATGGGTGACCTACTCGGAGGAATACCCCGCCGACGCGTACCCGGTCCACCAGCTCGGTTGGTTCCCGGACTTCCCGGACCCCGACAACTACCTGTCACCCTTCCTCGCTCCGTACGACACGGAGAAGAAGAAGAGCGGCAACTTCACCAACTCGCACTACAACGACGAGACGACCGAATTCGCCGATCCGGCGATGTCAAAGCTTCTCGACGACCAGCGCACCGATGGTGACCAGGCATCGCGTGAGGCGACGCTTACTGAGATCCAGACCCGCCTCGCGGACCTGGTTCCCTACCTGCCGCTGCTGACGGGCACCTCGGTGGCCGTGGCAGTGGACGGTGTGGACGGAGTCAAGGAAACCCTTGACGCGTCGTTCAAGTTCCGCTTCACCTCGCTGTCGAAGTGAACCCTTGAGGAGGCGGGTCCGGCTCAGGCCGGACCCGCCTTCTCGCTTCTCCTCAACCAGCAGCCGTATCCCCACTAAGTAGGTTTCGATGACTACCGCAGAAATCATGGCCCCAACGGGGCCTCCCGAAGCTGAGCCGAGGCGCCGAGGAGGGCTCAGTCCGCTGACTCGCTACCTGCTCGTACGCGTGGCGCTCCTCGTACCCACCGTGTGGGTGCTCGTGACGATGGTGTTTCTGCTGATGCGGGTCATCGGTGACCCGATCCAGGCTGCGCTCGGCGGGCGTCTCTCTCCTGAGCAGATCGCAGAGCGCAAGGCTGAGGCCGGGCTCGACCGTCCGATCCTGACGCAGTACTGGGAGTACCTCACCGGCCTGTTCCGCGGTGACTTCGGCACGACGCTGACCGACAACCGCAAGGTGTCGACAATTCTGGTCGAGAACGGCGCTGCGACTCTTGAGCTCGCCTTCTGGTCCCTGCTCGTCGCCTTCGCGATCGGCATCCCGCTCGGTCGGATCGCCGCCCGCTACCGCGACCGGTTCCCCGACGTGATGCTGCGGCTCTTCGCAATACTCGTGTACGCCGCGCCCGTCTTCTTCGTCGGCCTGCTGCTCAAGCTGGCGTTCTCACCGTTCGGCTGGCCCTCCTCGGGTCGTGCCTCGATCAGCACCGAGCTGACCCTGCAGGACGTCAACCCGCAGACGCACATCATGATTCTCGACGCGATCCTGTGGGGCGACCCCGCGATGATCGGCGACGTGCTCAAGCACGCGATGCTCCCGGCGATCGCCCTGGGCCTGCTCACCGGTGGTGTGTTCCTCCGCCTCGTACGCGTCAACCTGTTGCAGACCATGCGTATGGACTACGTCACCGCTGCCCGTGCCCGAGGGGTGAGCGAGCGACGAGTCCTCAACAAGCACGCGTTCCGCAATGCCCTGGTGCCGGTGGTCACCGTCATGGGCCTGCAGATCGCCCTGCTGCTCGGCGGCGCGATCCTGACCGAGACGACCTTCGAGTGGAAGGGGCTCGGCTACCAGCTCGCTGAGTACCTCATCAAGCGCGACTTCCTCGCGGCCCAGGGCATCGTCACCGTCATCGCAATCATCGTCGGCGTCACCAGCTTCCTGATCGACGTCATCGTCGCGTTCGTCGACCCCCGAGTGAGGTTCTGACATGGCCACCGACCAGCCTCTCAAGGGCGCCAAGCGGTTCGTCCCCACAATCGTCCGTCAGTCGCACGGGCTGCAGCGCTTCATGCTGCTTCTGGGCTTCGCCATCATCGCGATCTTCCTGTTCATCGCGATCTTCGCTCCGTGGCTCGCGCCCTATGGCTTCAACGCCGACCGCACCGCTGACGGCGTCGTCTTCGGCACCCAGCAAGGTCCCTCGGCGGCGCACTGGTTCGGTACGACGGTCGGCGGCACGGATGTCTTGTCGCGCGTCATCTTCGGCACGCGTACTGCGGTCGAGGTGATCCTGCTGGCGGTCGTGCTGTCCGGCATCATCGGCGTTCCGCTCGGACTGGTCTCCGGCTTCCTCGGCGGCTGGCTTGACCGCATCCTGGTTCTGATCATGGATGCGCTCTACGCATTCCCGTCGTTGCTCCTCGCGATCGTCGTCGCAATCGTGCTCTCGGGCGGCAGCAGCAGCGCGTTCGGCGGGATCATGGCGGCGGCGATCTCGATCACCGTCGTCTTCATCCCGCAGTACTTCCGCGTCATCCGCAATGCCACGATCGCGGTGAAGGTCGAGCCATACGTCGACTCCGCACGCGTGGTCGGTGTTCGTACGCCGCGCATCCTGCGCAAGCACATCTTCTCCAACGTGTCGTCGTCGCTTCCGGTCATTGGCACGCTCAACGCATCCGAGGCGATCCTGACGCTCGCTGGGCTGGGCTTCCTTGGCTTCGGCATCGAGCCCTCGGCCGCCGCCGAGTGGGGCTACGACCTCAACAAGGCGATGCCCGATGCCTCGTCCGGCATCTGGTGGACCGGCGTGTTCCCGGGTCTCGCGATCGTGCTGATCGTGCTCGGCGCCACGCTGGTCGGCGAGAGCCTCAACGACATCCTCAACCCGCTGCTGCGCAATCGCGGCACCGACACCACCTCGGCCGACGAGGAGGAGATCGCCCACAAGTTCGAGGAAGTCACCGGTGACGACGACGCTTCGGTGGAGGTACGTACGGCACCTGTCGCCCCTGATCCCAAACGCGTCGTGGCGCTGTCCCTCACCAATCTCGAGGTCACCTTCCAGACTGACGGCGGACAGGTCCACGCGGTCAACGGGGTGACCTTCGACGTCGCTCCCGGCGAGGTCGTTGCCGTGGTGGGCGAGTCGGGCTCCGGCAAGTCGGTCAGTTCCCGCGCCATCCTCGGCCTGCTGCCGTCCAGTGCGGAGGTCGGCGGCTCGGTGACTCTCGGCAACCGCGAGCTGCTAGGCATGTCCGAGGACACGTTGCGGCCGATTCGTGGCGACCAGGTCTCCATGGTCTTCCAGGAGCCGTCGACAGCGCTCAACCCGGTCTACACCGTCGGGTGGCAGATCATCGAAGGTCTGCAGGCGCACACCAAGATCTCCAAGAAGGACGCCCGCAAGCGCGCTGTCGAGCTGCTGGAGATGGTCGGGATGCCGGACCCGGAGCACCGCGTCGACTACTACCCGCACCAGCTGTCCGGCGGACAGAAGCAGCGCGTCGTCATCGCGATGGCGATCGCCTGTGAGCCTGACGTGATCATCGCCGACGAGCCGACCACGGCTCTCGACGTGACGGTCCAGGCCGCGATCCTCGAGCTGCTCCTGTCGCTGCGCGACCGCCTCGGCACCGCGATCGTGCTCATCACGCACAACATGGGCGTCGTCGCCGACATGGCAGACCGCGTCGTCGTGATGTACCGCGGCAATGTCGTGGAGTCCGCGCCATCGCGCGAGCTCTTCGCATCGCCCAAGCACCCATACACGCGGGCACTGCTCGATGCCGTGCCACACCTCGGCCGTGAGAACGGTCCGG
>JBBSJW010000006.1:0-60872 GCA_038256885.1 Propionibacteriales bacterium
CGGCTTGACCCCCGTCAGCATCTCGTAGAGCATCGCGCCGCACGCGTAGACGTCGGAGCGGGCGTCTGCGCCCTCGTTCACGACGATCTCGGGCGCGAGGTAGGAAACGGTGCCGATGAGCGTGCCGCCGGTCGCGGTGGTGGCTGCACTCACGGCGCGAGCCAGACCGAAGTCGGCGACCTTGACCTCACCACTCGGGGTGATCAGGACGTTCTCGGGCTTCACATCGCGATGGATGATGTGCGCGGCATGCGCAGCAGACAACGCGATGAGGATCTGCTCAAGAAGCTCAAGCGCGCGGTAGGGCGGCATGGGCGCCTCTTCGCGCATGATGTCGCGCAACGTGCGGCCCGGCACGTACTCCATGACGAGGTAGGTGACTTCACCATCCATGCCCTGGTCGAACACCGACACGACATTGGGGTGGTTGAGCTTGGCGGCGGACTTGGCCTCGCGGTGGAACCGCTCGGTGAACTGGCGGTCGTCGCCGAGTCCGTGGTGCATGATCTTGATCGCGACGGGTCGGTCGAGCCGCTGGTCCGTCGCCCAGAACACGCTTGCCATTCCGCCGCGCGCAATGCGCTTGCCGATCAGATAGCGGTCGTTGAGGACGCGACCGATCAGGGCTTCGTCGCCCGTCATCACCACGCCAGCCCTCCTCGACCCCGGACCATGCGGTTCCGTAAAGGTTGATTCTAGATGCTCGTCCACAAAGATCGGGCCATGGCATCCGTGTCCGCGCGGTGGTGTCCTGTGCCCTGGTCAGCGCGAATGGGCAACGATGGACCCATGAGCCGCCGCATGTTGTTGGCTGTCGTGATCGGCATCGTGGGTCTCGTGCTCATCAGGCAGTACGGCGGTACGGAGAACTCGCCGGCCCCGCAGCCGACTGCAACGGCCTTGTCACCGAGCTGGGTCGGATCGCTCCCGCAGGAAGCCGTCGACACAATTCAGCTCATTCAGAGTGACGGCCCGTTCCCGTATCGGCAGGATGGTTCCGTGTTCATGAACCGCGAACGGCGACTGCCTGCGCACGAGCGGGGCTACTGGCGTGAGTACACCGTGCCGACGCCGAGGGAGTCCGATCGCGGAGCACGGCGCATCGTTCACGGCGAGGGCGACGAGTACTACTACACCGACGACCACTACGGATCGTTCACGCGCGTCCACCCACCGAAGCTGGTGAAGTGATGACCGCCTCTTACGCGTCCTTGCTCGACGGCTCGACCTCGACAGGGCTGTTCAGCTGGCGCGGCGATCCGGACAGGGATCTGGTGGGAGAGGCAGAGTCGGCTGGGTGGCGCGCGTTGCACCTCGACACGACCGACGTGCACTCAGTCGAGGCGTTCTACGACGAGGTCACCGCTGCGTGGGGGCTGCCGTCGTGGTTCGGTCGCAATCTCGATGCATTGTTCGACGTGCTCGGAGATCTCACCGTCACCCCGTTGATTCTCGTATGGGACGGCTTGCGCGAGCTGTCAGCGATCGACCCGATGCAGGCTGCGGCGGTGCTCGACGTCCTGCGCGACGCTGTTGGGCAGGCGGCGTCCTTTGCCGTGATCGTTCGCGACGACTTGGGAGTCAGCAAGTTCGACGGGTTGCTGTGAGCGCGAGAGGGCCGAGGATCTCGCGTGCTTCGGGTCCGAGTGCAGAGAGTGCCGACTCAGCCTGATCCTCAAGTCGGGCGATGTCGGCCTCGACCGCCGCAAGGGCTCCCGTGGACTGGATCAGCTCTCGTACGGCATCGATGCCGTCAGCGGTCCCGAGCTGTTCGTGGAGCAAGGTGCGACCTGCGTCGTCGGTCAGCTCGGACGTGCGCGCAATGAGCACCGTCCGCTTGCCCTCACGCAGGTCGTCGCCGGCCGGCTTGCCGGTCACTGACGGGTCGCCGAAGACGCCGAGCACGTCATCGCGCAGCTGGAACGCCTCGCCGAGCGGCAGGGCGACTTCGCTCAGGCCGGCGATCAGCTCTGGCTCTGCGCCGGCCAGAGCAGCGCCAATGTGGAGCGGGCGTTCGACGGTGTACTTTGCCGACTTGTAGCGAACAACCTTCATGGCTTCGTCGACTGAGAGCGACGGCCGCGTCTGCCCGACCACGTCCAGGAACTGGCCCGCAACGACCTCGGACTTGCACAGGTCGAGGAAGCGTCGCGCGTTGCTCAGATTGGCCACCATGGACGGCGAGTCCAGGACGGCGCGAGTCAGCATCTCATCGCACCAGGACAGCATCAGGTCGCCAAGCAGAACCGCGGTCGACAGTCCGAAGCCTGCAGCGTCACCGGTGCGAGCGTCCGAACGGTGCCGCGCTTCGAACTCGCGATGGATGCTGGGTCGTCCGCGCCGGGTGTCAGAGCCGTCCATCAGGTCGTCGTGCACCAGTGCGCTCGCCTGGAGCCACTCCAACGACGCAGCCGCGGTCACGAAGCCAGCATCAGCGGGGGAGCCGCCGGCGATGAGCCAGCCAGCGTTGCAGAACTGCGGTCGCAGACGTTTGCCACCGACGACGAAGCCGAGCGCCGAGTCGGCGAGCTCGCCAAGGTCAGGACCGAGCTCGGCGAGGAGGGGCCGCTGACGATCGACGAACGAGACGAGTGCCACATCGACTTGAGTCCGGAATTCGGGATCGTCTGCGCGTGGGGTCACATGTCGGACGATACCGTTGGGTCATGCCCGCCGATGATCGCTCCTTCCTCGAAGTCCTGCGCGGACCCACCCCTACGACCTCGTTCGAGTTCTTCCCGCCGAAGGACGACGAGGGCGAGGCCGTGCTCTGGAAGACCATCTCCGACCTCGAGGCACTTGATCCGACGTTCGTCTCCGTGACGTACGGCGCCGGTGGCACCAGCCAAGAGCGCACCGTGCGCATCACCGCTCGGATTGCCGAGCAGACGTCGATGCGTCCCGTTGGTCACCTGACTCTGGTGGCGCAGACCAAGGGCGAGATCGAGTCAGTCCTCACGCAGTACGCCGCCGCCGGAGTCGACGATGTCCTGATACTTCGCGGGGACCCCAAGGGCGGGCCCCGAGCCCCCTGGGAGCCGCACCCAGACGGCATGAATCACGCCATCGACCTCGTGGAGCTGGCCTCCGAGCTTGGCGGGTTCTGCATCGGCGTCGCCGCGTTCCCCGAGGGGCATCCCGACGCCCAGAGCCTCGAGCACGACGCGGAGGTGCTGGTGGCCAAGGCCAATGCCGGTGCCGACTACGCGATCACCCAGCTGTTCTTCCGTGCCTCCGACTACTTCGCGCTGGTCGAGCGCGTACGAGCACTGGGCAGCGACATCCCGATCGTTCCGGGCATCATGCCGATCCTCAACTTCTCGCAGGTTGCCCGGATGGCTGAGCTGTCCGGTGCCGCACTGCCAGCAGAGGTTCTGGAGCAGGTCGAGCCGATCCAGGACGACAAGGACGCGGTCCGCGCCAAGGGCATCGAGCTTGCGACGCAGCTGTGCCGCGAATTGCTTGCCGGTGGCGCCCCGGGCCTCCACTTCATCACCCTCAACCGCTCCAAGGCGACACGAGAGATCTTCGAGGCGCTTCGCGCCGACGGACTCGTCTGACTTTCGAGGCGTCTACGGGACCAGCGAGAAGTGGCTGTGGACCGCCACGAGGTCACCCTGCCCCGCGTCCCGCTCAAGGACCAGGGTGCAGCGTCCCTGCCTCAGGTCGGTTCCCACCGAGGACCAGCGTGCGGCGACCACGTGCACCGACCCGTCTTTGGCTGCCATCACGTGGATCGAGTCGGGCTCGAAAATGAACCCTGATGTCGTCTCCCAGATAGGCGCCCACTGATGCTTGACCAGCGCGTCCAAGCCGTCGGCCTCCGCAACGCGTGTCCCGTACGAGAAGCAGCTCGATGAGAACATCGGGCGGGCGCGATCGGTGTCGCGCTGACGTACGCAGTCGGCGAACTCGTCAAGCCAGGTCGAGATCTCGGCATCAAGGTTCATAGGAGTGCTCCGGTGCTCTTGTTCAGTGCGATGGTGAGTGCCGCGACGACGTCAGCTCTGTCGGCGGCGGCCGCGGCGGACCGCATGCGGTCGGCCAGAAGGACCTTGTAGGAATCGGTGAGCTCGAGGCCGGCCAGGTCGCTGACCGAAGCGCCATTCCCGAAGCATGCTGGCCGATCGACTCCACTGAGCCAGAAGCACGCCTGCGTCGTCAGGCACTTGAAGCACGTGCCGCAATTGCGGTCCTGCTGCTTGCCCAAGAAGCAGACCCGCAGGTCGGCGGCGATGGGCGCCTCGTGCGCGAACGCGCTCACCTTGGTGAGCTTGTCGTGGGAGGCGCCGTCGTGCCACACAGGCCGCGTCGCTGACCCGAGCAGGTGGTCCGTCATTGGTGTCGAGCCCCACGGCAGGATCGGGTGGTCGTACGGATAGCTCGACGGGATGATCGAGTGAGAGAAGAACTGTTCGTAGCAGGCGAGGACGGCGGCGAGGGAGATGCCGTGTGACTTCCTGGCCCACGAGTAGTGCAATGCGCGACCAACCTTGCGGAGGTCTGTGCGCAGCCAGTACGGCGTGACGCCGTAGGCGCGCAGCATTCGCTCGGACCTCCCGTATGCCGTGCGGAACTCCGTCTCGTTGCCCTTCTTGATGTCGAAGCCGTGGACCATCAGTCCGGCGCGGAGATCGGTCGACCGAAACGGACTGCTCACGTCTGCGGTGGCGTGGCGAAACAGGGTGAAGCTGCTGTCGACGCCACCCGAGAACGCGGTGATCGCGCCAGCGCCACGCTTGGGCTGTCGTGGACGGCGCTCGATGTCGGCCCTGATGGGGACCACCGAGTACTTGCGTGGGTGCCAGACCATCTGTGCCTCTTGCCACTCCATCAAGTTGTCGAGCGTGCCTTGGTCAATCGGGCCGTCGACCACCAATGGGTCGCCCAGTCGCATGGCAGCAGGGAGGAAGGCCAGGAGCCAGGGGCGGGCGGCCGGCCGGAAACGGCGTGCGTCAGGGGAGCTGAACTGCATCCCCACCTTGAAGGTCTGGCGGCCTGTCAGAGTGCCCTTCCAGGTGACGATGTCGTCAGTCACCCGCGGCTTCGAGTAGGACACCACCGTCTCTTTGCGAGTGATGGGAGGGCCCGGCATGGCGTCACAGTACTGGGGAGTCGATCTCAGCGCTTCGCTGGACCGATGTCCTCGGCGATGGCTGCTGTCGCCATGCCGATTGCCTCGAGCGACCCGCCTGGATGCGCATGTGCACCGGCGAAGTAGAGCCCGCCGCTCGGAGCGACCCCGGGCAGTTCCCAAGCGGTGCTCAGACCCTGCCACGCCCAACCCCAGTGGCCGAGCCGTACGAGGTCGCTCGGAGTCAGGTCTGTTCGAGACGTGACGTGATCTCGTAGGTCGATGCCGAAGCGTACGAGGGCGTCGAGCACGTTCTCACCGCTGCGGTGCTCGATCGTCCATTCACCCTTGCCTCCCGAGAACAGCCGGATCGGGGGGTTGGCATGGACGAGGACCTCTTCGGGGAGCTCGGGCGCATCGTCCGCGAGGGTGATCAACGTCCGACTCGCGGGGATGACCTGCATCGTGCGAGGTGTGGGCAGGGGAGCGGGCCAGCTCGGTGCGCACCACACCACCACGTCGGCGGGGAGCGTCCGCGTGTCCGTGACGACGCCGGTTACTTGGCCGCCAATGCGTACAAGCTCGTGTGCGGACTCAGCGAGCGCAGTCGTGACCTTGCGCTCGGCCAATCGCGCTTCCAGTGCATCCGCGAGAGCCGGGAGCCCGCCGGCGAAGCGCCAGCGTCCGAAGTTGCGCTCGACATAGTGACTCACCGCGGCGAATCCTGGCGTCGCGACGCGATCTTGGCCGGCGAGGCGGACCGGGTTCAGCAGCATCTTGGCAAGCCGCTCGTCGGGCAACCGGTCAGCGACGTACGAGATGCTTCGGCGCGCTCGAAGCGCCTTGCGAACGTTCCGGTCGACTGCCGACTTGCCAGCGAACACCTGGTCCAGGGCAGTGCGTCGCAAGACGTCCCAGGTGTCGGCGAGGCCGTCGATCCAGGGCGACCACTCGTCCTCGCCGAACGCATTCGTCACAGCGGCGTGCTGGTCGCCACGGTTGCCGAGGGGAAGGTCGAGGATCGACTTGTCCTTGAACACATGACGACGGCCGGCGGTCATCTCGATCTCGAGCACGCTCTCCAACGGCCGCCCCGACTTGCGGAAGAGGTCCCGGAACACGGCCGGCAGGGTGACGGTGTCGAGCTCGAGCTGCCGGGGCGTGCCGTCGATCGTGACGCCGCGCATCCGACCGCCGAGCTGGTCGGACGCCTCAACCAGTGTGACGTCGTGGCGCAGCTTCGCGAGGCGCGCTGCCACCGACATACCGGCGAAGCCGCCACCGACCACCACGACCTGCGCCATGCGCGCAGACTACGCGCTCGCCTCGCGCCGTCGACGCCGTGCTCTGCTGATCGTCCGCCACAGCAGGATCACGGTGATCGCTCCAGCGATGAGGAGCGATGCGCTGATGCCCAGCGCCCACCACGGATGGGCCACGGCAAGCGAGACGACGGTGATCACGCCGATGTCCTCGGTGGTGCTGACAATCCCGTTGCTGAACGGCTCAGGTGAGGTGTTGACGGCCAGTCGTACGCCGGACTTCACGCCGTGCGACGCGAGTGCTGTGCTTCCGCCCAGCGCGGTGAGCAGCGCCTGATCGACACCGGACGCGTCGCCGGCGAGCTGCCACGCCACCCAGGCTCCGACAGTCGGTCGGACGACAGTTGAGATGCCATCCCAGGCCGAGTCGAGCCATGGGATCTTGTCGACGACGAACTCGACCAAGAACATGACACCGGCCACGACGAGCACGTCGGTACGAGCGAATGCGTCGGGCACGATCGATGTCTCGGTGAACCGAGCGAGCAGGCCGAGGACGCCGACAGTTGCGTACGCGTTGACACCGCTGGCCCAGCCGCTGGAGAAGACCAGAGCAGCGAGGTCCATCAGGACACCCAGTCAGGTCGTACGGGCTGATCGTGCATGGCAGGACGCTATCGGAAATTGGACCCGGGGTGTGTCTCGCAAACCCCCACACGCCCGACCGCCGCCGCATCCCGTCTGACGGCGTTCTCGGTCCTCGTTGGACAACACTGGTATGGCTTCGGCCCGCCCCCTACTCGCTGCGCTCGTGGGAGACCCCCAGGCGCTTGAGGCGGGCGCGGACGCCGCTCGGATCGCCGCGGGGGCTCGCCAGACACGCCCTGGCGCTGTGGCACAGTGTCCGTCATGGGTCCGGTCCGTGCCGAGTTGATGTGGCAGTCCGTGGTCGATGCCACCGATATTGCGGGCAGCGGCAACGGCGGGCTGGATGTCCTGGATCTCGGCGGCGGAACCGGGGGAGACGCAGTACGTCTGGCGCTCCTCGGACACCACGTCACCGTCGTCGATCCGAGTCCCGATGCGCTGGCGTCACTTCACCGTCGCGCCGCGGACGCCGACCTCGGCGAAGCAGTCCGCGGCATACAGGGCGACACCGCGGATCTGCTCGACCACGTGGATCCGCAGTCGTTCGACCTCGTCATCTGCCACGGCGTGCTCGAGCACGTCGACGACCCGGCCGAGGCCTTGGCAGCTGTTGCCACGGTCCTGCGACCTGGCGGGCACGTGAGCGTTGTCGTCGCTGGGCGACTGGCGGCGATCACGGCACGCGCGCTCGCCGGAGACTTCGCCACCGCGCAGGCCCTCCTGACCACCACGGCCGACGCGTGGGATGTGCGTGCTCTGGGTCCACGGAGGTTCGGCCTCGACGAGCTCCAGGACCTCCTGGTTGCCCGTGGATTCGTACCGGTTGCGACAAATGGGCTCCGGATCTTCGCCGATTTGGTCCCCAGCGCAATCGTTGACGGAGAGCCGGGAGCGCGAGAAGCATTGTTCGCTCTCGAGCGGCTCGCACGTACTTCACACGACTTCACATCCGTTTCCGCTGGCTTGCAGTCAATAGCACGCCTAGACTTGGAATCAGCATCATCCGATCCAGGAGGCAAAAGTGCCGCTCTCTGACGAAGAGGCCCGGCTGCTCCATCAGCTCGAGCAATCGCTGGCCGCTGAAGACCCCGACTTCGCGTCGACCCTTCGGGGCTCCAAGTTCATGGCGCACAACCGTCGTGTCGCGGTCGGGGCTGTCCTCGGGTTCATCGCTGGCCTCGTGCTGCTCTTCGCCGGTGCAGTGACGGCACAGACTTGGCTCGGTGTCGCTGGATTCGTCGCGATGCTCTCGACGTCCTACCTGTTCCTGACCGCCTGGAAGCGTGGAATCGGCGGCCAGGTCGAGGACCGTCCGACCAGCAAGGCCAGCGGCAAGCCGTCCGGCAAGTTCGTTGACCGCATGGAAGAGCGCTGGCAGCGCCGCCGCGATGGAGACGACATCTAGCCCGAAAAGGCCCCACTTCGCTCCACCAGCTCTGACCCGCCCCTGAGGGGGCGGTTTTTTGTTTGCCCTGACAGCGATTTTCGTCGATTCCCGGCGGTAGAGCGTGCTGCCTAAAAACTCGCAAAACAGGCCGAAATTGGTCACCAAGTGGTGGATTGTGGAGTATGGTGGGGCGAAATGGAGGACAGGCTCGAAGCGGAGGAGGTGCCCGATGAACCCGGACGTGTCCAACTTCTTCGGCACCTACACACCCCGCCTCGACGAGAAGGGGCGCTTGTTCCTTCCGGCCAAGTTCCGTCCGCGCCTCGAGCACGGCATCGTCCTCACCCGCGGCCAGGAGAACTGCATCTACGGGTGGACGGTCGAGAGCTTCAACGCGTTCACGGATCGCGTACGCGACACCCCGTTCACCAATCAGGCGGCTCGCAACTTCACCCGCATGTTCTTCTCCGGCGCTTCCTCGGAAGTGCCGGACAAGCAGGGGCGCATCTCCGTGCCTCAGGTACTGCGCACCTGGGCGAGCCTCGATCGCGAATGCACCGTCGTGGGGGCGATGGACCGCATCGAGATCTGGGACTCCGAACGCTGGACCGAATTCTCCAACTCACAGGAAGGGCCATTCGCGGACATGTCCGAAGAGGTCATGCCCGGAATCTTCTAGCGATTACCGCGAGGCGAGATCTTCGCCCGAGCGGATCTGACTCCACTTCCCCGGTGTCAGAACTGCCCGGTCGAGGATCTGGCCCCACGGCGTCAGGCAGCACAGCACGAACGAAAGGCACACCGATGGACACGAGCACACGACGCGTACGGCACGAGGTTGCCGACGGCGTTGCGCTCATGGGCTTTTCCATCGCGATGTCCGTCGGGATCGCTGGACTCCTCGCATTGCTCCTCGCGCTGGCCGGGGCTGCCGCATGAGCGAGCGCAGCTGGGGGTCCCCCCACGAGCGAGCAGGCTGGACGCAACTCCGGGTGGCGAGCGAGTTGGGGGCGCGAACAACAAGTCCCCTCGCGCCGCGGACTCCGTACCGTGCCTTTTCCACGGAGGCGGTGGCGTGAGCGACGCGAAGCACGTACCCGTCCTGCTGGACCGGGTCATGGACCTTCTCGCGCCGACTGTGGTGGGGGACCGGCCGGTCGTCGTCGACGCAACTCTCGGCCTCGGTGGTCACACAGAGGCCATGCTCAACCGTTTTGTCGACCTCCACGTCATCGGCATCGACCGTGATCCCGAGGCTCTGGCGCGAGCCAAGGCCCGCCTTGCCGGATTCGGCGATCGGGTGACGTTCGCTCACGCCGTGTACGACGAGATCGCCGACGTCGTTCGCGATGCAGGTTTCAGCTCCGTCAGCGGTGTCCTGTTCGACCTGGGCGTCTCCTCGATGCAGCTTGACCTCGCCGAGCGGGGCTTCGCGTATGCGCAGGACGCTCCACTCGACATGCGCATGAACCCCGAGGACGAGCTCAGCGCCGCGGACGTCCTCAACACGTACGAGGCCACGGATCTCGCCAAGGTGCTGCGCTACTACGGCGAGGAGAAGTTCGCCAAGCGCATCGCCGACGCTGTCGTCGCCGCGCGCGAGGTCGAGCCGTTCACCAACAGTGCGCGTCTCGTCGACCTGATCCGGGACTCGATCCCGCAGGCAGCGCGACGTACGGGGGGAAATCCGGCCAAGCGGACGTTCCAGGCATTGCGCATCGAGGTCAACGACGAGCTGGGTGTCTACCGACGTGCACTGCCTGCGGCTCTCGAGCTGCTTACACCCGGCGGCCGTGTTGTCGTGCTGGCCTATCACTCGCTCGAGGACCGGATCACCAAGCACGAGTTCGCGCGCGCCACCACGACCGACATTCCGCGCGACCTGCCATTCGTACCCGAGGGTCACGAGGCGAAGTTCAAGCTCGTGACCCGCGGAGCCGAGGTCGCAACTGAAACCGAGATCGAGGACAACTCCCGCGCACGTTCGGTACGCCTGCGCGTCGCCGAGAGGGTCGCGGCATGAGCGAGCGCCAGCTGGGGGTCCCCCCACGCTCGATGTGGACCGCGTTCGCGGTTCGCAACGGCGTAGGGGGAGCTCATCATCAGGGGGCACTCATGCCACGGCCTCCGTACCGTTTCTGCTCTGCCACGGAGGTTGTGGCATGAGCGCGCAGCCAGCGTTTGCGCCTGCGCGCCGGGAGGTCACGTCCAATCCCCGTAGTGATGCGGCAGCGCTTGGGCTTCGCCTGGTCAGGCCCGTACGCAGCCGCGCCCGCAAGGCACCGTTCGTGGTCGTCGTCATGACCATGCTGTCCATCGGCCTGGTCGGGCTGATCATCATGAGCACAGTCCTGCAGGCGCAGTCGTTCGAGGCTGCCAAGCTCGACCGCGAGGCAGCAGCACTCGAGATCCAGCAGCAGTCGATGACCCGCGAGGTCGAGACGCTCCTGAGCCCGGCGAGCGTGGCACAGCGAGCACTGGTGTTCGGCATGGTGCCCAACACCAACCCGGCGTTCCTCCGTCTCTCCGACGGCAAGGTGCTCGGCAAGCCCGAACCGGCCGCAAGTGGCTCCAACATCAGGTCAGTGGCCCGATGACCGCACGCGAGAAGGCATCCCGCCGTCGGCTGCGCTTCTGCCTTGCCATCGTGGTCGGGATATTTGGCGTCTTCGCCGTGCGGCTGTTCCAGATCCAGGGCCTCGATGCCAGCGCGTACGCCGCGAAGGCCGTCGAAGCCGGCACCAACACAAGCACCGTTCCCGCTCCGCGCGGCCAGATCCTCGACCGCAACGGTGTGGCACTCGCTGCCAGCGTTGATGGCCTGACCCTGACCGCAGATCCGACGATGACGGCGGCAAACGCGCCGCAGATCGCCCGACTGCTCGCGGAGGAGCTCGGCGACAAGATCGACTACTTCGAGACGATCGACAAGCTTCGCACCGCCAACTCGCACTTCGTATACCTCAAGCGCGACGTTCCGGCGTGGACCGCGACCAAGACCCTCAAGGCGATCAAAGATGCCGGCTACACCGGAGTTTTCAGCGAGAAGGAGTCGCTGCGTACATACCCGGGCGGCAAGCTGGCTGCCAATCTCCTCGGTTACACGAACGCGACCGGCAAGGGTGTCTCGGGCATCGAGCAGCAGTACAACGACGTGCTGACAGGCACCGACGGATCCAGCACCTTCGAGCTCTCGCCGACGGGTCAGCGCATCCCCATGGCCGACAGCACCGTCACCGAGATGGTGCCCGGCCGTGACGTGACGACCACGATCGACCGCGACCTCCAGTGGTACGCCGATCAGCGTCTGGCTGATGCGGTACGCGACTCGAGCTCGGACTGGGGTCTCGCGATCACGATGGACGTCAAGACCTGCCAGATCGTCCAGATGTCACAGGCGCCGACGTTCAATGCGGATGCCAGCACCGGCATGAACGACTTCAATACCGTCTCCCGCTCGACCTCCACGGTCTACGAGCCGGGTAGCGTGCTCAAGACCATCACGATGGCGGCGCTCGCCGACCAGGGCAAGATCGCCGCAGACTCTCCGATCGTCGTGCCCTCCGGCGTCACGATCGACAAGTTCAAGATCGGTGACTACTGGGACCACGGCGTGCTGCACCTGACCGCCGCCGGAGTCATCGCCAAGTCGTCGAACCTCGGCACTCTCGTCGCCGCCCAGAAGATGAGCGACGAGACGATGCACCGATACCTCCGCAAGTTCGGTTTCGGCGAGAAGTCGGGTGTCGGTCTGCCCGGTGAATCCCGGGGCATCCTCGCCGACCCGTCGAAGTGGACCAAGTCCAACCACGCGACGATCTCGTTCGGTCAGGGCATCGCCGTCACGGCAACGCAGATGATGCGTGCGGTCGGCGCGATCGCCAACGACGGCAAGATCTGCAACCCGTCAGTCGTCAGCGGCGTCGTCGACGAAGACGGCAAGAAGAAGAGCGTCGAGGTTCCCGCCGCACACCGCGTCGTCTCCAAGAAGGCCGCAGCGTCCGTCACCCGCATGATGGAAGCTGTGACGGCCCCGGACGGTACGGCTCCCGCAGCAGCGATCAAGGGCTACCGAGTCGCCGGCAAGACCGGTACGGCGTGGCGTGTCGACCCTGTGACGGGCCGCTACATCCGCGGTCAGAACGTCGTCTCATTCATGGGCTTCGCGCCGGCAGACAACCCGCGTTTCCTGACCTACATCGTGCTCGACAAGCCTTACAGCAGCGCGGGTGGTGGCTCCACGGCTGCGCCGGTCTTCCACGACGTCATGTCGATGGCTTTGGAGCGCTTCGGGGTCGCTCCCACGGGCTCCAAGAGCCCCAAGGTTCCGCAAACCTGGTGAAAGTAGCGTTCGCTCGTCCCGCCCCCTTCTCGCTGCGCTCGTGGGGGGACCCCCAGCGAGAAGGAGGGCTCGTCCCTCGCCCTCATTCTCGGCTTCGCCGAGGCCACCTGGTCGGGCTTGCCCTCCCCACAGCCAGGCTCGGGTGCCTCCATGGTTGGGCCGATAGGCTCACGGTGTGACCGAGGAGATGCGGGTACGGCCGGATGAGCCGCCGCGCTGGACGCTGACCGAGCTCGCCAACGAGGTCGACTCGTCGACCAACGCCGAGGGAACAGTCACCGGCATCTCCCTGCACTCCGGCCACGTCGTGCCAGGCGACCTGTACGCCGCACTGCCTGGCGCATCGTCACATGGAGCAGCGTTCGCCGGTGTTGCCAAAGCGCGCGGAGCCGTCGGCGTACTCACCGATCCCGAAGGCGCCGCACTCGTGACCGAGCTGCCCGAGATCATCGTTGACGATGCTCGCGCCGCGATCGCCAAGCTCAGCAGCTTCATCTACGGAGACCCATCCTCGTCGTTCACGACGATCGGTGTCACGGGCACCCAGGGCAAGACCACGACGACGTACCTTGCGGAGGCGGCGCTGGGCGAGCACAAGTCGGCAGTCGTCGGGACGATCGGCACCCGCATCGGCAAAGTGCCTGCTCCGTCGTCCCTGACGACGCCGGAAGCGCCGCAGCTGCAGGCGCTCTTTGCCGTCATGCGTGAGGAAGCCATCGAAGTCTGCGCGATGGAGGTCTCGAGTCATGCGCTGGTGCAGGGCCGGGTGGACGGTTTCGTGTTCGACGTCGCGGTGTTCCTCAACCTCGGCCGTGACCACCTCGACTTTCACAAGGATCTCGAGGACTACTTCCTCGCCAAAGCTGCACTCTTCACGCCTGAGCACTCCAAGCGCGCCGTCATCAACATCGACGACGCGCACGGCAAACGGCTCGCCGAGCTCACGTCGTTGCCGGTGACGACGTTCTCGACCGGTGGCAACCAGGCTGACTGGCGGGCGGTCAACATCCGGCCACACCGTCTGGGCACCGATCTCGAGGTCCTTGGTCCCAACGGTGTCGAGGTACCGCTGTCCGTACCGCTTCCGGGCGTATTCAACGTCTCGAATGCCCTGGCTGTCATCGCTTCGCTCGCTCAGGCCGGATTTGATCCCGCAGAGCTCGCAGCCGGAATCGCCACGAGCACCGGCGTACCCGGCCGTATGGAACGCGTCGATGCAGGTCAGCCGTTCACCGCAATCGTCGACTACGCACACAAGCCAGACGCAGTGACGGCCGTGCTCGAGGCGCTTCGCCCGGTGACCGCAGGCCGACTGATCATCGTGATCGGCGCTGGGGGAGACCGCGACCACGGCAAGCGCCCGCTGATGGGTGAGGCTGCCGCCAAGCACGCTGACGTCGTGATCGTCACCGACGACAACCCGCGCAAGGAGAAGGCCGCTGTCATCCGCGCCGATGTCATGTCAGGAGCCGGCAATGGCCCAGGTCTGGCGATCGAGGTCGCTGGGCGTCGCGAAGCCATCGCTCATGCCGTCGCGATGGCCCACCTTGGCGACACGGTTGTGATTGCCGGCAAGGGCCACGAACGTGGGCAGGAGATCCGCGGCAGGATCCATCCGTTCGATGACCGTGAAGTGCTGCTTGAGCTGATCGAGAGCACCGAGTGATCCCGATCGACCTCGACCACGTTGCCGAGGTGACCAGAGGTTCGGTTCACGGTGACGGAAGTCTGGTCGTCAGCTCGGTGGTGATCGATTCGCGCGCGGTCGAAGCTGGAACGCTGTTCGCGGCGCTGCCCGGCGAGCATGTCGATGGTCACGCGTTCGCGGTCGCAGCGATCGAGTCCGGGGCAGTCGCTGTGCTCGCCTCGCGGCAGCTCGATGCCCCATGCGTCGTCGTACCCGACGTCACCGCTGCGTTGGCGGCGCTGGCACGCGACAACCGTTCCCGTTCGACCGCTTCCGTCGTCGGCGTCACCGGGTCCCAGGGCAAGACGAGCGTCAAGGACCTGCTCGCGCACATCCTTGAGGCGTCAGGCCCGACGATTGCGCCGCCCGGGTCCTTGAACAACGAGCTCGGTGTCCCGCTCACTGTGCTCCGCGCAGATGCCGACACTACGTTCCTCGTCATCGAGATGGGCGCGAGGGGAGTGGGCCACATCGCCGAGCTGTGCCGGATCGCGTCACCTGATGTCGGCATGGTTCTCAACGTCGGTAGTGCGCATGTCGGTGAGTTCGGCTCAGCCGAGGTGATCGCGCAGGCGAAGGGCGAGCTGGTCGAGGCGGTGCGCGCCGACGGCGTGGCGGTGCTGAACGCCGATGACCCACTGGTCAGCGCCATGGCGTCCCGTACGTCTGCACGCGTGCTCACCTTCGGAACCGAGGGTGACGTCGCGCTCGGACCGGTGAGCCTTGATGAGGACGGTCAGCCACACTTCACGCTGACTTTCGAGGGGACGACGGTGGACGCGTACGTTCCACAGATTGGTGAGCACCACGCAGTCAACGCCGCAGCTGCGGCCTCGGCAGCGATTGCTGTTGGCATCGATCTTGAGGTCATTACCGAGCGGCTCTCGACAGCGACAGCCGCGTCGCCGATGCGTATGGAGCACCACGTACGCCGTGACGGTCTCGTCGTCATCAACGACGCGTACAACGCCAACCCCGAGTCCATGGCGGCCGCACTTCGTGCCGTTGCGACCCTGGGCAAAGGCCGGCCCATCGCGGTGCTCGGCGAGATGCTCGAGCTCGGCGAAGCCAGTCACGACGCGCACCTCGCGACGGGGCGCCTGGCGGCCGATCTCGGGTTCGTACGCGTCATCGCCGTCGGGGCCGGGGCAGCTGCGATAGCCGAAGGCGCAGGCGAGATCGGCGAAACTGCCGAGGACGTCGACACAGCGGTCGAGGTGCTCTCCGCGAGCCTGCGCGCTGACGACGTGGTCCTTGTGAAAGCATCGAGGGGCGGCCGTCTCGAGCGCGTCGCACATGCTCTGCTGGCCCACTGACGGTCCCTCGGCACCAAGCCGCGACCGCTCCGAAATGGTGAAAGGGATCACGACGGATGAAGGCAATCCTGATCGCGGGGGCGCTGTCCCTGCTGCTGACACTGCTCGGCACGCGGCTCGCGATCAGAGTGCTCGTCCGCAAGGGGTATGGCCAGCTGATCCGTGACGACGGTCCGACCTCGCACCACACCAAGCGCGGCACCCCGACCATGGGTGGCTTGGTCATCATCTTCGCGTCGGTCTTCGGCTACTTCGTCGCCAAGCTCGCCACCGGCACCCAGCCCAGTGCCTCAGCTCTGTTGCTGCTCTTCCTGTTCTGCGGCCTTGGTCTGATCGGCTTCATCGACGACTTCATCAAGGTGTCCAAGCAGCGCAATCTCGGCCTGAGGAGCAAGGCGAAGTTCATCGGCCAGATCGTGGTCGGCCTGATCTTCGCGAGCCTTGCAATCGGTTGGGAGGACGACACCGGCCGTACGCCGATCACGCACGCCATCTCGTTCACCCGCGACCTCAAGGGGTGGGAGCTCCCAACCGCGCTGCTGGTGATCTGGGTCCTGCTGATGATCGCGGGCGCCAGCAACGGCGTGAACCTCACCGATGGTCTTGATGGCCTCGCGACGGGCGCTGCCGTGATGATCTTCGGCGCCTTCGTCATCATCAACATCTGGCAGAGCAACCAGAACTGCTCGAAGGCTCCCGGCCTCAAGTGCTACGAGGTACGAGACCCACTTGACCTTGCAGTCGTTGCGGCGGCACTCACCGGCGCGTGCTTCGGCTTCCTGTGGTGGAATGCCTCGCCGGCCAAGATCTTCATGGGCGACACAGGTTCGCTTTCGCTTGGTGGCGCGATGGCCGGCTTTGCGTTGATGACCCGTACCGAGCTTCTGCTCGTCGTGATCGGCGGACTGTTCGTGGCCATCACTGCGTCGGTGATCCTGCAAGTCGGGTACTTCAAGCTCTCCGGCGGCAAACGCATCTTCCGAATGGCGCCCTTGCAACATCATTTTGAGCTGCTCGGCTGGGACGAGATCACCATCGTTGTGCGCTTCTGGATCATTAGCGGTCTGTGCGTCGCCGCAGGACTCGGCATCTTTTATGCCGAGTGGGTCAGCGGCGTATGACGCTTGACCTCGACTCACTCGGTCGGGATTCGTCGTGGGAGGGTGTACGCGCTCTGGTCACTGGATTTGGCGTGAGCGGTTTTGCGGCCGCCGACACGCTGACGCACCTCGGTGCGACCGTGGTCGCGGTCGACGAGTCGGTCGACGAGTCGCTGCAGGAGAAGGCCAAGCTGCTCGGAATCCTTGGCGCGGACGTACGTCTCGGCGCCGGATCGACTGACCTGACCGCCGAAGGATTCGACCTGGTCGTGACTTCACCAGGGTGGCCACCGTCCAACCCTGTTCTGATGGACGCCGCCTCGCGTTCGATCCCCGTATGGGGCGAAGTCGAGCTGGCTTGGCGTCTGCGTGGCAAGAACCCGGTGCCGTGGCTCGCGGTGACGGGCACCAATGGCAAGACGACGACCGTTCAGATGCTCGCTGAGATCCTGCGTGCCGACGGGCTCAACGCGATCGCGGTGGGCAATGTCGGTACGCCTGTGCTCGAAGCCGTGATGAACCCCGCACCATTCGACGTCCTCGCCGTTGAGCTTTCCAGCTATCAGCTGCACTGGAGCTCGTCGATCTCCGCGGAGGCGAGTGTCGTGCTCAACGTTGCGCCGGATCACCTCGACTGGCACGGCGACCTCGAGTCGTACACCGCCGACAAGGCGCGGATCTACCACAACGCTCAGCTCGCCTGCGTCTACAACGTCGAGGACCCGACGACAGAGCGCCTCGTGGAGGAGGCCGAAGTCGTCGAGGGATGCCGGGCGATCGGGTTCACCCTGGGACTGCCCGCTCCCGGAATGGTCGGTCTCGTCGACGACGTCCTCGCCGACCGCGCGTTCGTGATCGGACGCATCTCCAGCGCTGTCGAGCTCGGCACGCTCGCCGATCTCGCGTCGCCGTCGGGAGTACCCGCGGCAGCCCACACCGTCGCCAACGCGCTTGCTGCGGCAGCGCTGGCCCGCGCGCACGGGGTTGCTCCGCGGGCCGTACGCGACGGGCTGCGTACGTTCGTGCCCGACGCGCATCGGGTCGCCGACCTGGGGGAGGTCAATGGCGTCCGATACGTCGACGACTCCAAGGCAACCAACCCCCACGCAGCGTCGGCTTCGCTGCGCAGCTTCGCTGTGTCTAACGGGTCTGGCAACGTATGGATCGCCGGGGGACTGGCAAAGGGTGCCGGCTTCGACGAGCTCGTCGAAGCAGCCAAGGATCAGCTCCGTGCTGTGGTCTTGATCGGCACTGACCGCGAAATCATCGCTGACGCGCTCCGGCGACACGCGCCAGATGTCCCCGTGGTCGAGGTCGAAACCGGTGACACTGATCTCATGGATCGCGTCGTCGAGGTCGCCGCATCGCTCGCCCATGAGGGTGACACGGTGCTGCTGGCCCCCGGTTGCGCCTCCTGGGACCAGTTCCGCAACTACTCGGCTCGTGGCGATGCTTTCGCCTCTGCTGTCGAGAGGTTGCGCAACCAGTCCTGACGCGTCTTCCCCCGCGACAGATTTGGATCCAGCATGAGCTCGACGAAACCGCGGCGCACATCGCCTTGGGAACGCCCATTGGGGTCCTACCAATTGGTGCTGGGTGCTTCGGCTCTGCTGTTGGGGCTCGGCCTGATCATGGTGCTCAGCGCCAGCTCGATCTACGCCCGCTTCAACTACGACGGCAACTCGTTCGCGATCATCGAACGCCAGCTGATCTTCGCCGTTGTCGGTCTCGTCGGTGCCTACGTCGCGGCTCACGTACCCCTGCGCGTCCTGCGCAAGCTGATCCTGCCGTTCCTGATCGTCTCGGTTCTGATGATCATGGCGACGTTCATCCCGGGCGTCGGCATCGAGGTGAACGGCAACCGCAACTGGCTCCCGCTCGCTGGCGGCTTCCGGCTCCAGCCGTCGGAGTTCGCCAAGCTCGCGCTCATCCTGTGGATCGCCGACCTATACGCGAAGCGCCGCAAAAAGCTGGACAATCCGCGCCTCATCCTCACGCCCATGGTCCCTGTTGCCGGATTCGTGGCGCTTCTCGTCGTCTTCCAGCGCGACCTCGGTACGGCGCTGGTGCTGTTCGCGCTGATCATCGGCATGCTCTGGGTCGCCGGACTGCCGCGCAAGCAGATGGGCGCCATGCTGGCCGCCCTGTTTGTCATCCTCGTCATCGCGATCGCCAACTCACCCGAGCGCGTCGGTCGTCTCCTCAACTTCACCGACCCCGAGTCAGATCCTGACTTCCGAGGCTTCCAGGCGATCCACGGCATGATGGCGCTCGCTCGTGGCGGATTCTGGGGAGTCGGTCTTGGTGGCAGCCGCCAGAAGTGGGGCTCGCTGCCCGAGGCGCACACCGACTTCATCCTCGCCGTGATCGGTGAGGAGCTTGGGCTGCTCGGCACGCTCGTCGTGCTCGTCCTGTTCGTCCTCCTCGCGGTCGCGGGCATCCGTATCGCCACCCGTACCCGCGATCCGTTCGTCCACTACGCCGCGGCCGGCATCACGATCTGGATCTCGGTCCAGGCCGTCATCAACATCGGCATGGTGCTCGGCCTCCTGCCGGTGATCGGTATCCCGCTGCCGCTCATCTCGTACGGCGGCTCGAGCCTGCTCGTGACCCTGCTCGCCATGGGCATTCTGATTAACTGTGCAAAGACCGAACCGGGGGCCAAACGAGCCCTTGCGGCTGGCCGCGCCAACCGCGGACGGTCCCGCGTTCTGCAAAGGAGCTAGTCGAGTGCGTGTGCTGCTTGCTGGCGGAGGCACAGCCGGCCACACGTCGCCGCTCCTGGCCACCGCAGCCGTCCTGGTCGAGAGCGGTGCCGAGATCGTGTGCCTTGGTACGCCACGAGGCCTGGAGGTCACGTTGATCCCACAGGCGGGCTACCAGCTGGAACTGGTGCCGCCCGTGCCGCTGCCCCGCAAGCCCGGCAAGGATCTCGTTCTGGTGCCGGCCAAGCTGCGCAAGGCCGTCAAGGCAACCAGCGAGGTGATCGACCGCATTCGACCAGATGTCATCGTCGGCTTCGGAGGGTACGTCTCCGTACCGGCTTACCTCGTGGCCCGACGTCGCGGTATCCCGCTCGTCGTTCACGAAGGCAACGCTGTTCCCGGTGTGGCCAACAAGCTCGGCGCTCGGTTCACCGACCATGTCGCGACGAGCTTCCCGGACACCGAGCTGCCGCATGCGACGTACATCGGGCTGCCGATCCGCCGGGAGATCTCACGTCTCGACCGCGCCGCACTTCGCGGTGAGGCTCGCAAGCGATTCGGTCTGGACGCCGATCGGCCAACTCTGCTCGTCACGGGAGGCTCGCAGGGCGCACGACGCATCAACCAGGCGGTTTCGGCCGCGTCGCGCGATCTTGCCGACTCGGGCGTCCAGGTGTTGCACGCAGCCGGTCGTCCCGAGGAGGTCACCCTCAACCTGCGCGACGGAGATCCGCCGTATGTCGTCACCAACTTCATCGACCGCATGGATCTGGCCTACTCAGCCGCCGACCTCATCGTCTGCCGGGCGGGCGCCAACACCGTGACCGAAGTTGCTGCCGTGGGACTTCCGGCTGCGTTCGTGCCATTGCCGCACGGCAATGGCGAACAGGCGCACAACGCGCACCCCGTCGTACAGGCGGGTGGCGCACTGATGATCGACGATGCTGCGCTGACGCCGGCGTGGATCGACAATGTCGTCATCCCTCTCGTCTCGCACACCGGCCGCCTGGCAGCGATGTCGGAGGCCGCATCGGGGATCGTTCCGCGCGACGCCGATGAGCGTCTTGCCGCCATGATCCGACAGGCCGCCAGGTGAAGATCGCCATCCCTGCGGAGATCCCCGCGGCCGACCAGCTGGGCAACGTTCATTTCATCGGTATCGGCGGAGCGGGCCTTTCGGCGATTGCTCGGCTGATGTCGCAGCAGGGCATCACGGTGAGTGGCAGTGACGCTGCAGAGTCCGACGTGGTCAAAGCCCTGAGGTCAGAAGGCATCACCTGTCATGTGGGCCATGACGCATCGCAGCTTGTTGGCGCCGACACGGTCATTGCCTCGACAGCCGTCCGCGACGACAACCCCGAGATCGTCGAGGCCCAGCGCCTCGGGTTGAGGCTGTGGCCGAGATCCGCGGGACTGCGATCAGTCATGGAGGGTCGCCGTACGGTCGCCGTTGCCGGCACTCACGGCAAGACCACGACGACAGCCATGCTGACCTGCGCGCTTCGCGAAGCCGGAGCGGATCCCTCATTCGCCATCGGCGCTGAGGTCGCGAGCCTCGGAGCCAACGCCCGGCTAGGCTCGAGCGACCTGCTGATCGCCGAGGCTGACGAGAGCGATGGCGCGTTCCTCGTCTACGCGCCCGACGGTGCGATCGTCACGAACGTCGATGCCGACCACCTCGACAACTACGGCACGGTTGAGGCCTACGCGGAGGCATTCGACGAGTTCGTGACGACGGTCGACACCTTCGTGGTGCTGAACGCGGACGACGCTGGGGCCCGAGCTCTCGGTGCAGCGGCGAGCGGTCGCGGGCTCACGGTGCTGACGAGCGGCTTCGCAGGCGATGCAGATCTTCACGCCACCGATCTCGTTGTGGAGGGCTCGACGTCGACGTTCACGGTGTCGCGTTCGGGCGCCGAGGTCGGAGTCGTCAGGCTTGCCGTGCCGGGAGCGCACTACGCACAGGATGCGTTGCTCGCACTCGGCGCAGGACTGCTGCTCGGACATGACTTCGCGCCGCTCGCCAAGGGCCTGGCCAGCTACACAGGAGCGGCCCGACGCATGCAGCTTCTCGGCACAGCCGGGGGAGTGCGGGTCTACGACTCGTACGCGCACCATCCGACTGAGATTGCAGCTGACCTGGCCGCCGCCCGTGCAATTGCCGCTGGCGATCGCCTCGTCGTTGCCTACCAACCGCACCTGGTGAGTCGTACGCGCCTGTACGGGGTCGAGATGGGTGAGGCACTCTCCGCCGCCGATCGTGTGGTGGTCGCCGACATCTACCTCGCTCGCGAGGAACCCGATCCCGCTGTCACTTCTGCTCTCATCGTCGACGCCATCGAGGGGCCCGTAGCGTCGGCCGGCGGGCCAGTCTCCGGGCTGGCCGAGCTCCTGATTCCCGAACTCCTCCCCGGCGACATGCTGTTGACGCTCGGCGCGGGAGACATCACGACGGTTGGCCCCGCCGTGATTGAGGCGCTGGAAGCCCAGTCGTGAGCGACCCACGATTCGACGTCAGGCGGCGTGAGGGCCTGCTCCAGCGTTGGCGCCGTCCGTTGATCCTGGTCGGCAGCGCTGCGCTTGTCGGCACACTGGTCTGGGCGATCTGGTTCTCGAGCCTGCTCGCGGCCACCAAGGTTGTCGTCGACGGTGAGACGACACTCAGCGAGGCGCAGATTCGTAGGGCCGCGGACGTACCGATTGGACAGCCCCTGGCGCGCATCGACATGGTCGGGATCGAGTCCCGCGTTGCGTCGATGGAGCGAATTCAGGCGGTGGACGTGAGTCGCTCGCTACCGAACACGATCCGCATCGAGGTCGCCGAGCGCGTCCCCATCGCGTACGCGCGCCTGGGCGGTCAGCTTCGCGCCATCGATCGCTACGGCATCGCGTTCCGCACGTTGAGCAAACCGCCCGAGCGCCTGCTCGAGGTCAGCGTGAACGTGGACGACCCGCGCAAACGCCAACAGACCCTCTCGGCGGTCGCCTCGGTCGTGGAATCGATCAACGAGAAGGACCCGAAGCTGCGCCGCCAGATGCAGTCGATCAGTGCGTCGACGAAGGACTCGATCATCCTTGATCTGTCCAAGGGTCGAACCGTCACGTGGGGGAGTGCGGGCAATGCCGAGCGCAAGCTGGCCGTCCTCAACTCGCTGCTGCGGATCTCTGCCAAGCAGTACGACGTCAGCGCACCCGATCAGCCGACGACCCGCAACTAGTTCTGCGGTGACTATTAGCGGCGTGTCGCAACTCCAGGTCGGGTCCGGGGACGTACCTTTCATGGAAGAGACAGGTTGACATAACTATAAACCTCCACCTCAGGGTTAAAGTTTCTAAACTCCCCGGAAGGGACACACGATGGCGGTCCAGAACTATCTCGCCGTGATCAAGGTCGTAGGCATCGGTGGAGGCGGCGTGAACGCCGTCAATCGCATGATCGAGATCGGCCTCAAGGGCGTCGAGTTCATCGCGATCAACACTGATGCCCAGGCCTTGTTGATGAGTGACGCAGACGTCAAGCTCGACGTCGGACGCGACTCGACCCGTGGGCTCGGCGCAGGCGCCAACCCGGAGATCGGCAAGCGTGCAGCAGAGGACCACGCCGAGGAGATCGAGGCTGCCATCAAGGGCGCCGACATGGTCTTCGTGACGGCAGGCGAAGGCGGTGGAACAGGTACGGGTGGTGCGCCGGTCGTAGCCCGTATCGCCCGCTCGCTCGGCGCTCTCACGATCGGTGTCGTCACCCGACCGTTCAAGTTCGAGGGCCGCAGCCGTTCGAACCAGGCTGACGTCGGCATTCAGGCTCTTCGCGACGAGGTCGACACGCTCATCGTGATCCCCAACGATCGCCTGCTCTCGATCAGCGACCCCAACGTCAGCCTGCTCGACTCGTTCCGTCAGGCCGACCAGGTGCTGCACCAGGGCGTCTCCGGCATCACCGACCTGATCACCACCCCAGGCCTGATCAACCTCGACTTTGCCGACGTCAAGTCGGTCATGTCCGACGCCGGCTCGGCCCTGATGGGCATCGGCTCGGCTCGTGGCGAGCACCGTGCAGCGATCGCCGCCGAGAGCGCCGTCTCGAGTCCTCTCCTTGAGGCCTCAATCGAAGGCGCGCGCGGCGTGCTCCTCTCGATCGCTGGTGGATCCGATCTTGGACTCTTCGAGATCAACGAAGCCGCTGGCCTGGTTGCCGACGCCGTGCATCCCGACGCCAACATCATCTTCGGCGCTGTCATCGACGACGCACTCGGCGATGAGGTGCGGGTGACCGTGATTGCCGCTGGCTTCGACGGCGGCGAGCCCAAGCTGCGTGACGCCTCACAGCCGGCATTGCTCAAGGAGGTCGACCGTACGCCTGCGGCGACGATCCCCAGGCCCGCCACGGCCGAGAGCTTCCTCGAGCCCGACCCGTTCCTCGGCGACGATCCGCGCGATGGTGCGGGCAACGTGACCGTTCCGGCGGATCCGATGCCGACCGAGTACGGCGACGACCTCGACGTACCCGACTTTCTGCGCTGACGATTCACGAGTGTTCTTTCACCGCGAGACGGTTGGCCGGGTCGAATTCGCCATCAGCGACCGTGACGGGGGACTGAGCGACGGCCCGTGGGCTTCGCTCAACCTCGGTACGTCTAATGGGGACGATCCCAATCTCGTGCAGGGCAATCTCGAGCTGCTCGGCGAACATCTCGGAGTCGATCGACTCGTCCGTATGACGCAGGTGCACGGTGCCGATGTCGCTTGGACTGATGCTGTCGCCGCGGGAGAGATCCCGGTGGTTGATGCACTGCTCACCGACCAGGTGGGAGTCGGTGTTCTGGTCCGCGTGGCTGACTGCACGCCGGTCGTGCTTGTTGGTCTCGACGAACCAGTGGCCGGCGTCATCCACTGCGGACGCGAAGGGCTGGTGCAAGGCATCGTCCCGGCTGCGATCGGCGCCATAAGCGACCGCGGTGCTGAGTCGCTCGAAGCATGGGTCGGCCCACGAGCCTGTGGTCGTTGCTACGAGGTGCCTGAGGACATGGCTGACGCTGTCGCGGCCGCCGTGCCCGAGGCACGGTCGACGACATCGTGGGGCACCCCGGCGCTCGACATCGGCGCGGGCGTCATCGCTCAGCTGCGTGAGCTCGGCGTACAGGTCAACGACCTCGGCGACCACGTGTGCACGATTGAGGACGAGCGGTTCTACTCTTACCGGCGTCAAGGCCAGGACTCCGGACGCTTCGGCGCCGTCGCGGTCATCCGATGACTCGCCGCGACGACATTGCTGCGGGGCTGGCCAGCGTCGAGGAACGCATAGCGGATGCCTGCGCGGCTGCCAGTCGCGACCGATCCGAGATCACTCTCATTGTGGTCACCAAGACCTACCCCGCCAGTGATGTCGAGCTTCTGGCCGAGCTCGGCGTACTCGACGTGGGGGAGAACCGTCACCCCGAAGCTGGCGACAAGGCCGAGCAGGTGGCAGCACCCCTGCGCTGGCATTTCTTGGGTGGGCTGCAGACCAACAAGGCAGGCGCAATCGCTCGCTACGCGGACACCGTTCACAGCGTCGACCGGATCAAGCTCGCCAACGCCCTCTCACGCGGAGCCGAAGCAGCAGAGCGATCGCTCCGTTGCCTCGTCCAGGTCGACTTCGGCGACGCTGACGGACGGTCGGGCGTCGCACCTGCTGGACTAGGTGACCTGGCTGCGGCGGTGGCAGGCGCAGACCACCTCGAACTGGCCGGTGTCATGACCGTCGCGCCCCTCGGTGACGACCCCACACCGCACTTCGAGCACCTCGTGCGACTGTCGGCCGAGCTGCAACAAGACCACCCAGAAGCCACGATCATCTCCGCGGGGATGAGTGACGACTTCGAACACGCCATCAAAGCCGGCGCGACACACCTGCGAATCGGGCGTTCAGTGCTCGGTGAGCGTGCTTCCACCCGGTAATCTCAGAAATGTCACATCTACTCGGAGCGACGGAGTTCTCATGGCTGGCGCAATGCGGAAGGTCGGCGAATACCTCGGCCTGGTCGAACAGGCTGACTTCGACGACGAGTTTGACGACGACATCGAGCCGTCGGTCCCGATCAGCAGGCAGCCGGCGGTCGTACGTGCCGCTGCCGCGCCGGTCGCGAGCATCGACGAGCGCCGACACACCGAGCGCCGCCCTGAGCGTCGCCCGTCCAACTCCTCGGACCTGCAGCGCATCGAGACAGTGACGCCGCGTACCTACAACGACGCGCGCACGGTCGGCGAGCACTACCGCTCCGGTGTGCCCGTCATCATGAACCTCTCCGAGATCGATGACGACGACGCCAAGCGCCTCGTCGACTTCTCCGCCGGCCTCGTATTCGCAGCCCACGGCTCGATCAATCGCGTCACCGCCAAGGTCTTCCTCCTGTCGCCCGAGAACATCACGGTGACGGACGAGGACAAGCAGCGCATCGCTGCTGGCGGCTTCTACAACCAGAGCTGAGTTTCATGGCCGCTGTCGGCAGCATCATCTACTTCGCCCTCTGGGTTTGCGTACTTCTCCTGATCGCACGATTCGTGCTCGACTGGGTGCAGATGTTCGCTCGTCAGTGGCGTCCGCGCGGTGTGATTGCCGTGCTCTGTGAGGGCATCTACTCCGTCACGGATCCACCGTTGAGGGTCGTGCGCGGTGTGATTCCGCCGTTGCGTCTGGGTTCGGTCATGCTCGATCTCTCCCCGATGATCCTGTTGATCGGGATCTTCATCCTGCAGCGCATTGTTGCCGCCGTGTTCTTCTGACACGCCCAATTGAGATTGGGATCGCGGGGCATCTGTGCAGGGTTGTGGCAGGAGTGAACTGTGACGGAGTACCCTTGTGATTCCGAGTCCCCAGGACTACCCCGAACCCTTAGGTGAATTCATGCCGTTGACGCCAGAGGACGTGCGTAACAAGCGTTTTACGCCTGTCCGTCTTCGCGAAGGCTATGACATGGGCGAAGTTGATCAGTTCCTCGACGAAGTTGAGGCTGAGCTCGAACGACTTACCGTCGAGAACGAGGAACTTCGCGCAAAGGTAGCTGCCGCATCGACCGGCGAACCGACCGGTCTCATCCCCTCGATCTCGCAGACGGCTCCGGCCGTGCAGTCTGCGCCTGCCGTTCAGGAGACGCACTACACGCCGCCTGCACCGGTGGAAGAAGCGCCCGAGCCGACCCCGGCTCCCGTTGCAGAGCCGGCTCCAGTCGCGAGGCCGTCGATGGGCGATGCGTCGTCCGCTGCGGCACGTCTCCTCGAGATTGCGTCGTCCAACGCCGATCAGCTCATGGAGGCCGCCAAGGATGAGGCTGACCGCATCGTCGGTGAGGCTCGCACCAAGGCTGAGCGCCTCACCAATGAGGCTCGTGGCAAGGCTGATCGTCTCGAGACCGATGCCCGCATCCGCGCGCAGAAGCTCGATGAGGAGACGAACGAGCGTCGTCAGCAGGCTGTTGCCACGATCGAGCGTGAGCGCTACGAGATGCAGCGCGAGGTCGAGCACCTTCGTGCATACGAGCGCGAGTACCGTGCACGGCTCAAGAACTACTTCCAGAGCCAGCTCGATCAGATCTCGGCCAACGAAGCCGGCACCTCTGCCCCGGTCCAGGAGCCTGTCGATGCAGCGCCGCGTCGCCTGCGCTCGCTGCTGGGTGACGACGAAGGCTTCTGAGCCCCGTCAGACAGACACGAGAACGGCCCGCCTCCTTCGGGAGGCGGGCCGTTCTCGTTGTCAGAGACGTCCTAGACGACTGCCAGGTCGAAGCTGAGGCCAAGCTCGTCGTCGGTGAACTTGGTGGCATCCGGTGACGCCGTGATCTCCGTAGCGAGCACTTCGTCCGCGATGAGTGTCTGGTGGGTCGTGATCGCCTCGGCCATCGCGCCAGTCGCAGTCCACGAAAGCGTGATGCGGTCACTGATGTCGAAGCCGGAGGACTTGCGTGCCTCCTGGATGACGCGTATCGCTTCACGAGCGAGCCCGGCACTGCGCAGCTCGTCGTCGAGCTCGAGGTCGAGCGCAACGGTCTCGCCCTGGTCGTTGACGACGGACCAGCCTTCGCGCGGACGCTCGGAGATGATCACGTCGTCGGGTCCGACCTCGACGGGCTTGCCGGCAACCAGGACGGTGGCCTTCGACGTCGCTGCGAGGTCAGCGGCCAGGGTAGCTGCGTCGGCTTCGCCGATCGCGGCTGCGACCTGAGGCGTCTCCTTGCCGAATCGCTTGCCGAGGTTGCGGAAGTTGCCCTTGGCCGAGTGGTCGACCAGATCACCGGCCGCTTCTGCAAGTGACTCGAGCGATCCGACGTTGAGCTCCTCGCACACCTGGGCACGGAGGTCCTCGCCGAGCTGCTCCCAGGCTGCCGAGGCGACCAGGGCGCGACGCAATGGCTGACGCGTACGTACTTTCGCCTCCGCGCGGGCGGCCCGGCCGAGCTCGGTCACACGGCGGGCCAGGTCGACGCGGGCGTTGAGCCCGTTGACGATCAGGCTCTCGTCAGCAACCGGCCAGGTGGCCAGGTGGACCGAGGAAGGCGCGTCGCGTGTCACCGGGACAATGACGTCCTGCCACACCCGCTCGGAGATGAACGGGGTCAGCGGGGCGAGCAGTCGCGTCAGGACGTCGAGTGTCTCGTGCAGCGTCGCGAACGCGGCAGCGTCACCTCGCCAGAACCGACGGCGTGAGCGGCGGACGTACCAGTTGGACATGTCGTCGATGAAGGACGCGAGGCGCGCACCTGCGGCCTGGGTGTCGAACGTCTCGAGGGACGCAGTGACATCGCGGGTGAGAGTGTGCACCTCAGACAGCAGCCACTGGTCGAGGACCTCGCGCTCGGCGACCGGCGGAGCGTCGCTCGACGGCGTCCAGCCTTCGGAGCTGGCGTAGAGGACGTGGAACGCAACCGTGTTCCAGTAGGTGAGGAGCACCTTGCGTACGACTTCTGTCAGCGCGGTGGGACCGATACGACGTGGCGCCCACGGCGAGCCCGAACAAGCCATGAACCAGCGCAGGGCATCGGCGCCGTGCTCGTCCATCAGCGGCATCGGCAGCAGGATGTTGCCGAGGTGCTTGCTCATCTTCTTGCCGTCCTCGGCCAGGATGTGGCCAAGACAGACGACGTTCTCGTACGAGCTCTCGTCGAACACCAGCGTGCCGACCGCCATGAGCGAGTAGAACCAACCACGCGTCTGGTCGATCGCCTCGCAGATGTACTGGGCCGGGTAGGCCTGCTCGAATTTCTCCTTCGAGCCGGGAGCGTGCGGGTAGCCCCACTGGGCGAACGGCATCGAGCCGGAGTCGAACCAGGCGTCGATGACATCGGGGACGCGTCGATAGGTGCCCGGCTCGCCGTCGACCTCGAACGTGACATCGTCGATGAAGGGACGGTGCGGATCGAGGTCTGCGAGGTCGCGTCCAGTCAGCGCGGACAGGTCGGCGAGCGACTCGATGCAGACGAGCTTGGACGGATCGGCGTCGTTGCGCCAGATCGGCAATGGTGTGCCCCAGTAGCGACTGCGCGACAACGACCAGTCGACGTTGTTGGTCAGCCAGTCGCCGAAGCGACCGTTCTTGATGGTCTCGGGGAACCAATTGGTGTCGGCGTTCTCGGCCAGCAGCCGGTCCTTGACCTCAGTCGTGCGGATGTACCAAGCGGGGAGCGCGTAGTACATCAGCGGCGTGTGGCAGCGCCAGCAGTGCGGGTACGAGTGCTCGTATGCCAGCTCGTTGAACATCAGACCGCGAGCGGCGAGGTCGTCAGCGAGCATGCGGTCGGCAGTCTTGAAGAACTGACCGCCCACCAGCGGCACATCGGCCTCGAAGTGGCCGTCAGGGGTGATCGGGTTGACGACGGGCAGGTCGTACGCCTTGCAGACCGTCATGTCGTCGGCTCCGAATGCGGGGGACTGGTGCACCAGACCGGTGCCGTCCTCGGTCGTGACGTAGTCGCCGAGCACGACGAAGTGCGCGAGCGAAGGACCCTGTCCATTTGTCCCTACCGGGAAGGGGACCAGGTCGAACGGGCGCTCGTACGTCCAGCGCTCCATGTCGGTGCCGGAGAACGTCTCACCGGTGGCGGTCCAGCCTTCGCCGAGGGCCCTGGCCAGCAGCGGCTCGGCGACGACGAGCGTCTCCTTGCCGTCGGTCGCTGCGACGTAGGTGACACCGGGGTTGACCGCGACCGCTGTGTTGGACACCAGGGTCCACGGGGTGGTGGTCCAGACCAGCATCGACGCCTTGCCGGCCAGCGGACCCGAAGTCAGCGGGAAGCGTACGTAGACCGAGGGATCGGTGATCGTCTCGTAGCCCTGCGCAAGCTCGTGATCGGACAGCGTGGTGCCGCAGCGCGGGCAATAGGGAGCGACGCGGTAGTCCTCCGTCAGCAAGCCCTTCTTGAAGATCGTCGACAGCGCCCACCAGACGCTCTCGACGTACGCCGGCTCCATGGTTCGGTAGGGGTTGGCCATGTCGACCCAGTAGCCCATGCGCTCAGTCATCTCTTCGAAGAGATCGACATGGCGTACGACTGCCTCGCGGCACTTGGCGTTGAACTCGGCGATGCCGAATGCCTCGATATCGGGTTTGCCGTTGAAACCCAGCTCCTTCTCGACCGCGATCTCGACGGGCAGTCCGTGGCAGTCCCAGCCGGCCTTGCGGTCGACGTGGAAGCCCTGCATCGTCTTGAAACGCGGGAACACGTCCTTGAACACTCGTGCCTCGACATGGTGTGTTCCGGGCGTGCCGTTGGCCGTCGGGGGACCCTCGTAGAACGTCCATCGCGGAGCGTCAGCAGGTGTGTCGAGAGATGCCGCGAACGTGCCCTGCTCGGCCCAGAGATCGAGGATCTCGCGCTCCAACGCCGGGAGATCGACATGGGCGGGAACGGGGCGATAGGACGCGTGCGAGGTCACACCCTCAATTCTACGGGTGACGCGCGCGAACCCTGCGGCGGTTCGAGTTGGCTTTGGCCTACGGGGGGTCTAACCTTCCTGCATGCCGAACACCAAGCTGGCCGTACGCGCCGACGAGAAGCCCTGGACCGCTGCCGAGGCCAAGGCCGTCCGCGCCGAGCTCGAGAGCGACCTCACCCGTCTGCGGGGCGAGCTCGACCAGTCGGCTCGCGAGCTGCAGGATCTGCTGCGCGATGGCGTCGACGGCGCCGGCAATGACCAGGCTGATGTGGGTTCCAAGGGTCTCGAGCGCGACGCCGAGATGTCACTCGCTGCCAACCAGCGTGAGCTGCTCCAGCAGACCGAGAAGGCACTCGATCGCCTCGACAAGGGCGTCTATGGCCAGTGCGAGGTGTGCGGTGAGGCGATTGGCAAGATGCGGTTGATGGCGTTCCCCCGTGCCACACTGTGCATGACATGCAAGCAGCGCGAGGAACGTCGCTGAGCCCTGAAAGCGGCCCGACAACCCACACTTCGGTTCGACTCTTCGCGATCGTTGCTGCCCTGACGCTGATCGTCGACCAGGTCACCAAGTACCTCGCCGTCGATAAGCTGCAGGGCCGCGAACCCGTCGAGCTCATCCCCAATCTGCTGTCGCTGACGTTCTACCGAAATCCCGGTGCTGCGTTCAGCACCGGCACGGGATTCACCCTGGTGCTCAGCATCATCGCCGTCGTTGTATGCGTTGCGGTCGTACGCGTGGCCACCCGTCTCCGCGATCGTGGCTGGGCGATCGGACTCGGGCTTCTGCTCGCCGGTGCACTCGGCAACCTGACCGACCGCATCTTCCGCCAGCCCTCGCCGTTCGAGGGTCACGTCGTCGACTTCATCGACTACGGCTTCTTCGTCGGCAATGTCGCCGACATCGCATTGACCTTCGCCGCGATCGTCATCGTCTGGCGCACTTGGCGCGGTTTCGCAATCGACGGCACCCGTGAGGTCAAGCAATGACAGAAGAGGTCGAGCTCGAGCACAAGGTGCTGTCGGTGCCGGAAGGCCTCGACGGTGAGCGGATCGACAGTGCGCTCGCGCGATTGCTCGGCCTGTCCCGTACGCGTACGAGCGAGCTCGTCGCCGACGGCCACGTCAAGATTGACGGGCACTCGCCGTCCAAGTCCGATCGTGTGCACCCCGGATCGATCCTCGAGGTCTCGATCCCGGCACCCCGACGCGCTGTCGTCGTGCCGTCTGAGGTCGAGGGCATGCGGATCGTGTTCCAGGACGACGACATCGTCGTGGTCGACAAGCCGGTCGGAGTGGCTGCGCACCCGAGCGTCGGCTGGTCAGGGCCGACCGTGCTGGATCACCTCGCCGGCATTGGCGTACGAATCTCGACGTCGGGCGCTCCCGAGCGTCGCGGCATCGTGCACCGACTCGATGTCGGCACGAGCGGTCTGATGGCGGTTGCGAAGTCCGAACACGCCTACACGGTGCTCAAGCAGGCATTCCGCGACCGGACGGTCGACAAGACCTATCACGCGCTCGTGCAGGGACACCCAGATCCGCACATGGGCACGATCGATGCTCCGATCGCGCGCCACCCCAAGCACGACTTCAAGTTCACCGTGAAGGACGGCGGACGCGAGAGCGTCACGCACTACGACACGCTCGAGGCACACCGATTCGCCAGCCTGCTGACGATCAACCTCGAGACCGGCCGTACGCACCAGATCCGCGTGCACATGGCCGCGCTGCACCATCCGTGCGTCGGAGACCTGATGTACGGTGCCGATCCGACGCTGGCCAAGCGTGTCGGCCTCGATCGCCAGTGGCTGCACGCGTACAAGCTCGGATTCATCCACCCGCGTACGGGCGATCACGTCGAGTTCGATTCGATCTACCCGGACGACCTCGTGAACGCGCTCGAAGTCGTACGAGCCTCGGACTAGGCGAGCTCCCAGACGTACCGGCTCGTCGGTACGAGGTCGAGGCCGGTGTCGGCGCCGAAGCGGGCCACGCTGGCCATTAGCACGGTCATGCGACGGCTGAGCTCGTCATCGTCGCCACCGCTGCCGTAGAACTCGTGGATGTCGGTCAATGCGGCCATCGGGAACAGCTCCTCGACGATCGCCGAGATCTCGGGGGAGCTGGGCGTGAGGGTCTCTTCGACTGCGTTCTGGACGTAGCCGAAGGTGTTCTGGGTTTCGATCGCGATTGGCGTGTGGTCCTCGAACCAGATCTGCTCGTACTCGTCGCGGCTCATCCCCTCAGGACGACGGAGCACCGCGACGTTGGCGAGCGCGTCCGTGCGTTCGCCATCAGCGACGGCAGGCGGCTCGATCGGGCGACGCTCACTGACCCGCCAGGCATGCACGTCCGTCTCGAGGTCGGAGAGCACAGCGATGGCTGCTTCGGGATCGCCGTCGGTCCAGAGTGACACCAGCGCGGTGATCGGAGCGCCGGGGCCGAACCGCAGTGCACCGGCGACGGGAACGTCGTCGATGTTGAGCTGGAAGCGGGTGACTCCCTCCGCGGCGAGCCGCGTACGGAGGTCAACATCATCGAGGGCGAGGTCTGCGCCGTGGAAGGCGAGGATCAGTTTCGTCACGCCTGCAATCTAGTGCCAACCTTGTCATGGACAATGGGCGTATGAGTGAGCGCAGCGAGCGAGCAATCGAGGTTGTCACGCTGGGGCGTCCGTACCGTGCTTTTTCAACGGAGGTTTCAGCGTGACGAATGTCGTGCGCCAGTCCGAGAAGTTGCGTGATGTCCTCTACGACATCCGCGGACCCGTCAATGCACGAGCGGCCGCCATGGAAGCCGCAGGCGAGCGCATTCTCAAGCTCAACATCGGCAATCCGCAGCCCTTCGGGTTTGACGCTCCGGCCGAGATCCTGCAGGACGTCATCGCCGGACTGCCCACGGCACAGGGCTATTCCGACTCGCGTGGCATCCAGTCGGCCCGCCGCGCTGTGGTGCACCACTACCAGCTCCAAGAGGGCTTCCCGGTCATCGACATCGATGACGTGTGGCTCGGCAACGGCGTGTCCGAGCTGATCCAGATGGCGCTGCAGGCGCTGCTCGACAACGGCGACGAGGTGCTCATCCCCGTACCCGACTACCCGCTGTGGACCGCGGTGACCAACCTGGCCGGTGGCGTGCCGGTGCACTACCGCTGCGATGAAGCCAACGGCTGGAATCCCGACATCGCCGATCTCGAGTCCAAGATCACCGACCGCACCAAGGTCATCGTCGTCATCAACCCCAACAACCCGACCGGCGCGGTCTACACCCGCGAGACGCTGACCGCGATCGCCGATCTGGCTCGCAAGCACAATCTCGTCCTGATGTCCGACGAGATCTACGACAAGATCCTGTACGACGACGCCGTGCACATCCCGATGGCGAGCGTCGCCCCTGACGTCCTGACGATGACGTTGAACGGACTCTCGAAGGCGTACCGGGTCTGTGGCTACCGCGCCGGCTGGCTCGTCGCGACGGGTCCGCTCGACGAGGCCAAGGACTATCTCGAAGGCATCACATTGCTCGCCTCAATGCGGCTGTGCCCCAACGTGCCGGCACAGAACGCGATCCAGGTGGCGCTCGGTGGCTATCAGTCGATCAAGGAGCTGATCCTGCCCGGTGGGCGACTGCTCGAGCAGCGCGACACGGCCGTCAACGAGCTTCGCAAGATCCCCGGCGTGAGCGTCGTCAACCCGCGCGGTGCGTTGTACGTGTTCCCGCGGCTCGACCCCGAGGTCTATCCGATCAAGGACGACCAGAAGCTCGCGCTCGATCTGCTTCAGCAGGAGAAGATCCTGCTGACGCAGGGGACCGGCTTCAACTGGCCCGACCCGGACCACCTACGCATCGTCACGCTGCCATGGACCCGCGACCTGGCCGAAGCCATCCAGCGCCTCGGCAACTTCCTGAGCAGCTACCAGCAGGCCTAGGACTACTTCTTCTTGCTGGCGACGTAGTCGGCGACCTCGTCGACGCGGAATCGTACGATCGCGTCGATCAGGTCGACCGGCAGTGGCTCGTCCAGCGGGAAGCGGATGGCGGACTTGCTCGTCTTGTACGCCGCCATCTCGTCGGAGAACTTCGAGAAGGCTCCAGCCGTCGGAAAGAACGTCAACGAGGTGTGCTCGGTGAACCCGGCGAACTGCACGACGACCACACCGTCGGACTTGTAGGCAGGGATGTTGTAGCTGATCGTCTCTTCGGTGTTGGGCGCTGCGGCACGGATGATCCGGCGCATCTCGACGAGCCTTTCCTCCACACCGATCAGTGACGCATCGATGTATTCGTCAACGGTCGTGAACGACTTCTTCTCGCGGTCCGGATGCTCTGCCATGTGCCCAGTAGAGCGGAGTTGGGCTCGTTCACCAAACTTGCGGGCGAGCCATCCACCGGAGTGTGGGACCGCCCGACTAGGCTGAGGCTCTTCCCCCCAAAACGCGCCGAGGAGGCAATCTTTCGATGTCGAGCGACTCGCCATTCGTGCACTTGCATGTGCATACGGAGTACTCGATGTTGGACGGCCACGCGCTGCTTGATCCGCTGTTCGAGCGCACTGCAGAGCTCGGAATGTCTGCAATTGCAATGACCGATCACGGCAACCTCCACGGCGCCTACGACTTCTGGGCCAAGGGCCGGCAGCACGGCGTCAAGCCGATCATCGGCATGGAGGCCTATCTCGCGCCCAACATCTCGCGGCACGAGAAGAAGGCCGTGCAGTGGAACAAGGGCGGCGAGGACGACATCTCGGGACGCGGCGCCTACACGCACATGACGCTGCTGTCGGAGTCGACCGAGGGCATGCACAACCTCTTCCGCATCGCGTCCTACGCCAGCCTCGAAGGTCAGTACCGCAAGCCTCGCGCCGACCGCGAGCTGCTGCAGCAATACGGCAAGGGCATCATTGCCACGACCGGCTGCCCGTCGGGCGAGATCCAGACCTGGTTGCGTATCGGCAACTATGAGAAGGCCCGCGCCTCGGCAGCGGAGTTCCAAGACATCTTCGGCAAGGAGAACTTCTTCCTCGAGCTGATGGAGCACGGTCTCGAGATCGAGGCACGCGTACGCGACGGACTGCTGAAGCTCAAAGCCGATCTTGGACTCCCGGTTATCGCCACCAATGACTCGCACTACGTGTCGCCCGAGGACGTCGAAGCGCACGATGCCCTGCTGTGCATCGGCACCGGCACGACCTTGGGCGATCCAAAGCGGTTCAAGCTCGACGGTGGCGGCTACTACATAAAGTCTGCCAAGGAGATGCGCGATCTCTGGGAGGACCGCTTCGACCTCAAGGAAGCCTGCGACAACACCCTCCTGATCGCTGAGCGGTGCAATGTCGAGTTCGCCGAGTCCAACGGCGGCTACATGGCGCGCTTCGAGGTGCCTGCCGGCGAGACCGAGGAAAGCTGGTTCGTCAACGAGGTCTGGAAGGGCATCGAGTCGCGCTATCCCGGCGACGCGCTGACCCCCGAGGTGCGGGCACGCACGGAGTACGAGCTCGAGGTCGTCCGCGACAAGGGCTATTGCGGCTACTACCTCGTGGTCGCCGACTTCATCAACTGGGCCAAGGACAACGGCATCCGCGTCGGCCCTGGACGCGGTTCCGGTGCCGGCTCGATCGCCGCGTACGCGCTGCGCATCACCGACCTGTGCCCGCTCACTCACGGACTGATCTTCGAGCGCTTCCTCAACCCTGAGCGCCCGTCGATGCCCGACTTCGACATCGACTTCGACGAGCGTCGCCGTGGTGAGGTGATCCGCTACGTCAGCAACAAGTACGGCGAGGAGCGCGTCGCCCAGATTGCGACGTTCGGCCGGCTCAAGGCCAAGGCTGCCATCAAGGACGCCAACCGGGTGCTCGACTACCCGTTCGCGATGGGCGAGCGCATCACCAAGACGTTGCCGCCCGACATCATGGGCAAGGGCGTCGCGCTCAAGGACATCTTCGACAAGACCAACAAGCGCTACGGCGACGGCTCTGAGTTCCGGGCGCTACACGAGGCTGACGCTGAGGTCCGCAAGATCTACGAGACCGCCCTTGGACTCGAAGGGCAGATCCGCCAGTGGGGCGTGCACGCTGCCGGCGTGATCATGTCCAGCGATCCCCTGATCGACATCATCCCGATCATGAAGCGTGACCAGGATGGCGCGGTCATCACGCAGTTCGACTACCCGATGTGCGAGGCACTCGGGTTGGTCAAGATGGACTTCCTCGGTCTTCGCAACCTGACGGTGCTCGACGACGCGCTCGCCAACATCAAGCGCAATCGCGACGTCGACCTGGTGCTCGAGGACCTCACCTTCGACGACCCTGCGACGTACGAGCTGTTGTCACGCGGCGACACCCTCGGCGTGTTCCAGCTCGATGGTGGTCCGATGCGTGCGCTCCTGCGGAGCATGAAGCCCGACAAGTTCGAGGACATCTCGGCTGTGGGTGCGCTCTACCGTCCGGGCCCGATGGGCGCGGACTCGCACAACAAGTACGCGCACCGCAAGAACGGTCGCGAGCCGATCGACCCGATCCACCCCGAGCTCGAGAAGCCGCTGGAGAAGGTGCTCGGCGAGACCTACGGCCTGATCGTCTATCAGGAGCAGGTGATGGAGATCGCCCAGGTGCTGGCCGGCTTCAGCCTCGGTCAAGCCGACAACCTGCGACGCGCGATGGGCAAGAAGAAGAAGTCCGAGCTCGACAAGCTCTATGCAGGCTTCGAAGCCGGCATGTTCGAGCGCGGCTATTCCGCCAAGGCGGTCAAGACTCTGTGGGAGATCCTGGTCCCGTTCTCCGACTACGCCTTCAACAAGGCGCACTCGGCGGCCTACGGAGTCATCTCCTACTGGACGGCCTACCTCAAGGCCAATTACCCGGCCGAATACATGGCAGCGCTGCTCACCAGCACCCGCGTCGACAAGGACAAGTCGGCGATCTACCTCAACGAGTGCCGCCGTATGGGCATCAAGGTGCTCCCGCCGGACGTCAACGAGTCGGTCTCCAACTTCGCCTCCGTCGGCCCTGACATCCGCTTCGGACTCGGAGCCATCCGCAACATCGGTGAGCACGTGGTCGCCGGCATCGTCGAGGCCCGGACTGGCAGTGCTGATGGAGGGGGAAGCTTGTACGCCGACTTCGCTGACTTCCTCGACAAGGTGCCGACCCACGTCTGCAACAAGCGCGTTCTCGACTCGCTGATCAAGGCCGGCGCGTTCGACTCGCTGGGACATCGTCGCCGGGCGCTCGCATCGATCGCCGAGGAAGCTGTCGACCAGCACATCGATCTCAAGCGCAACGCCGCCATCGGCCAGGACTCGCTGTTCGGCGGTCTCGACGACGAGTTCACCGGCGTCACCGTGGCGGTGCCGATGATGCCGGAGTGGGACAAGACGCAGCTGCTGGCCTACGAGCGCGACATGTTGGGTCTCTACGTCTCCGACCACCCGCTGCAGGGCTTGGAGCACGTGCTCAAGGCCAGCAGCGACTGCACCGTCGGCGAGCTGCTGACCGACCTAGAACGACCGGACGGCAGCACCGTTCGCATCTGCGGACTCATCACCGGCGTCCAGCGTCGTATGAGCAAGAAGGGCGACAGCTGGGCCTCGGTCACCCTGGAGGATCTCGAAGGTGGCATCGAGGTGATGGTCTTCCCAGGCGCCTATCAGCTCGCTGTTCCGGTGCTGATCCCCGACACGATCGTCGTCGTCAAGGGCCGCATCCGGCGCAATGACGACGGCATCGAGGTCAACGCCCTCGAGGTGACGATGCCGGCGATGGGTGACAGTCGACCCGACACGCCGCTGCAGGTCAGCTTGCCGGTCGCGCGTTGCACGCCCGACACGATCGCGTCGTTCAAGCAGGTGCTTGGCGCGCATCCCGGTACGGCCGAGGTTCACCTGCGCCTGATCGGCAACGGCACCACCAAGGTCATGCGGCTCGATGACACCCTGCGTGTCGCTCATTCGTCGTCGCTGATCGCCGATCTCAAAGAGCTGTTGGGTCCCCATTGCCTGTCATGAAGCCCATCTCTGTGACGAAGTTGGCGGTCTCCGTCGTCGCAATGCTGCTGCTGGGTGTTGCGACGGGTGCCGTGTGGCAGTGGCAGGCCAATCCGGCCGAGTGGGAGGTGCGCGCCGACGGCAGCATCGTGCTGACTGAGATCGCCGCGCGAGAGCAGTTCGGGGTCATTGTCGTGTTCGTCATCGCCGGAGCGATTGTGTCGCTGATATGGGCCTTTGCGACCACCTTTGCGCTGCGCGACCTCGGTTGGCGACTCACCCCGTTCGTGATCCTCACGACCCTGGTCGCCGCTGTGATCGCCTGGCAGGTGGGAGTAGCTTTGGGTCCGGAGGGGCCACAGGCCGCTGTCGATCCGAACGTCGGTGACATCCTGCCGTCCAAGCTCGAGATCGACAGCATTCCGCCGTTCGTGGCTTGGCCGCTCTTCGGCATGCTCGGCGTGGTGCTGTCGACCTGGATGAGCAAAGAGGCTCCCGCCCACGTCGGAGCGCACGAACTCTAGCGCGCGAGTCGGGCCACGACGGCTGATGTCACGCGTACGAGGTCAGCCGGGTCGAGCTCAGCCTCCAACCCGCGGCGTCCGCCGCAGACGAACACCGTCGGCCACTTGGTGGAGGACCGGTCGATGACCGTCGGGTGCTGACGCTTCTGGCCGAACGGTGAGATGCCACCGATGACGTAGCCGGTCGCCCGCTGAGCCTGCGCCGTGTCGGCCATCTGCGCCTTCTTGCCGCCCAACGCCTCGGCGAGCGCCTTCAGATCGAGGGAGCCCATGACCGGCACGATGCCGACGCACAGCTTGCCGTCGACCAGAGCCATCAGTGTCTTGAACACGCGGCCAGGGTCAACGCCCAAGGCCTCCGCAGCCTCCATGCCGAACGAGTCCGCGCGCGGGTCATGGGTGTACGAGTGAGTGGTGAACGCGACATCGGCGCGATGAAGCGCGACAAAGGCCGGCGTCGCATCGTTGGGCTTCCCGTTGGCTCCCACACGTTCACCATAGACTTGCCGACGTGATGCGCCGCCTCGATGCGAGGAAACTCAGTCCAACTCCCGACGAAAGTCAGGGGGTCTATCGCGCTGCCGTGCCGCGCGCGGCACGCGACGTCGAGCAGGCACTCGCGACGATCCGTCCGATCTGTGACGACGTTCGCGAACGAGGGGTCGAAGCAGTGCTCGACGCTGGCGAGAAGTTCGACGGCGTACGCCCGGCCGAGCTCAGGGTTCCCGCCGCAGCGTTGGCCGACGCGCTCGCCGGTCTCGACCCCGACGTCCGGGTTGCGCTCGAAGAATCCGTACGCCGACTCCGCCAGACCTGCGAGGCCGAGCTCGAGCAGACCATCGTCAGCGACGTAGCGCCCGGGGCTGTGGTCGAACGCCGCATCGTCCCGATGCAGCGAGTCGGTCTGTACGTGCCTGGCGGTCTCGCTCCACTCGTGAGCACCGTCGTCATGAACGCGGTCCCAGCGCAGGTCGCAGGCGTGCCTGGCATCGCGCTGGCGAGCCCTCCACAGAAGGAGTTCGGAGGGCTTCCGCACCCGACGATCCTTGCCGCGTGCGCGCTGCTCGGGATCGATGAGGTCTATGCCGCAGGCGGAGCACAGGCGCTGGCGATGTTCGCGTACGGCGCAGGGGAGTGCAGGGCAGTCAACCTGATCACCGGCCCCGGCAACATCTACGTCGCCGCCGCCAAGCGTCACCTGCAGAGCATCGTGAGCATCGACGCCGAGGCCGGACCCACCGAGATTGCGATCATCGCCGACGACACGGCTGACGCTGCGTTCGTCGCGGCTGACCTGATCAGCCAGGCCGAGCACGACCCGATGGCTGCGAGCGTGCTGATCACCGACAGCGAGACGCTGGCCGGGCAGGTCGAAGTCGAGCTGGAGTCGCAGGCCGCCGTCGCCAAGCACGCCGAACGCATCCGAACAGCGCTCACGGGCCAGCAGTCGGCGACCGTTCTCGTGCGCGACATCGACCAGGCCGTCGACGTCGCCAACGCGTACGCCGCCGAGCACCTCGAGATCCAGACAGCGGGCGCCGAGGCGGTGGCTGCGCGCATCGTCAACGCCGGAGCCATCTTCGTGGGAAACCACACCCCGGTATCGCTCGGCGACTACGCCGCTGGGTCCAACCACGTGCTGCCGACGGCCGGCTGCGCGTGCCACTCCTCGGGTCTGTCGGTCCGGGCGTTCTGCCGCAACATGCACATCGTGACCTACTCGGCCGATGCCCTGCGCGAGGTCGGCGATCACGTCGTCGCGCTCGCAGAGGCGGAGAACCTTCCGTCGCACGGCACCGCAGTGTCGATCCGCACAACTAGATCCGATTCCGGGAAGGACGCGTAGGCATGCCGCTCCCCGAGTGGGTGCCAATTCGCGACGACCTGCGCGGCTACGAGCCGTACGGTGCGCCGCAGATCCCGGGCGTCATCAACCTCAATGTCAACGAGAACCCGTACGCCCCCAGCGCACAGGTGGCTGCGGACATCGCGGAGGCCGTGCGCATTGCCGCGAGCGGGCTCAATCGCTATCCGGACCGTGAGGCCACGGCGCTGCGCACGGAGTTGGCCGGCTATCTCGGACACGGACTGACTGCTGACCGCGTATGGGCGGCCAATGGCTCCAACGAGGTCATGCTGCAGGTCTTGCAGGCATTCGGCGGCCCGGGGCGTACGGCGCTGTCGTTCGCGCCCACGTACTCGATGTATCCCGAGTACGCCCGCGACACCCACACCCGCTGGGTCACCGGGACGCGCGAAGAGGACTTCACGATTGACCTCGAGCGCGCGCTCGAGCTGATCGCCGCCGAGCGGCCCGATGTCGTCCTACTGACGTCCCCCAACAACCCCACGGGCACGGCGCTGCCGCTGGACACAGTGCGGGCCGTCATGGAGGTCGCACCGGGAGTCGTCGTCGTCGACGAGGCTTACGCGGAGTTCCGCCGGGCGGGCACGCCAACGGCGCTTGAGGTGCTCGATGAGTTCCCGCGACTCTTGGTCTCACGCACGATGAGCAAGGCCTTCGCGCTCGCCGGTGGGCGTCTCGGGTATGTCGCCGCCAATGCGGCCATCATCGATGCTCTGCGAATCGTCCGGCTGCCGTACCACCTGTCCGCCGTCACCCAGGCAGTAGCAATCACGGCGCTCGCCCACAGCGACGAATTGCTGGCCCGGGTCGACGAAATTCGCGCTTCCAGGGACGAGCTTGCGGCCTGGCTGAAGGAGCAAGGCCACGAGGTCGCCGACTCCGATGCGAACTTCATCCTGTTCGGCAGATTCGCAGATCGACACGCCATTTGGCAGGGCTTGGTCGACCGCGGCGTCCTGATACGGGAGACTGGACCTGAAGGATGGTTGCGCGTGTCAGTCGGCACGCCGGCCGAGAACGCCGTTTTCAAGCAATCACTACAGGAGGTCACGGCATGAGCGAGCGAAGCGAGCGAGCAATCCAGGCTGTCATGCCGGCGCCTTCGTACCGTGCCCTTCCCAGGAAGGTGACGGCATGACGCGCACTGCTCGCATCGAACGGAAGACCTCCGAGTCGCATGTCGTCGTAGAGGTCGATCTCGACGGAACCGGCGTCAGTGACATCTCGACAGGTGTGGGTTTCTACGACCACATGCTGACCGCTTTTTCGCGTCACTCGCTGATCGACCTGACCGTGCGGTCTGAAGGCGACATCCACATCGACGCGCACCACACGGTCGAGGACACCGCGATCTGCCTGGGTCAGGCACTCCGCGAGGCCCTCGGCGACAAGATCGGCATTCGTCGCTACGGCGACGCGCTCGTGCCGCTCGACGAATCCATCGCGCAGGCCGTCGTCGACGTCTCAGGACGTCCCTACTTCGTGCACAGCGGCGAGCCCGATCGTCAGATCACCGCGATCATCGGTGGCCAGTACACCGGTGCGCTCACCGGACACGTCTTCGAGTCGATCGCGCACCACGCTGCGATCACCCTGCACGTACGCCTGCTGGACGGGCGCGATCCGCACCACATCGCGGAAGCGCAGTTCAAGGCCGTCGCGCGTGCGCTGCGAGACGCTGTCGCGATCGATCCTCGCGAGTCAGGCATCCCCAGCACGAAGGGTGCTTTGTGAATCTCGATACCCCGCCCGTTCCTCGCGGCTACTCGATCACCGTTTGGAGCGCCAGAGGCGCGCTGTGTCACTGAGTCGGCGCCCTCGCGTCGCCGTCCTTGACTACGGTTCCGGCAATCTCCGCTCGGCCATGCGTGCCGTCGAGCGCGCCGGAGCCGAACCCGAGCTGACGAGTGACGCGAAGGTGGCCGCAGAGGCAGACGGTCTGTTGGTGCCCGGTGTCGGCGCGTATGCAGCGTGCATGGCTGGCCTGGTGGCGGTCGATGGCGTACGGATCATCGAGCGTCGGCTCATCGCTTCCCGGCCGGTGCTCGGCATCTGTGTCGGCATGCAGGTGCTGTTCGGTGAGGGCATCGAGCACGGCGTTCGTACCGAGGGCTGCGGCGAGTGGCCCGGGGTCGTCGAGCGGCTCCAGGCGCCGATCGTGCCGCACATGGGCTGGAACACCGTCGTGCCCGGCAACGGAACCCAGATGTTCTCGGGCATCGAGGACGAACGGTTCTACTTCGTGCACTCGTACGGCGTGCGCGACTGGGTCCTGTCACAGCCTCCGGCCCTCAAGCCACCGGCGGTCACGTGGACTGACTATGGCAACGACCGCTTCGTGTCGGCTGTCGAGCAAGGTCCGTTGTGGGCGACGCAGTTCCACCCGGAGAAGTCGGGCGACGCCGGAGCGCAGCTCCTTCGCAACTGGCTCGCAACCCTCTGAGCCCGCACCGATACGCTGCTCCGGTGACCCTCGAACTCCTTCCCGCAGTTGACGTTGCTGATGGACAGGCCGTGCGCCTGGTGCAGGGGGAGCTCGGCAGCGAGACCTCCTACGGATCCCCGCTCGACGCTGCCCTCCAGTGGCAGACCGATGGCGCAGAGTGGATCCACCTCGTGGACCTCGACGCGGCATTCGGCACCGGCTCCAACCGTGAGCTGCTCGCCGACGTCGTCGGTCGACTCGACGTCAAGGTCGAGCTCTCAGGCGGCATCCGCGACGACGCATCGCTCAAGGCTGCCCTCGCCACCGGCTGCACCCGCGTCAACCTCGGCACTGCAGCCCTCGAGGACCCGGAATGGTGCGCCCAGGCGATCGCCACGTACGGCGACCAGATCGCCGTGGGACTCGACGTACGCGGTCACACGCTCGCTGCCCGTGGCTGGACGCAGGAAGGCGGCGACCTGTTCGAGGTGCTCGAGCGGCTGGAGCGAGATGGCTGCGAGCGCTACGTCGTCACCGACGTGACCAAGGACGGCACCCTGACCGGCCCCAACCTTGAGCTGCTGCGTCAGGTCTGTGCGGCGACCGACAAGCCGGTCGTCGCGTCTGGGGGAGTCTCCAGCCTTGATGACCTGCGCGCGATTGCCGGATTGACCGGGATCGGTGTCGAGGGCAGCATCGTCGGTAAGGCGCTGTACGCCGGCGCATTCACGCTGCCGGAGGCGCTCACCGCTGTGAAAGAGGTCTGATCCGTGACGGCATCGGACGACATCTGGTCGACGTTCTCGGCTGATCCGCGTATGTCACCGACGCTGAAGGCGACCGATGCCGACCGTGATGCCCTGGGTGCCGTCCTTCGTGAAGCCTTCGCCGACGGCCGCCTGACGCTGACGGAGTATGACAAGCGACTCGACGTGGCTCTGGGCGTCGGCACGCTCGGCCAGGTACACGAGCTGATCCTCGACTTGGTGGTCGCTGCAGATGACTTCACGCCCAATCCGGTGGCGCTGGACATACAGCCCAAGGCGGTCGTGAAGTACGGCCGCGAGCTCCGCAATGCCCGCAACCGCTTCTTGTTCCTCACGGTCGCCTCGACGAGCGTCTGGTTCGTGACCAGCCTCGCGGGAGCACCGTGGTGGGCGGTATGGCCGATCATCCCGATCGTTGCCTCAGGGCTGAGCTACAAGTCGACGCGTGACAATGCCGCGACGCGCATCAAGGACATCGCGGACAACATCGCCGAGACCCGCCGTACAACACGAGACCTGGACTAGAACCAGCCCTGCACAAGTTCTTGCCAGAACTGAATGCCGCCGTAGACGGCCAGGCCCAGCAATCCGACCGCGACGACGGAGACGACAAAGCACCCGAATACCGCGCCGCCACCGGGCATGCTGTCATCCCGTCGGACGGGCGGCAGGGGGACCCGCTGCATGTGCAACGCCAGATGCTGCTGGTCGCAGTAGCGGTAGGTGAGCTCTTCGCCGCTGACAAGTTCGCTCGGAGGGTCGTCCCACTCGTCTGTGTCGACTCGTCGATGGATGCCCACGATGAGCGGCGTGTCAGTACGGGTGTCGATCGCAGCGCGACAGTAGTCACACAGGTATGTGCTCGTCACCAGGTCAGCAGCCGCTGCGCATCAGCTCAGGCTCGTCGCCGGAGGTGACCTCCATGAACGTCACCTCCGAGACGGGCTTGACCGAGTTGACCGTCGTGTCGCCGAACAGGAACCCGATGTGATCGTCGCCGAGAGTGTGGATCACGCCTGCCTGGCCAAACCCGAGCTCGGCAGGTTCGGACGCGTCGGGATAGGCAGCCTGGATCTCGGCGAGGGTGCTGCCAATACCGACGCCGGCTGATGTCTTGGGTCCGCCTTTGCGCACGCCGAGCGAGGTGATGTTGCCGTCCTCGTCGGTGAGCACGTCGACACCGTCGTACTCCTTCTTCCACCGCAGCTCGAACGTGCAGCCCGCGGCACCCTCGACATCCGCGTCGAACAGACCAGTTGCGACTGCCTGCTCCTTGGTGATGCCGACGCTGACTCCGCCGATGCTTCCCGGACGGACGACGAACTCGGCTGGTTCGGTTGGAGCTGTCGTGGTCGTTGCGCTTGGTGTGGAGGTCGTCCCGGGTGGGGTCGGCTCGTCAGAACCGCCGCAGCCCGCAAGAACCAGGATCAGTGCAGCGGTCCCGGCCAGCGTGCGGCGCATCAGCAGCCGTCCCGGATCAGCTCGGGCTTGTCACCCTTGGTGACCTCCATGAAGACCACCTTCGACGACTCAGTCGCGTCGAAAGCGTTCTCGTTGTACAGGAATCCGAGGTAGCGGTCGCCGTCGACGACGTAGTTGCCGGACTGGTCGAACCCGGCTTCCTCAACCGGGGTGACGTCGGCGTAGGCGTCCTGTATCTGCCCAAGCGTGCTGCCAACCCCAATGCCCTCGGCTGTCTTGGGAGTGGACTTGCTGATGCCGATCGAGGTGATGCGATCCGAGTCGTTCAGGAACACATCGAGACCCGCGCCAACGGACGGCTTCCACTCCAGGGGCGCGACCCCGCGGCAATCGTCGGAGCCGTGGTCGACGTCGGTGTTGAACAGTCCGGTTGAGGCTGCCTGTGCCTTGGTCATGCTCACCTCGGCCGCGCCTACGCGCCCCGGTGCCACAACGAACTCTTCGCCGGCCGGCTCAGACTCGGTCGGGGTCGTGGCGGTCGTGGCGCTGGGGGTGGGGGTCGCGGTCGTCTCGGGGGTGTCGTCGTCGCCACCACGGTTGAGCGCGAACACGAGAACCAGTCCGAAGACCAGAAGCATCGCGATCGCGGCAAGGGTGTGTTTCGCGTTCCATCCAGTCAGCATGCGTCGATGCTAGTGAAAATACGGTCCGTGCGGGCAGATACGCTCGTCGGGTGAGTCTTGCCGTACGCGTGATCCCGTGCCTGGATGTCGACGACGGCAGAGTGGTCAAGGGGGTCAACTTCGTCGATCTGCGTGATGCGGGCGATCCCGTCGAGATGGCCAAGGTCTACGACACCGAGGGTGCGGACGAGCTGACGTTCCTCGACATCACGGCATCGTCTGACAGCCGCTCGACCACGTACGACGTGGTGGGACGCACGGCCGACGAGGTTTTCATCCCGCTGACGGTTGGCGGGGGCGTGCGCACGCCTGACGACGTTGATCGTCTCCTGCGCGCCGGAGCCGACAAGGTCGCGATCAACACTGCCGCGATCGCTCGCCCCGACGTGGTTGCCGAGATCGCCCAGCGATTTGGCAACCAGGTGTTGGTGCTCAGCGTCGATGCTCGTCGCAGCGCAGACCAGCCCAGTGGCTATGAAGTCACGACGCACGGCGGTCGTACGCCTGCCGGGCTCGACGCGGTCGAGTGGGCGCGCATGGCCTCCGAGATGGGTGCTGGAGAGATCCTGCTCAACTCGATGGACGCAGACGGCACAAAGAATGGCTTCGACCTGGAAATGATTCGGGCAGTCCGCAGCGTTACACAAGTGCCACTCATCGCGAGTGGCGGCGCCGGTCGGCTCGAGCACTTCCCGCAGGCCATTGATGCCGGCGCTGACGCCGTGCTCGCCGCGAGTGTGTTCCACTTCGGCGAGCTGACCATCAGACAGGTAAAAGAGACGTTGCTAGCAGCCGGTCATAGTGTCCGATAGCACGACCGAGACGCCGGACGGCGATCTGGGATCTGACGACCACAGCCGCATCACGCGGCGTGGCGTGAGCCTGCTCGGTCGCGGCATACGGGACGAGAAGTTCTTGTTCTCGATCTCCGTGCTGGGAGCATTGCTGTTCGGTGCCATGACCGTTGCCGATGCCTGGGTGCTCGGCTGGGCGACGGATCACGTCATCCGCCCGTCCTTCGATCGTGGCGACGTTGCAGAGGGCGCGCTCTTTGCGGCGATCGCGCTCTTCATGGCGGTCGCCATCCTTCGTGCGCTCGGCGTGATCGGCAGACGCCTGATCGGCGGCATCGTCTACTACCGGCTCGTCGCCACCTACCGCCGCAAGGTCACCCGCAAGTACCTCGCGCTGCCGATGTCGTGGCACCACCGCCACCCGACGGGGCAGCTGCTGTCCAACGCCAACGCCGATGTCGAAGCGGCCTGGGCGGTGTTCATGCCGTTGCCGATGGCGATCGGCGTCATCGCGATGCTGGTCGCAGCGATTGTCGCGATGCTTGCCGCCGACGTCGTCCTGACGTTGGTCGGCCTGGTCGTGTTCCCTGCGTTGTTCCTGATCAACGTCTACTACCAGCGGTGGCTGTCGCCCAAGGTCGCTCACGCACAGTCCCTGCGCGGAGCCGTCAGCGCCGTCGCGCACGAGTCCTTTGATGGCGCGATGGTCGTCAAGTCACTGGGCCGAGAGTCCGACGAGACCGAGCGGTTCAAGCGCGTCACCGAGGAGTTGCGCGACGCCAACATCGAGGCAGGCCGCATTCGCAGCATGTTCGATCCGCTGCTTGAGGCCCTGCCCAGTTTCGGCATCCTGCTCGTCATCGTGCTCGGTGTTGGCCGTGTCGCGAGTGGCGCCGCCGATCCCGGTGACGTTGTCTCGGTGGCCTACTTGTTCACCGTCGTGGCATTCCCCGTACGCGCCATCGGCTGGGTCCTGGGCGAGCTCCCACGCAGTGTCGTGGGCTGGAACCGCGTCGAGTCGGTGCTCAACGAGCGCGGTTCGATGTCGTACGGTGATGCGTCACTCGCGGGCACAGGCCCCGTCGCACTCAACGTAGAGAAGGTGTCGTTCCACTTCCCTTCAACAAGCTCTGGTGCAGACGCCGACCGCGACGTGCTCAAGGGCATCGACCTTCAGGTCGCACCCGGCAAGGTCGTCGCGATCGTGGGCGCCACCGGCAGCGGCAAGAGCACGCTGACCTCGCTCCTGACCCGGCTCGTGGATCCCAGTGGCGGATCGATCTCGGTCGACGGAGTCGACATTCGCGACCTCACTCACGACGAGCTTGCCCGCGCGATCGCGGTCGTCCCACAGGGGACTTTCCTGTTCGACGACAGCGTGCGCGCCAATGTCACTCTCGGCGGCGACTACCCTGACGAGGACGTGTGGGCTGCGCTGCGTACCGTGCAGGCCGACGGTTTCGTCTCGGCGCTGCCGGGCGGCCTGGATAGCGAGCTCGGAGAGCGCGGCACCACCTTGTCGGGCGGCCAGCGCCAGCGGCTGTCGCTGGCCCGCGCACTCGTACGCAATCCACGACTTCTGGTGATGGACGATGCGACAAGTGCTGTCGACCCTGAGGTCGAACAGCGCATCCTCAAGGCTCTGGCAGCGCACACATCGGACGAGGACGGCCCGACGGTGCTCGTCGTCGCCTACCGCAAGGCGACCATTGCACTGGCCGACGAGGTCGTCTTCCTCGACGACGGTGTCATCGCGGAGCGTGGCAGCCACGACGAGCTGATCGCGCGTTCGGCCGACTACCGCAACCTCGTCAACGCCTACGACCTGGCGAGGGAGGCGTTGTCATGAGTGAGATCACGGCAGAAGCTGACCGGCTGACAGGTCTGGCGATCATCCGTCGCGGCCTCTCGCTGTCGCCGGCGATCAAGGATGGACTCGGGTTGACTCTGGTGCTCGCCATGCTGAGCACGGTCGGCGGCTCAGTTGTCCCGATCCTGATCCAGGTCACCGTTGACTCCGGCCTCGGCGACGGCGGCGAGACAAGGTTGAGTGATGTCGCCTGGTACCTCGCGGGCGCTGCGCTGCTGATCATCGTGACCGGCTTCATCGCCTACTGGATGCGCGTACGCCTGTTCGTCGCCAGTGAGACGGGGCTCGCGCAGATGCGAGTTGACGCGTTCCGGCACGTGCACGACTTGTCGATGCTGACGCAGAACGCCGAACGTCGTGGGGTGCTCGTGTCGCGGGTGACCTCCGACATCGACCAGATCTCGCAGTTCCTGCAGTTCACCGGGATCATGCTCGTCGTCAGCGTCGGTCAGATCGTTGTGGCGACAGGGATCATGGCCTACTACTCGTGGCAGCTCACGGTCGTGGTGCTCCTGACCTTCCTGCCGCTGTTCATCAGCTTGAAGTGGTTCGCCGATCGGCTGAGTCGCGCGTACGACATCGTGCGCCGGACCGTCGGCGAGATGCTGGCGGTCATCGCTGAGCCGGTCGTCGGCGCGTCCGTCGTTCGCGCTTACGCGATCGAGCGTCGTACGCAGGAGCGCGTCGACGCCGGTATCAAGGGCAACCTCGACGCCAACGTCAAGGCGCAGCGCCTCGTCGCGGTCACGTTCGCCTCCGCGGGCGTCGCTGGTGGACTCGCCAACGCGGGAGTCATCGCCTTCGGCGTGATCCTCGGCGTACGCGGCGACCTGTCGATCGGCACTGTCATCGCGTTCGCGTTCCTGGTGGGGCTGTTGGTTGGCCCCGTGCAGATGGCAACGCAGGTGCTGACGGATGCGCAGAACGCCATCGCATCCTGGCGTCGCGTCATCGAGCTGCTCGACACGCCTGCAGATGTCGTCGACCCGGGTGACACGGGCGTCTCGTTGCCGGGAGGCACACTCGGCGCTCACTTCGACACGGTGACATTCGCCTATCCGGGTGGTCCGGACGTCCTCAAGGGCATCGAGGTCACGATCCAGCCCCAACAGCGAGTGGCAATCGTGGGTGAGACCGGCTCAGGCAAGACGACGTTCGCCAAGCTGTTGACGAGGCTCATGGATCCGACGTCAGGTGCCGTCCGGCTCGGTGTCCCGTCAGGGGAGTGGAAGGACATCAGCACGGTCTCGTTCGAGGAGCTGCGCAAGCACATCCTGATGGTTCCCCAGGAAGGCTTCCTGTTCGACGCAACGCTGCGCGCCAATCTCCTCTACGGCAAGCAGGACGCCACCGACGCCGAGCTCAATGACGTCATCAACGACTTGGGTCTCGCCGACTGGTTCGCGGCCTTGCCTCGCGGGCTCGACAGCCAGGTGGGCCAGCGCGGCGAGTCGCTGTCTGCCGGCGAGCGTCAGCTCGTCGCGCTCGTACGCTCTGCTCTGGCCGATCCCGAGTTCATCGTTCTCGACGAAGCCACCAGCGCAGTCGATCCGCAGACCGAGCTCCGGGCAACCCGCGCGCTCGACCGATTGCTCGACGGCCGTACCAGCGTCACGATTGCCCACCGACTCTCAACGGCGGAGAACGCCGACCGCGTGCTGGTGTTCGACGCCGGTCAGCTGGTTGAGGACGGGACGCATGCTCAGCTCGTCGACGCAGGCGGGGTCTACGCACGCCTGCACGCCAGCTGGATCGCGCAGGCATCACTTGCCTCGCACACCGTTGTCGAGCCCGCCTGACAGACTGGAACCGTGAGCTCCCTTGATCCCGCCATCGCTTCACGCCTCAAGCGTGACGCGGATGGCCTTGTGCCCGCCGTCGTGCAGGATGCCGAGAGCCGTGACGTGCTCATGGTCGGTTGGATGGATGACGAGGCGCTGCATCGCACCCTCACGACAGGACGCGGCACCTACTGGAGCCGCAGCCGTCAGGACTACTGGGTCAAGGGCGAGACGTCCGGCAACACGCAAGCGGTCCGCGAGGTTCGCCTCGACTGCGACGGCGACACGATTCTCGTGATTGTCGATCAGACCGGCCCTGCCTGTCATACGGGAGACCGCACCTGCTTCGACGCGGACCAGTTGTTGTGACTCCTCGGCGTCTCTATGCACCGGTCGTGCTCGGCACGCTGGCCGCCGGGGGACTCGCGTTCTTTGCGCTCGGCCGTACCTGGGCCCGATCTAAGGTTGTGGCCGACGGGCTGACGACAGACAACGTGTCGGCAGCTGGATCGGCTGCCCACCCGCTCGCCTCGGCGCTGGCCCTTGTCATCATCGCCTCGGCGCTGGCGATCCTGGCGGCGTCCAAGCGCATACGCCGCGCTGTGGGAGTCCTGACTGTTGTCGTGGCGTTCGTCGGTATCTGGATCGTCGTGCTGGGCGGCGACGCCCTGGACGACACATTGACCGCTGCGGTCGAGAAGTCGCCGGCCTTCACGGGAGGCAATCACCCCGACGTGGCTGTTGAGACCTCGTGGCGATTTGTCGCCGTGCTCGCATTCGCCGCGGCCGCGATTCTTGGCGCAGCCACAACGCGCTGGGCACCCCAGTGGCCGACCATGAGCAGCCGCTATGACGCGCCTCCCGTACGCCCCAGTGCGCAGCAGACTCAGGATGACCACGACATGTGGAAGGCATTGGATGAGGGTCGGGATCCGACCCAGTAGTCTGAGCGAAGTTCACGACCCACGAGGAGAATCATGCACGGATCATCGCCAGCCGCCTGGACCGCAGTTCTGTTGTGTCTGGCCGGCATCACGATCGGCGGAGTCGCGTTGATTCCTGATCCAAACTGGGTCCTGTTCACGATCGGCTGTGTCATCACGCTGGGTTCCGCGCTCGTCGGACGCGTCATGGCGGCGGCTGGCCTCGGGGTCGACCGCGCAGCTGACCGTCACTAACTGACTGCACGACTCGTCATCCAAAGCGCGAGAAGGGCGAAATCATGACCCAGCCACCGGAGTACCCCGCTTACCCAGGTCCGGTGCAGCCGCCCGTGCCTCCTCCGGCCGGCGCTCAGCCACCTCCGCCGTCGGGATACCAGCCGCCCCCGCCGTCGGGATACCAGCCGCCTCCGCAGCAGCCGTACGGTGCGACGCCGCAGACTTCGCCGTGGGGCGAGTACGCCGGATGGTGGTCGCGCGTGGGTGCCAGCATCCTCGACGGGCTCATCGGCTTCGCCATCGGCGTGGTGCCAATCGCGGTCGGCGCAATCTTGGCGTTCAAGGACTTGGAGACAGATCCGCTGACTGACGAGGTCACCGGCGATGTCGACCCGATGGGCATCGTAATCCTGGGTCTCGGCATCTTGGCCGTGATCGCCTTCGGCATCTGGAACACCGTGTTCCGACAGGGCCGCAAGGGCCAGACGGTCGGCAAGTCGATGCTCGGCATCCAGGTCGTCAAGGCGGAGACCGGGCAGTTCCTCGGTGCTGGCATGGCGTTCCTGCGTTGGATCCTCAGCTCGATCCTCGGGCAGGCATGCTTCCTCAACTACCTGTGGCCCCTCTGGGACAAGAGGAACCAGACTTGGCACGACATGATCGTCAGCTCGGTCGTCGTCAAGAAGTGAGTTCCTCGATGGCCTCGGTCACGCGTCGCGCGTCTCTGCGTGATCCGGCCATCGCTGGCGCCGTTGGGCTCGGGGCGTTCACGCTCCTGCATTTCCACGACCCGCACAACTCAGGTTCGTACGGCTTCTGCCCGTTCCTTGAGCTGACCGGGCGACCCTGCCCAGGCTGTGGTGGCTTGCGTGCCGTCAACAACCTCACCCGCGGGGATCTCGTGGGCGCTGTGAGCAGCAACGCGTTGGCAGTTGCGCTGGTCGCCGTCTTGGCAGTCGCGTGGGTGCTGTGGGTCGTGCGACGGCTTCGCGGTCACGACGGTCGGATGATCGTCCTGTCGGCCAAGGTCGGGATGATCGTGCTCGCTGTGTTCGTCGTGTTTGGGGTCGCGCGCAATCTGCCGTTCGGCTCCTGGCTCATGCCCTAGGGCAGCACCAGAGTCAGCACGAGTAACGCCAGCGTTGTCGCTCCCGCCGTGAGCCCGGCGATCGCGACGTTGTCGCCGCGCTCAGCCCCACGGGACAGCTTGATCTCACGACGTGCGTGGACACCTGTGGTGACGGCGGGAACACCCAGGGCGAATGCGCCGAACGGGAACACCCAGAGCACTAGGAACGCAGCGAAACCGCAGATCACGCTGTAGATCGCCTTGCGGTTGACGGGACGATCAGCGCCGCCGCCGGGCGTGCCCGACGGCGGCAGGGGGTCTGTGGTCACGGAGCGACAGGCTCCCCGAGGAACACCTTGTACGCATATGCCCACGCAATGGCGAGGACGGGGATGGCCACGAGCACGCCAACGCACAACGCCAGGAATCCGACGATCATGACGAGGATCGACAGCAGGATCAGCACGATCGTGTTGCCCACATTGTTCTTGACCAGGTTGAGGCTTCCCTTGATCGAATCAATCGCGTTGGTGTCCTTGTCGACCACGAAGTAGACCGCGAACAAAGTCAGGAAGGCGACGATGATGCCGGGGATGATCAGCAGCACGAACCCGATCGCCGTCAGCACGGCCACGACCAGCGAGGTCACGATCACGTTGACGATGTTGAGCTTCTTGAACGCCGCGACGACGTCGAACTTGTGACCTTCGGTGATGTCCAGCGCTCCGCGGGTGATGCCGGCGGCGATCACGAAGCCGACGACGTTCGTGATGATCGTGGAGAGGGATCCGCCGATGGAGAAGCTGTTGTCGGAGAAGTCCGTGCCAGTTACGGCGCGGGCAAGGACGCTCGTGGCAATGGACGCGAGGATGAGCAGCACCGTGGCGCCGAGAATCGGCCCAACGTTCTCCCCAAACTTCTTCCAGCCGTACCGGACAGCCTCGGTCGCACTGAAGCCTGACGCCCCCGGAACGGGTGCAGTACCACCGGGCGGCGGAGGTGGGGGGTAGGAACCGTCAGGAGGCGGCGGCGTGGAGCCGTAGGCGGGCAGGCCGCTCGTGGTCGGGTTCTGGTCATCGTTGGTCGTCATGACGCGAGCATAGTGATTCGCGACCGATCCGGAAGTCCTGGCTGCGCCGTCAGCCGACGGTGATGTTCCCGCTGATCGAGCCGTCGACGGCGAAGACGATGAGCACGGCGATCGAGGCAAGGGCGGCGATCGCTCCGGTCACGATGCCGGCTGTTGCCATGCCTGAGCCGGTCTGGGTGCCGTTCGATGACTCGATCTCAGTGCGCCCGATGATCCCGAGGACGATTGCGGGGATGCCGAGGAAGCCGCCGATGGTGCAGCACAAGCCGAGGAGGCCGAGGATTCCCAGGACCAGGGACCACGATGCCTTCTTGTTCTGCTGCGACGCGGCGTCGAAAGCGGACGGCGTACCAGGTGGCGGCTGGGGAACCGAACCGTAGTCGGGAAGCTCGCCAGGCGTCGGCTAGTCGTCGCTTGTCGTCATGCCCAAAGAGTAGTGATGATGAATGTGTGGGAACCCCCAACTGGCCTGCGGATCCAGCGGGTCTACTCTTGAAATGCGAACGCCAACGGTGAAGGGGAGGTTCCATGTCGGTGCTCGATGACATCCTCGCCGGTGCGGCCGAGGACCTCAAGCAACGTATGGAGCAGACGTCGCTTGACGAGCTCAAGCAGCAGGCCTCGCGCCAGCACCCTGCACTCGACCCCATGCCGGCATTCCGTGCCGATGGTGTGTCAGTCATCGCCGAGGTCAAACGGTCGAGCCCCAGCAAGGGTCCGCTCGCCACGATCAAGGATCCTGCAGCTCTCGCGGCCGACTACGCCGCAGGTGGAGCAGCCGCGATCAGCGTGCTCACGGAGCAGCGCCGATTTGGTGGCACCCTCGACGACCTGCGGGCAGTTCGCGGCACGGTCGACATCCCGGTGCTCCGCAAAGACTTCATCACCACGTCCTACCAACTGTGGGAAGCGCGGGCGGCGGGCGCAGACATGGCCCTGCTCATCGTTGCTGCTCTGGAGCAAACCGTGCTGGAGAGCTTGATCGAACGTGCCACCTCGATCGGTCTCACTCCACTCGTGGAGGTCCATGACGAGGATGAAGTCGATCGCGCGGTCGATGCCGGTGCCACGCTGATCGGTGTCAACGCCCGCAACCTCAAGACGCTCGAGATCGACATGCGTACGTTTGAGCGCCTGTCGCCGCGCATCCCCGACAACTTGGTCAAGGTTGCCGAGTCCGGCGTACGTGGACCGCACGACGTCATCGAGTACGCCAAGTGGGGTGCTCATGTCGTGCTCGTCGGCGAGACGCTCGTTCGTGACGATGACCCGCGTGCCAGCGTCGCGGACCTGGTGGCTGCAGGAGCGCACCCCGCCTTGCAGCACCGCTGGTAACGGTCAGACGCCGTACACGACCCCCAGGCCCCTGCTCCCTGAAAGCACACCCATGACCTACACCCAGCCCGACGCTACGGGACACTTTGGCAAATTCGGCGGACGCTTCATGCCCGAAGCGCTTGTTGCCCCGCTCGACGAGCTCGCCAACGCGTGGATCGACGCGAAGTGCGATCCGACGTTCATGGCCGAGCTCGACCGCATGCTTCGCGAGTACGCCAATGTGCCCAGCCCGCTCTACGAAGCGCACCGCTTCTCCGAGGCTGCCGGCGCGCGCATCCTGTTGAAGCGCGAAGACCTCAACCACACCGGCGCGCACAAGATCCGTAACGTCATCGGCCAGGCTCTGCTTGCCAAGCGCATCGGCAAGCCTCGGGCGATCGCAGAGACCGGTGCTGGCCAGCACGGCGTTGCATCCGCGACGGCGTGCGCGTACCTCGACCTTGAGTGCACGGTCTACATGGGCGAGGTCGACACCGAGCGTCAGGCGCTCAACGTCGCACGCATGCAGATGCTCGGCGCCGAGGTCATCTCAGTGAAGAGCGGCAGCCGTACGCTCAAGGACGCGATCAATGAGGCGCTCCGAGATTGGGTTGCCAGTGTCGACACCACGTCCTACCTGTTCGGCACCGCGGCCGGACCGCACCCGTTCCCGAGCATGGTTCGAGATCTGACTCGAGGCATCGGTGACGAAGCGCGCGCCCAGGTGCTGACGCTGACCGGCAAGCTGCCGGACGCTGCCGTCGCCTGCGTGGGTGGCGGTTCCAACGCGATCGGCCTGTTCACCGCATTCGTCGACGACGCCGACGTGAAGCTCGTCGGAGTTGAAGCCGGCGGTGACGGGCTCGAGACCGGCAGGCACGCGGCGACCATCACCGGTGGCGATGTCGGGGTGCTGCACGGCGCCCGTTCGTACCTCCTTCAGGACGAGGACGGCCAGACCATTGAGTCGCACTCGATCTCGGCGGGCCTCGACTATCCAGGCGTCGGCCCTGAGCACTCCTACCTCGCCGAGATCGGTCGGGCGTCCTACGTGCCCGCTACGGACGCGGAGGCGATGTCAGCCTTCGATCTGCTCTGCAAGACCGAGGGCATCATTCCGGCGATCGAGTCGGCACACGCACTGGCTGGTGCGCTGGAGCTGGCCAAGGAGCTGGGGCCGGACTCGACGATCCTGGTCAACTTGTCCGGTCGCGGCGACAAGGACGCCCACACCGCCGCCCAGTACTTCGGGCTGCTCAAATGAGCAAGATCGCAGAGCTCTTCGGGCGTACCCATTCCGAGAACCGCGCAGCCCTGGTCGGCTACCTCCCGGCTGGGTTCCCCAACAAGGCGGCCTCGATCGCTGCCATTGAGGCGATGGTCGAGGCGGGTGTCGACCTGGTCGAGATCGGCTTGCCGTACAGCGACCCCGTGATGGACGGTCCTGTCATCCAGGCCGCAGCAGATCAGGCTCTGACAGCAGGCACCCGACCCTCCGACGTGCTCGACGTCGTACGCGCCTGCGCAGCGACGGGCGCGCCGACCGTGATCATGACCTACTGGAACCCGGTCGAGCGCTACGGCGTCGAGCGGTTCGCCGCCGATCTTGCCGACGCGGGCGGATCAGGTCTCATCACCCCCGACCTGACACCTGACGAGGCAGGGGAGTGGATCGACGCCTCCACCAAGCATGGCCTCGATCGGATCTTCCTGGTGGCGCCATCGTCAACCGACGAACGGTTGGCGATGACGGCCGAGGCATCCAGCGGATTCATCTATGCCGCTGCTGTCATGGGGGTCACCGGCGCCCGCGAGCAGACCAGCACCCTGGGACCCGAGCTTGTCGCCCGAACACGCAAGGTGACCGACAAGCCGATCGGTGTGGGCATTGGTGTCAGCAACGGGACACAGGCGCACGAGGTCGCTGAGTTCGCTGATGCTGTGATCGTTGGGTCCGCCCTCGTACGCTGCCTGTTGGATGCGCCAGACGAGGCCGCCGGGCTCGACGCGATCCGCACACTCGCCCGCGATCTGCGCGCTGGCGTCGAGAGGAACTGAAACGTGCACAGCATCGCGACCTTCATCCCGAGCCCGTCCAATGGCGTGTGGCACATCGGCCCGCTCCCGCTGCGCGCGTACGCGCTGGGCATCATCATCGGCGCGGTGGTCGCGATCTGGATCGGCGAGCGCCGGTTCACAGCCCGCGGTGGCCGAGCGGGTCTGATCAGCGATGTTGCGATCTGGGCGATCCCGTTCGGCATCGTCGGTGCGCGGATCTATCACGTGATCACAGACCCTGAGCTGTATTTCGGCGACGGCCGCAACTTCGTCGACGCGTTCAAGATCTGGCAGGGCGGTCTCGGCATCTGGGGTGCGGTCGCCGGCGGTGCAGTTGGCGCGCTCATCGCCTGCCGTCGTTACGGTGTCTCGTTCTCGTCTGTCGCAGGCGCGCTGGCACCAGGACTCCTCGTTGCTCAGGCGATCGGTCGCATCGGCAACTACTTCAACCAAGAGCTGTTCGGGAAGCCGACCACGAAGCCGTGGGGACTCGAGATCGACGCGGTCAATCGCCCTGACGGCTATGCCCAGTTCGCCACCTTCCACCCGACGTTCCTGTACGAGCTGCTCTGGAACCTTGCCGCCGCGGCCTTGCTGATCGCCATCGATCGCAGGCTCAAGCTCACTGGCGACCGCGTGTTTGCCCTGTACGTGATGCTCTACACCGCCGGACGGTTCTGGATCGAACAGCTGCGCATCGATCCGGTGAACGACCTTGGTCCGTTCCGGCTCAACGTCTGGACCTCGATCGTGCTCTTCGTGCTCGCGACCGCATACTTCGTCGCCACTCGTCATCGGTCCCGCGAGGACGAGCCCGTAGAGCCAGAGCCCCCCGAGTCGCCCGTCGAGTCCGAGTAGTCACGACGAAGAGCGACGCCCAGCACCATCTGGTGCTGGGCGTCGACTTGTGTGAACCCTAGGCTGTCGCGCTGACCTTGGGGTTCGGGCCGTACTGGTTGTCTGGCTTGCTGCCGGTCGCCCACCAGACGATCAGGATGATCCAGCCCACGATCGGGATGATTCCGATCAGCTGCCACCAGCCGCTCTTGTCGATGTCGTGAAGACGTCGCGCTCCCACGGCGAGGCCAGGAATCAGCGTGCCGAGGGCGATGACTATCTGGAAGAGCTGGACGCCGATGATCGCGTCGAGAATGGCACCGATGATCGACGCGATGATGACAGCCAGTTCCCAGAACCAGAACTCGGACCGGCGAGCGCGTCCGGTGAAGTCGGCGTACTTGGACAGAACAGTTCTGACGGCTTGCTCGAGATTCATGTCGTCTCCGGATAGGTGTGATTGAGACTCGACAACCTATCGGCTTGGGCTCGTCACCTGGGTCACCTCGGTCGAGAGTCGGAGTAGGCGAGCCTGACCTTCGATGCGGGGAGAGTCATCTCGTCGTACGGTCGAGCCATGATCGACGCCTCACTACCTGAACCCGACGATGGGGGTCCCCCCACGAGCGACCCCGCTGACGCAATGAGCGGCGAACTACTCGAAGCGAGCAGGGGGCTCGACCACGAGCACCCTGACGTCACAGGTGGGTGGCTCCGACCGGCTGTGTTCGGGGCGATGGATGGGCTTGTCTCCAACTTCGCGTTGATCATGGGCGTGGTCGGTGGGTCGAGTGCTGATGACACCAAGCCGATCGTGTTGGCGGGTCTGGCTGGACTCGCCGCTGGCTCGTTCTCCATGGCTGCGGGGGAGTACACGTCGGTGGCCAGCCAGTCGGAGTTCGCGCTGGCTCAGGTCGAGATCGAACGCGACGAGATCCTGGAGAACAAGCGCGGCGAGACGGCAGAGCTGGCCGCGATGTTCGTCGACAAGGGCGTCGAAGAGGAGACCGCACGCGAGATGGCCGACCAGATTCACCAGGACCCTGAGCAAGCCGTACGCGTCCATGCGCGCGAAGAGTTCGGCGTCGATGTCGACGACCTGGCTTCACCGATGCTGGCAGCCGTTTCGTCCTTCTTCGCGTTCGCGATCGGAGCCGTCATCCCGTTGCTGCCCTACCTGCTTGGCGTCGAGTCGCCGTGGCTGGCCATCGCACTTTCGCTGATCGGCCTGTTCGCCTGCGGCGCCATCGTCACCCGTCTCACCGCCCGGTCGTGGATGTTCGGCGGTGTACGCCAACTCCTCCTCGGCGGTGCCGCGGCAGGACTCACGTACCTCGTCGGCGAGGCGGTCGGTCGCAGCTTGTCATGAGCGAGCGCAGCGAGCGCACAATCAAGACTGTCAGGCCGGGCGTCCGTACTCTGCCCTTCCTACGGACGTTTGGCCTGACACATGTAAACTGCTTTTGCTGTCCGAGGCCAACGTCGTCCCCGGTGTGTAGTTCCATCCGTGATGACGTGAGAAGGGCCCCCGCATGAGCGTCAAGCATTTTTCGTCAACGCCCCCCGCCCAGGGTCTGTATGACCCGAGCAACGAGCACGACGCCAGTGGCGTCGCCTTCGTGGCAACCCTGACGGGTGTGGCGAGCAACGACATCGTCGACAAGGGTCTGACCGCGCTGCGCAACCTCGATCACCGCGGAGCCGTCGGTGGAGAGCCCGACACCGGTGACGGTGCGGGCATCCTCATGCAGGTCCCCGACAAGTTCCTGCGCGCCGTCGGCGGCGTCGAGCTGCCTGAGCTTGGCTCGTACGCGGCGGGCATGGCCTTCCTCCCGCTCGACGAGAAGGCTGCCGCTGCGGCGAAGCTGCGCATCGAAGCGATCGCCGTCGAAGAGGGCCTCACGGTCCTCGGCTGGCGGGAGGTGCCGGTCAACCCCGAGATCCTCGGCTCGATGTCCCGCAGCACGATGCCGTCGTTCCAGCTGATGTTCGCGGCGTCGGAGGGCGAAACGCTCAAGGGCCTCGAGCTCGACCGTGTCGCCTTCTGCCTGCGCAAGCGCGCTGAGCACGAGCTCGACGTCTACTTCCCCTCGCTCTCGAGCCGCACGTTGATCTACAAGGGCATGCTCACGACCGAGCAGCTGGAGAACTTCTTCCCCGACCTCAGCGACAAACGTATGGAGTCGGCGCTGGCGATCGTGCACAGCCGCTTCTCGACCAACACCTTCCCGAGCTGGCCGCTGGCGCACCCGTTCCGGTTCATCGCGCACAACGGCGAGATCAACACGGCCCGCGGCAACCGCAACTGGATGCGTGCACGCGAGGCGCTGCTCGAGAGTGACCTGATCCCGGGTGACCTCAGCCGTCTGTACCCGATCTGTGACCCCGATGGCAGCGACACGGCCTCATTCGACGAGGTTCTCGAGCTGCTGCACCTCGGCGGTCGATCGCTCCCGCACGCCGTGATGATGATGATCCCGGAGGCGTGGGAGAACAACACCGACATGGAAGAGGCGCGTCGCGCGTTCTACGAGTTCCACTCCTCCGTGATGGAGCCGTGGGATGGACCTGCTTGCGTGACGTTCAGTGACGGAAACCAGGTCGGTGCCGTGCTTGATCGCAACGGTCTGCGACCCGGCCGCTACTGGGTGACCGAGGACGGCCTCGTCGTGCTCGCATCCGAAGCCGGCGTGCTCGACATCGACCAGAGCACGATCACCCGCAAGGGCCGTCTCGAGCCCGGCAAGATGTTCCTCATCGACCTCGACGAGCACCGCATCATCGAGGACCACGAGA
>JBBSJW010000007.1:0-60322 GCA_038256885.1 Propionibacteriales bacterium
CGGCTGACGTTGGCATGCAGACTCCCGGGGAGTAACCAATGGGTACGTCGCGACCCTACTGCCTCGAGGTTAGTTCCAACTTCGCTCGCCAGGATGGTCTCTGCACCCCGCGGACTGCCGAGTCACACGTTGAAACGGAACTCCACTACGTCGCCATCGGCCTGCCTGCCCCGACAGCCATCAACCGGCTCGATTCGTATCCGGGTGCAGGGTCGAGGTGTCGTCGAACTCGGAATAAACACAGATTGTGCCGCCGCGACAAATTTGTCCCGGCCGAACTTGCGGCGGCGACCGTGCCATCCGGACGCACAAGCAAATCGCTACGCCCTACCAAGCGCGGCAGAGGTGTCGATGGCCGTTCGCCCAGTTCGATACGGGTTCTAGTGACGTTCAGGCTGAATTGTTGGAGTTCCGTCGGGGTCATCTCGCGGCCATGCGTCACCGGGGCGAATGAGTCCAGCTTCGTAGGAGTAGATCACTGCTTGCACTCGGTCCCGGACTCCGAGCTTCGATAGGACGCTGCTGACGTGGGTCTTGATTGTTGCCTCGCCCACGAACAGCTGCCGGGCGATCTCGGCATTTGACAGGCCTTGCGCGAGGAGGCGCAAGACCTCCAACTCCCGGGCGCTGAGCAACTCCAGTTCCCTAGGGGCGTTCGGCACCGGGGTGCTGGCGAACAGCTCGATGACCCGCCTGGTGACGGCGGGAGCCAGTAGCCCTTCTCCTCGAGCCAGTGTGTGAACCGCGCTAATGAGGTCCTCGGAGGGCGCGTCTTTGAGGAGGAAGCCGCTCGCCCCTGCACGCAGGGCCGCGAAAACGTACTCGTCCAAATCGAAGGTGGTGAGCATGAGTATCCGCGTCCCAGGAAGTTCCGATAGGACTCTTTTCGTCGCCTCGATGCCGTCGAGCTCGGGCATGCGGATGTCCATCAGCACCACATCGGGCGACATTCGCCGGGCGCTGTCGACCGCTTCAAGCCCATCGACGGCCTCGCCGACCACGCAGATCCCACCGTCCTGCTCAAGCAGAGATCGCAATCCGGCTCGAATCATGCCCTGGTCATCGGCAATCAGCACGGTAATCATGACGTTGCTGAACTCAGCGGAATTGTGGCTATCACCGAGAACCCGCCTCCTCCTGTGTCACCAGCAATCAAGGTGCCGCCGTACATCCCGACACGCTCTTCCATGCCGACCAGTCCGTGGCCCTCGGCGGCGCCCTTGAGCCTCCCATTCCCGCCGTCGTGCACCTGAATAACCAACTTGGTAGGGGAGTAGCACAGCCGAACGCGAGCGGTCGTCGGGCCCGCGTGCTTGAGGGCATTGGTCAGGCTTTCCTGAATGATCCGGTACGCAGTCAGATCCGGGCCAGGCGGGAGGTCGAAAGGCGCCCCCTGCACCTCGATCTCCAGTGGCAAGCCCGCAGCCCGCGTCCGCTCGACGAGTCTGGGAAGCTGACCCAGACCCGGCTGCGGTTCCAGCGGCGGCAGGTCATCGGGGGAACGCAGGACCCCGAAGAGGCGGCGGAGCTCGCCCATAGTCTGGCGCGCAGTAGCTTCGACCGCTCTCAGATCATCGATCTCATTCGACTGCTCAGGTGGTAGCCGGCGGCGGACCGCCTGTGTCTGGACCGTGATCACGCTGATCGAGTGCGAGATGATGTCGTGCAGTTCTCGGGCGATGCGCACCCTTTCCTCGGCGGCTGCCTGAGCTCGACGCTCAGCGTCCGCCTCCTGAATCACTGCTACCTCGCTGGCGTAGCCGTCAGCGCGCTGAATCTGCTCGCGCAACAGGCTCCCAACGACCCAGGCGCCCCCGTAGAGGACCGCGACCGCGACGAGATCCGCCGGGTCGGAACCGTCAAGCAACAGACCGACGGAGGGTGGGCCCACCGCTATCAGCAGGCCGAGAAGGGCCCGCCTGCCCCTAGCGACCAGCCCGACCGTGTACGACGCCACCACCATCGCGGCAAACAGAACGAAAGGGGTGTCCGGACGTCCCCCGAGGACGATCCCGATCAGTGCCAACGCGACAGCGAGAACAGGAAACTGCCTCCGCCAGGCCAGCCCGACCATGACCACTACCGTGATCGCAGCGTGCGCGGCAGGCGGCAAAGCGGTCTCGACGGTGGCCGCCTCCACAATGCCCGCAACCGCGAGCGCCGACGCCAGCCCGAGGTCGAACCACGAGGGTCGGAACGAAGTGACGGCCACTTCACCACATTAAGGCCGCAGGCTCGGCTGAGACCTCGGTTTCAAGACGGACCCACCGATCTGAAAATATCCACCTTCCGACGGATACCGCGGAGTCCGCTCGGCCGATGCGCGCCAACTGCCACGACGCCAAGATCGACTCATGACAACGAACCTGACAGCAAAGAGCCTCCCAGCCACTTCTCCACGAGCCCCTGCCGCCTGGGCCTGGTGGGGGGTGCCAGCCGCGCTTGCCGGACTGGCCGGGAACTTCATCGCCGCCCATGACAAGTTGAGCAACGCTGACGCTGCAGAAGCTGTCAGTTCGGTCAGCCGAACCTCCTACCACGTCAGCACGGTGCTCGGTCTGACCTCCTTCATCTGTCTGATCCTCGTCGCCGCGGGATGGAGGCGCTGGGCCTCGGACCGGGGATTGGTCGAACAGTCGATCTCGACCGGAATCGTCATCTCAGCGACGCTGGTGCTGTTCGCCACCGGGCTACGTGGAGCTCTGGCGGAATACCTACCCGGCGGCATCAATGAGGACAACTTCAACGACGCGGGGCTCTACGGGCTCTTCATCGTCCACGACACTGCCCCGTGGACTGCTTGGTGGGGCATCCTTTTCATGGCAGCCGCAGTCGGGTTCATCTCCCTGGCTGGACAATCCTTCCCGCGCTGGCTAGGAGTTCTCAGCATTCTCGCGCTAGCCATGCCAACCGCCGTGATGGCCGGATCAGGCGCTCTCGCCGCCGCCGGTTTCGTCGGTCCGATCTGGCTCGCCATCTTTTCCGTCATAGTCGCACTGCGCGGGATCGACCGTCACTCCGCGCGCCACTAGCTCAACCAGGCACCCGCCCAAGAGCAATCGATTCGGACGACGCGACTCCATCCATCAGGATTTACCGCGATCCGATTGTCGGACGGTGTCACAACATGCATGGCACGATCGAAATCGGGCAGGCCCGAGTTCTTTGGACTCCGGGCCGGCGACTGCCAGCGCGATGGGGAGGTGCCTTCAGTGGCAGTGTCTGGAGGGTGCTCGCGTGGCCGTGAACGCGAGCCGTCGGCGATGACCTGTTGAGGTCACCCCAGCCGATCCACGAAGTGCCTGCATCGGTGTCGTGACCCTCCTGCTGCTGGACGAACGTAGTTCCGCCGAGAGATTGACTACTTTTTGCCCTCAGACGGCTTATTGAAACGGAACTCGACCACGTCGCCGTCGATCGCCATCCTCGCACTCTGGGTTGGCACTCAGCCCCGGGTCCATTTCTGACAGCAGTCCTCGTCTCTGCGAGGATGAGATCCTCGGCCACGATGGAGGCCACATGGAACAAGAACCAGCTCGCGAATCCCGCACGAGCAAGCCCGTCCAAGACGAGGCGGACCCCGTGGATGAGCAGCACTCTACTGATTCCGCGCAGCAACCAGAGGTCGACGACGACGGCTCGGTTCCGACGAAGCAGATCAGTCGCTGGAAAGGCGAAGGGGGCTCGTGGCTCGCGACGGACTAATGCGGATGCGTTCATCGCCCGTCGACGAAACGTCTTGAGTAGGTGCTATTTGTCGGGGAGTTCAGCGCAAACGGGTGTGCACGTCCCCAATTCTTCAGCGACCGCGGCGCCGATCAAGAGCAGAACTATTTCTTGCCCTCAGACGTTGAAGCGGAACTCGACTACGTCGCCATCGGCCATGACGTAGTCCTTGCCCTCCATGCGAACTTTGCCGGCGGACTTGGCGGTCGCCATCGATCCGGCCTCCACCAAGTCGTCGAACGAGACGATTTCGGCCTTGATGAAACCGCGCTCGAAGTCCGTATGGATGACGCCGGCGGCCTGCGGAGCAGTCGCGCCCTTGGAGATCGTCCACGCGCGCGACTCCTTGGGGCCGGCGGTGAGGTACGTCTGCAGGCCAAGCGTGTCGAAGCCGACGCGAGCGAGTGCATCGAGACCCGGCTCGTCGACGCCCATGTCGGCGAGCATCTCGGCACGCATGGCCTCGGCCTCTTCGTCATCGCCGAGCTCGACCAGCTCGGCTTCCGACTTGGCGTCGAGGAAGATCGCCTCAGACGGGGTCACGAGGTCGCTCATCCGTTGCTTGAGCGACTCGTCGCTGAGCTCGTCGTGATCGCAGTTGAAGACGTAGATGAAGCGCTTCGAGGTCATCAGGTGCAGGTCGCGCAAGAGCTCGAGATCGAGTCCCGCCTTCTGTACGCCGACACCTGCCTCGAGCGATTCCTTGGCCTTCTTGGCTTCCTCGTACGCGGGCACGAGGGACTTGTCCTTGCGCGACTCCTTGTCGAGGCGGGGCAGCGCGTTCTCGAGAGTCTGCAGGTCGGCGAGAGCCAGCTCGATCGAGATCGTCTCGATGTCGTTGGCAGGGTTGACGTCACCGTCTACGTGAGTGACGTCCTCGTCGCGGAACACGCGGGTGACCTGGCAGATCGCGTCGGATTCACGGATGTGGGACAGGAACTTGTTGCCCATCCCCTCGCCTTCGGATGCGCCCCTGACGATGCCTGCGATGTCGACGAACTGCACTGTCGCGGGAAGGATCTTCTCCGACCCGAAGATCTCGGCGAGCTTGCCGAGACGCGAGTCAGGAACGCCGACTACTCCGACATTGGGCTCGATCGTCGCGAACGGGTAGTTGGCCGCCAGGACGTTGTTCTTGGTGAGGGCATTGAAAAGGGTCGACTTGCCCGCGTTGGGGAGTCCGACGATGCCGATGGAGAGAGCCACAAGGGGCTACTTTACGGGCTTGCCGGGACCCTTCAGACAGAAGGGACGATCATCGGTTGGCCCACTCCTCGGCCGTCGCACTGAACACGTGCGAGTAGCCCTCGTACCACGGGTCCGGCACGATGCCGCGATCGATCAGACCGAGCCGCGTGGCCACGGCTGCAGACGCCTCGTTGTCGGGATACATACCGCACCAGATCTCGTCGAGTCCTGCCGCAAACGCCCGATCGATCAGCGGTACGGCTGCCTCGGTCGCGTAACCAAGCCCCACCGAGTCGGGGTGCAAATGCCAGCCGACCTGGCGCTCATCGCGGATGGGATAGGGCACCTTGGTGATCATCGCGGTGCCAGCGACCACACCGGAGTCGCGGACCTCGATCGCCAACCCGCAGCTGGTCGGGCCCACATCACCCGTGTTCCATTTGTCGACCCACGCACGGGCCTCGTCCAGATCAGCCATCAGGACGAACGGCGGATCGCTCAGCCACCGGACGACCTCGATGCGGCTGTGGATGTCGAGCACACGTTCCGCATCATCATGCGTGAACGGACGGAGGATCAGACGCTCGGTCTCGATGATGCCCACGTGTCGTTCCTATCAGGCACCCACGTCAAACGTCCGGTCAAACACCTCGCGCTTTGAATCTCAGTCAGGAACCGGCACCGACGCCGGCTCACGACGGAAGGAACTGCGATGGCGCTCTTCATGGACGTGCACAACATCGACGGCGGGGTGTCGGCCAGCGACGTAGCCGGCGCCCATCAGGCCGATATCGCGACCCAAGGTGCGTATGGCGTCAACTACCTGCGTTATTGGGTCGACGAGGAGGCGGGCAAGATCTTCTGCCTCGTCGAGTCGCCCGACGCGGAGACCGCCCACACGGTGCACCGCGAGGCGCACGGACTGGTCGCCGACGAGATCTACCCGGTCGGCGAGTACTCCTGATCCAGGAAAACCCTCGGAGGACGGCGGTGCGTGACACGATCGGCAGTGACATGAGCACCGTCGTCCACCTCCTGGGCCGGCCCAGCATCACGCTGCCCTCCGGAAGCACGTACCAGTTCCGTAGCCGCAAGAGCTGGGCGATCTTGGCGTACCTGATCCTCAGCGAGCAGCCTCCGACCCGCAGCCAACTGGCGGCCTTGCTGTTCGACCAGGCGGACGACCCGACCCGCGCGCTGCGGTGGAGCCTCACGGAGGTACGCCGCGGGCTGGGTGACGGCGGATCCATCGACGGTGATCCTGTCGTGCTCGTACTGCCACCGGGTGCCATCGTCGACGTCGACGTCGTGGCGCGCGGGTCGTGGCGTGACGCCGTCAGACTTCCCGGTCTCGGCGCAGAGCTACTCGAGGGCATGACGATGCGGGGCGCCACGGGATTCGAGACGTGGCTGCTGTCGAAGCAGCGCCACGTGGCCGCCGCATCGGAGGCGATCCTCCACGAGGCAGCCCTGAGCTGCATGTCACGCGGCGAGCTGGACCTTGCGCTCGCCTACGCCGCGCGAGCCACCTCTATGAGCCCGTTCGACGAGAATCACCAAGTGCTGTTGATCCGCCTCTATCGGATGAACGGCGATGACGCACGAGCGAGACAACAGTACGAAACCTGCCGCGACACGTACCTGCGTGAGCTCGGCGCGGAACCCAGCCTCGCCGTGGAGCAGGCGATGCGCGAGACCATGCCGGGCCCCGGCAACACTGCCAGCGAGACGACGATCGATGCGCTTGTCGAAGCGGGCGCCGCCGCCGTCGCAGCCGGAGCGGTCATGGCCGGCGTGCAGTCCCTGCGTACAGCGGCGCGGTTCGCCGACGATGCCGGAGCCAGTCGACTCAGTGTGAGCTCCCGTCAGGTACTCGGCGAGACGCTCATCCACTCGCTCGGGGGCCTCGACGAAGAGGGCGTCGCGATGCTCCACGAGGCCAACGAGATCGCGATCGACCACGGTCTTGACGACGCGATCGCGGAGGCGCGTGCGGAGCTGGGTTATGTCGACTACCTTCGCGCTCGCTACGACCGCGCGGAGGTCTGGCTCACGGAGGCCCTGGCATTCGTCAACGGGGCGCCGGGCGTGACGGCGAAGGCCACGACGTACCTGGGCTGTGTGGAGTCCGACCGTGCCAACTACGAGCACGCTTCGCGGTTGCTCGGTGACGCTGTCGAGCTGTCGCGCCTCGCCGGAACCACACGGATGGGGGCTTTCGCACTCTCGATGCTGGGCCGCGTGCATCTGCTTCGGGGCGAGCTCGAACTGGCGGCCGCCCGCCTCGAGGAGTCGGTCGACGTTGCCGAACATGACCACTGGCTCGCATTTCTCCCCTGGCCGCAGGCGCTACTCGGAGAAGTCCAGGTTGGTCGCGGCGGCGCCTCCGAGGCCGCCGAACTTCTCGAGCAGGCGTTTGCCCGTGCCTGCCAGCTCGGCAATCCGTGCTGGGAGGGCATGACCGCTCGCGCGATCGCGCTTGCGGCGCACGCGCAGGGTGACACCGATCGGGCTTTCGACGTGCTCAACGATGCTCTGTCACGTAGTGATCGCCTGGCCGACCCGTACGTCTGGCTGGGCGGCTACATACTCGACGTGCAGTGCCGGCTCGGCGTCGCGTACGCCCATCCCGACACCGCGATGTGGGTGTCCACGATGCAACGCCTGACAGCGCGTACGGGCATGCGTGAGCTCGAAGTCAGGTCGCTGCTGCACGGCGCAGCGCTGGGAAGCGATGGCGATCTGATCGCCGCACGGCTGCTCTCCGCCGACGTCGAAAATCCTGCCCTTGCGCATCTCCTGGCCTCGACACCCGCCGCAATGACGGCTCACGGAGCGGTCGTTCAACTACCGTCATAGGTATGTCACAGGAAGTGACGCGCTCGCCCAGAGCAGCGACGCGCCATGATCTGAGCGCGCGTCAGGCGATCCGCCTCGCGATCGTCGCCATGATTGTCCTGACCGGACTCGACCTGGCTGACGGACGTCTGGGGTTCCTGTTCTCACTCGGCTTCGTGCTGATCGTCGTAACTGTTGCAATGGCTGTCGACCTTGAGTCGCTGTTCCAAGCGGGCGTCTTCCCGCCGGCGCTCATGATCGGCGCTCTGGCCATGGTTGCGATGTTCTGGCCCGATGCGATCCAGGTCAACGGCCTTGCCGACGACGCCGGCTTCATCGGCCGTCTCATCGCGGCCACGATCGACCATGGCAAGACTCTGGTCGTGGGCCATGGCCTAGCGCTCGGCATCATCGCCCTACGCATCATGACGGCGCCGAACCACCCTCAGCCAAGCACCTCGTCGACGTAGCACCAGCGCCACGCTTCACCGGGTTCGAAGCTGCGCATCACGGGATGTCCGGTCGCGTGAAAGTGCTTGGTGGAGTGCGTCCCAGCCGATGAGTCACAGCAGCCGACATGGCCGCACTCCATGCAGAGGCGTAGGTGCACCCAGTCCTCACCCTCCTGGACACACTCCTCGCATCCCGTCGGGGTCACGGGTGTCGGTACGACTATCGCCTCAGCGAGGTGCTCACAGGGACCGCCCCGCTCGTACGTCGGCCGCAGCTCGGTCTCCCGGTTGGCTGTCGTCTCGTCCTCGTACATGCGATCAAGTATCGACTCCTCGACGTCGAGCGCATTCATGACGCGAGCCAGCACCGACTGATCGATGGTGCCGAGCGCGCGTATGCGCAGCAGCTCGTCGCGTTCGCGGGCGAGCATGGCCGCTCGCAGTCGCGAGTACTGCGCGCTGGGTGTCGCCGAACCGCCGAGTCGCTCCCACACTGCGTTCGTACGATCCGTGGCGCGCTCGCGCAGACGATGCATGACCGAGTCGGAGACTGTGCCCTCGACCTCTTCGTCCAGGAACTTCATTCCCTCATCGGCCACTGCCTGATAGACCGTCGCCTCCTGCAGATGGTCTTCATGCCGATCAGGCCCCGGCACCCTGAGCAGGCGTACGAGCGTCGGAATCGTCAATCCTTGGATGAGCAGTGTTCCGACCGTGACGACGAACGCCATCAGGACCAGGACCTCGCGCTTTTCGGTGTCCGCCGGCAGCAGGAACACCGCGGCCAGCGTGACGACGCCGCGCATACCGGTCCACGCCACGAGAAACACGACTCGAGGGGATGGCCGCGGTTCTGAGTCGCGGATCTTCGGGATCAGGCGTGCGCCATACGTTGCGGGAAACACCCAGAGGATGCGCAACAGGATCACTGCCGCGAGGACGACAGCGCACGACACCGCGATGCGCGTGCCCGAGACGGTGCTCTCGCCTAGGTCGTCCACGATCGAGCGCACCTGCAAGCCGATCAGCAGGAAGACGGCGTTCTCCAGGACGTAAGAGATGGTCGCCCAGTTCGTACGCTCGAACAGTCGTGACGACGCCGACTGGATGATCGGCGACTTGTGGCCGAGGATGATGCCGGCGACCACCACGGCGAGAACACCTGACGGGTGACCCTCGACGCCGGGGATGTGGATCTCCTCGGCAGGGAGATAGGCAATCCACGGCGTCAGCAGCGAGACCGCGACGTCAGTGACATCGTCCTGGATCAGCTTGCGGATCTTGCCGACGACGATCGCGACGACGAGACCGACGAGCACGCCGCCGATCGCGGAGAGCACGAAGCTCGCGCCAACCTCCCACACGCTCACCGTCCCGCCGATCGCAGCGATCGACGCGCGCAGGGTGACGATCGCGGTGGCGTCGTTGACGAGACTCTCGCCTTCGAGGATCGTGACGACTCGGCGCGGCAGCCCCACTCGGCGAGCGATCGAGGTGGCAGCCACGGCGTCGGGCGGAGCGACAACCGCGCCGAGTGCGAGTGCGACGGCCAGCGGTACGTCGAGCAGCCACCACACCAACAGTCCGACACCCGCGGTGGTGAACAGGACCAAGCCGACGCTGAGCAGCGCAATCGGCCGTCGATTGGCGCGGAAATCCACGAGCGAGGTCCGGATCGAGGCGGCGTACAACAGCGGCGGCAACAGTCCGACGAGCACAAGCTCGGGCGTCAGCTCAAAGTCCGGAACGAACGGGAGGTAGGACCCGATGATCCCGACGACGATCAGGACGAGCGGTGCGGACATTCCCAGGCGACCGGCGGTAGCGCTTACTGCAACCGCGATGGCCAACAGTGTGACGAGGGTCAGCGCGATATCCACGGGATGAGTCTGTCACCAGACCCACGCGGACGGACCTACTTGTAGGGAAGGCCGGCCTTCTTCATGTCCTTGCGGAGCTCAGGCGGCAGGGCGAAGATCAGGCTCTCATCGGCAGTGCGAACGGCCTCGGCACCGGGGTGGCCGCGATCGGCGAGATAGCCCAGCACTTCCTGGACCAGGTCATCCGGAACCGAAGCGCCCGACGTCACGCCAACGTTCTCGACACCGTCGAGCCACGACTCGTCGATCTCGGAGATGTCATCGATGCGGTAGGAGGCCTTGGCGCCGGCCTCGAGGGCGACCTCGACGAGGCGTACGGAGTTGGAGGAGTTGGCCGAGCCGACGACGATCACGAGATCGGCGTTCCTGGCGATCTCCTTGACCGCGACCTGGCGGTTCTGTGTGGCGTAGCAAATGTCGTCGCTGGGCGGATCTTCGAGCTGCGGGAACTTCTGGCGCAGCCGACGTACGGTCTCCATCGTCTCGTCGACGCTCAGCGTCGTCTGCGACAGCCAGGAGAGGCGGGTGCCTGCGGGGAACTCGAGCGAGTCGACGTCGTCAGGAGTCTGGACCAGCGTGATGTGGTCCGGCGCCTCGCCGGCGGTGCCTTCGACCTCTTCGTGGCCCTCGTGCCCGATCAGCAGGATGCTGTAGCCCTCGCTGGCGAAGCGGCGAGCCTCGTGGTGCACCTTGGTCACCAGCGGGCAGGTGGCATCGATCGTCTTGAGGCTCCGGTCGGCGGCTTCGGCATGCACCATCGGTGAGACACCGTGCGCCGAGAAGACGACGGTTGCGCCCTCGGGCACCTCGTCGAGCTCCTCGACGAAGATCGCCCCGCGATCTCGCAGATTGTTGACGACGTGCTTGTTGTGCACGATCTCCTTGCGTACGTAGACCGGTGCGCCATAGAGGTCGAGAGCCTTCTCGACCGTGATCACGGCACGGTCAACTCCGGCGCAGTAGCCGCGTGGGTCAGCGAGCAGAACGCTGCCGCCGACAGCCGGCATACCGAGCGACACTTCAGTCATGACTCCATCCTAGGCGACACCGGAAAGGCGGAACCCTGCTGTCGCTCCATCCCCCTAGGGTGTGCGTATGGCACTCGAGACGTCGGCGGAGAAGCCGGCACCGCTGCGGCAGATCTCGCAGCTCCTCGATGGCTACATCAACCGACTTGGCGCGGTGTGGGTCGAGGCCGAGATCGCCCAGCTCACCCGTCGCCAGGGCGTCTGCTTCCTGACCCTTCGTGACCTCACCGCCAAGATCTCGATCGACGCGACCTGCAGCTCGATGATTCTCGATGCGTCCCCTACGCCCATCACCGAAGGCGCGCGCGTCATCGTCCACGCCAAGCCGACGTTCTACTCGCCCCGCGGCTCGCTGTCCCTGGAGCTGCGTGAGATCCGACCGCAAGGAGAAGGCGAGCTGCTAGCTCAGCTCGAGCGCCGCAAGCAGCTGCTCGCCGCCGAAGGCCTGTTCGACCCGCGACTCAAGAAGCCCCTCCCACTGCTCCCCCGCGGCATCGGCCTGATCACCGGCAAGGCATCAGCCGCCGAACGCGACATCCTGGAGAATGCCCGCCTGCGCTGGCCAGACGTTCGGTTCGTCGTCCGCCACGCCCTGATGCAGGGCAGCAGCTCCGCGGCGGACGTCATGGGAGCCCTCCAGCGACTGGCCCAGGACGACTCGGTCGACGTTATCGTGATCGCCCGCGGGGGTGGATCGATCGAAGACCTCCTGCCCTTCTCCGACGAAGGCCTCATCCGCGCGGTCTATGCCATCGCCAAGCCGGTCGTCAGCGCCATTGGCCACGAGCCCGATGTCCCGCTGCTTGACCTGGTCGCTGACCTGCGCGCATCCACCCCCACTGATGCGGCCAAGCGCATCGTCCCCGACGTACGCGAGGAGCTCGCGGGAGTCGCCTCGATGCGCGAGCGCGCCAGCATGGCCATCCGGGCGATCCTCGAGCGCGAATCGCGAGGGCTAGCGGCGATTCGTTCGCGCCCCGTAATGGCCAACCCGTTGACCGTCGTTGACCTGCAGGAGAGCGTCATCCACGAAGCCCGCGACCGGGCACGACGGTCCGTCACGCACCGCCTCGACCGTTCGAGCGACGAGATCGGTCACCACTTGGCGCGCGTACGGACGCTGTCACCGCTCGCGACTCTCGAGCGCGGCTACGCCGTGGCTCACCTCGCCGACGGCACAGTTCTGCGGTCGATCGACCAAGTCGCGCCTGATGTCGGGTTCAGCATCCGACTGGCTGACGGCAGCGTCGGCGTACGCGCCACCGACACAACAAGCACTGAGCCAATTGAAGAAACCGTGCCCATTGAAGAACAGGTTGAGGACCATGGCTGACACACCAGAGATTCCCTACGAGCAGGCCCGCGACGAGCTCATCTCCGTGGTGCAGAAGCTCGAGGTCGGTGGCACCAGCCTTGATGAGTCGCTGGCCTTGTGGGAGCGGGGTGAGCTGCTGGCCAAGGTCTGCCAGCAGTGGCTCGACGGCGCTCGTTCACGCCTGGCTGCGGCAGCCGGGCTACCCGATCAGGGTGCGCCTGATCAGGACGCAGAGAGCGACGACACGTAGGCCTCGACGTCGGCCCGCGGCGCCTCCCCTGTCACGAGCGTCGTCAGTCCTGACTCGCTGCGTACGAATGTCACGTCACCGTCCGGACCTTTGCGAAGGTCCCAGGTCTCGCCGCCAATCGTGGCTTTGCCAGCCGCCTTGCTGTCCTTGGCGTAGTCGTTGATGAGCTGCTTGGCCTCGACCTTGGCCTGCTCGAGTCCGACGTACTCCTCGTCATCCGTGACCACACCGAGATGCCATGACGTAGGGGTGAACCGCGCCGAGGTCGCAGCCCATCCCTTCGGCAGCGTGGCTGGAGCCAGCAGCTCGAACTCAGCTGCGGGGCGGGCGCTGCGCACCGTGTCCATGTAGTCGATCGGCTTGATCGTGTCGTCCGGCGTTCTGACGAACAGCTGGCCGAATCCCCACAGGGCGACAACCAAGGCACCGAGCACCGCAACCGATCGCACGACATCACCCATCGACGGGTTGCCACGCGACGATCCGCTCGAACTCATGTGGGTGCTCCCATCCGTGGGCTTTGTCTGTTTCAGCGCTGTCACCCTACGTTCCTGACTTCGCGGACCCCCACGGCGTACCGGTAAGATGCGGCCGTGGACCACCTCCAGCCAGACTCCCATGCCCCAGACCGCAACCTCGCGCTCGACCTCGTACGCGTCACCGAGGCAGGAGCCATGGCGGCCGGACGCTGGGTCGGACGCGGCGACAAGAACGGCGCCGATGGCGTCGCGGTCAACGCGATGCGCAAGCTCATCAACACCGTGCCCATGAACGGCATCGTCGTCATCGGTGAGGGCGAGAAGGACGAAGCCCCCATGCTGTTCAACGGCGAGCAGGTCGGCGACGGCACCGGCGCGGAGACCGACGTGGCCGTCGACCCGATCGACGGTACGACGCTCACCGCCAAGAGCCTGCCCAATGCGGTGTCCGTCATGGCGGTTGCGCCTCGCGGCTCGATGTATGACCCGTCGGCCGTGTTCTACATGGAGAAGCTCATCGCCGGCCCCGAGGCTGCCGATGTCGTCGACATCCGCCTGCCAGTCGCCGAGAACATCTCGCTGGTGGCCAAGGCGAAGGGCATCTCGGTCAGCGACGTCACGGTCTGCGTACTCGACCGGCCGCGCCACCAGGGCATCGTCGACGAGATCCGCGCCGCGGGAGCACGCATCAAGTTCATCATCGACGGCGATGTTGCCGGCGGCATCACGGCAGCGCGCCCCGACACGGGTGTCGACCTGCTCATCGGCATCGGCGGCACCCCCGAGGGCATCATCACCGCCTGCGCGATCAAGGCAATCGGCGGCACGATCCAGGGCAAGCTGTGGCCGATCGACGATGACGAGCGCCAGCGCGCCATCGACGCAGGTCACGACCTCGACCGCGTCCTCCTGACCAACGACCTGGTCAACGCCGACGACTGCTTCTTCGTGGCAACCGGCATCACCGATGGCGAGCTCATGCACGGAGTCCGCTACGGCGCCGGCAAGGCCTACACGGAGTCGATCGTGATGCGCTCCCGCAGCGGTACGATCCGCAAGATCACCAGCGAGCACAGCCTGGAAAAGCTCCAGGCCTACTCCGCCATCGACTACGAACACTGAGCCACGGCAAGAAGGACGCATGACTTCATCGGGAGAGCTGTTTGCGTCGCTGCCCTCGGGCATCGACATCTGCTACGAGACCTTCGGCAACGCCGAGGATCCGCCACTCCTGCTGATCATGGGCATGGGCGGGCCGATGAACTGGTGGTCCGTCGACTTCTGCGAACGCCTTGCCGCGCGGGGCTTCTTCGTCATTCGCTACGACAACCGCGACACTGGCCGGTCGACCAAGCTCGACCAGCATCGGGTCGCCAAGTCGACGGTCTACAAGGCCTACCTCGGCCGCGTCACCCCGCCGTACGGCCTGGCCGACTTCGCCGAGGACGCTCTAGGACTCCTCGACCACCTCGGGCTCGACCGGGTCAACATGGTCGGCGTCTCGATGGGCGGCATGATCGCGCAGACGATCTGCATCTCCCACCCTGAGCGCGTCCTGTCCCTCACCTCGATCATGTCGACGACCGGCAAGCGCACGGTCGGTTGGCAGAACCCACGCGTCATCCCGGCGCTCATGTCTTCGGCGGGCAACACTCGCGACACCTACATCGCCAGGTCCCTGAGGGCATCGACCGTCATCGGCTCGCCAGCCTTCCCCGCCGCTGAGGAAGCGACTCGTGCTCGCGCCATCGAGACGTACGACCGCGGCTGGTCGGCGAGCGGGACCGTACGACACATGCTGGCCGTGCTCAGCGCGGCCGATCGCTCCGAGGATCTCGCCAAGCTCGACCTGCCTGTCACGGTCATCCATGGCATGAAGGACCCACTGGTGCACCGTTCGGGAGGCAAGGCCACCGCGGCCGCGATCCCCGGAGCCGAGCACATCGAGATCGGCGGAATGGGCCACGATCTGCCACCCGAGCTCTACGACACGTTCATCGACGCAATCGAGCGCAACACCAAGCGGTCTGTGTCGTCGTGAGGCACAGCGACTTCCACGCGTCCACCGATGTCGCGGTCGTACGGCAGATCATCGCCGACAATCCCTGGGCGATGATCGTCAGCAACAACGACGGCGAGCTGGTCGCGTCTCACTACCCGCTCCTGCTTGACGACACGACCGACGAGCTCGTCCTCGTCACTCACGTCGGTCGGCCCGACGACAAGGTGCACGACTTCGCCGACCGCGAGGTGCTGATCGTGTTCCAGGGACAGCATGGATACGTCTCGCCCAGCTGGTACGCGCCTGGATCGAGCCAGGCACCAACCTGGAACTTCAGTGCCGTCCACTGCCACGGCACGCCCGAGATCCTCGATGCCGACGCCAACCTGGCCGTACTGACCAAGTTGGTCGCCCACTTCGAGCAGCACGTCGATGACCCCATGTGGCTCGACCAGGAGTGGGCGCCTCCGATCGCTCGCGGAACCGTGGGTCTGCGCATCCCGATCGACCGGTTCACCTGCAAGGTGAAGATGAGCCAGGACAAGGACCCCGTCACGGTCCAGAACGTGATCGACCGGCTGCGCGAGCCCGGACCGTACAACCAGCCGCACCTCGCCGACGACATGGAGCGGGCGCGAACCGAAGGCATCGGCTACCCATCCGCGGGGTGACGGGCACCTGAAGTCGCCGGAGTACTCAGCGATATCGTCGGAGTCATGACCGAATATCGCATCGAGCACGACACCATGGGCGAGGTCAAGGTGCCTGTTGACGCCTTGTGGAGCGCCCAGACCCAGCGCGCCATCGAGAACTTCCCGATCTCCGGCACCCCGATCGAGTCTGCGCAGATCCGCGCGCTGGCCCAGATCAAGGCTGCCTGCGCCAAGGCCAATGCCGAGCTCGGCATCCTCGAGCAGGACATGGCTGACGCGATCGTCGCCGCTGCAGACGAGGTCGCCACCGGTCAGCACGATGCGCAGTTCCCGATCGACGTGTTCCAGACCGGCTCTGGCACGTCGAGCAACATGAACACCAACGAGGTGCTCGCCAACCTCGCAACGAGCAAGCTCGGCAAGCCCGTGCACCCCAACGACCATGTCAACGCGTCGCAGTCGTCGAACGACGTCTTCCCGACCTCGATCCACGTTGCCGCCACCGCGTCGGCCACCAACGAGCTCATCCCTGCCCTCGACCACCTGGCTCAGTCCTTGGAGCGCAAGGCCAAGGAGTTCGCGCAGGTCGTGAAGTCGGGTCGCACGCACCTCATGGACGCCACCCCGGTCACGCTCGGTCAGGAGTTCGCCGGTTACGCCATGCAGGTGCGCCGTGGAATCGAGCGCATCGAGGCATCTCTCCCGCGTACGGCTGAGGTTCCGCTCGGTGGCACCGCCGTCGGCACCGGCATCAACACACCGATCGGCTTCCCTCAGCGCGTCATCGAGCTGCTCGCCGAAGGCAGCGGCCTTCCCGTCACCGAAGCGGTCGACCACTTCGAGGCACAGGGCGCCCGCGACGGACTCGTCGAGATGTCGGGCCAGCTTCGTACGATCGCCGTCAGCCTGACCAAGATCTGCAACGACCTCCGTTGGATGGGCTCAGGCCCGCGTACGGGACTCGGCGAGATCAACCTCCCCGACCTGCAGCCCGGCTCGAGCATCATGCCCGGCAAGGTCAACCCGGTCCTTCCCGAAGCGACCCTGATGGTGTGCGCCCAGGTCATCGGCAATGACGCGACGATCGCCACCGCCGGCGCCTCGGGTGCGTTCGAGCTCAACGTGATGCTGCCGGTCATCGGCCGCAACCTGCTCGAGTCGATGCGCCTGCTCAGCAACTCCTCGAAGGTGCTCGCCGACCGCTGCATCGACGGCATCACTGCCAACGAAGAGCGTTGCCTCGAGCTCGCCCAGTCCTCGCCGTCGGTGGTCACACCGCTCAACCGCTTCATCGGCTACGAGAACGCGGCAAAGGTCGCCAAGCAGTCGGTCAAGGAGAAGAAGACGATCCGTCAGGTCGTCATCGAGATGGGCTTCGTCGAGCGAGGCGACATCAGCGAGGCTGACCTGGACAAGGCGCTCGACGTCATGTCCATGACCCACCCTTGATTCTTCGCCCTGCGACCGACGCTGACTGGTCGCAGATCTGGCCGTTCTTCGACGTCATCGTCAAGGACGGCCAGACCTACGCGTACCCGGAAGACCTGACGAGCGACTCTGCCAAGGCGCTGTGGATGGAGCCAGCTCCCGGGCGAACCGTCGTCGCCATCGAGGACGACGTGGTGCTGGGTTCAGCCAAGATGGGCCCCAATCGGCCGGGCCGGGGCGCACACGTCGCGACGGCGAGCTTCATGGTCGATCCCGCTGCCCGCGGCAAGGGCGTCGGCAGGCATCTCGGCGTACACATGATCGAGTGGGCTCGGGCTGAGGGATATCGGGCGATTCAGTTCAACGCCGTCGTCGAGACCAACACCTCGGCGGTCAAGCTCTGGCAGGACCTGGGCTTCGCGATCATCGGGACCGTTCCCGAAGCGTTCGACCACCGCGTACATGGCCTCGTCGGCCTGCACGTCATGCACCTCAGTCTGTGACGCGATGGGCGAGGAGGTAGCCGCCCTTTCCATACAGAAGTTCGTAGGCCCCGCCATATTTGTCCTGCGCGTACGTGACGGCATCCGACGGTGAGCCGATGTTCGACTCGACGTCGAACAGGACGTATTCGGGTGATGGATTGCCGGGGGTGCCGAGCCAATAGACCCTGTTGTCCGTTGTCAGATGGGTCATCAACCCGATGTCGGTCTCGACGGACGAGCCCTTGGGCACGAGGGACAGCACCTCACGAGCGTTCTCAGCACGCGGCGACTCGGCGTACGTCTCGGACTCGAACAGCGCAACCAGCGGCGAATTGACCAGCATGAATCCCGTGACCGCCAGCGCTGGGAGGGTCGCCCAGCGCAGCTGCGGCCACCGCAACATCGCGTCGATCATCGCGACGAACACGATCGGCATCAGCACGAGCGAGTAGTGCCACTCGGTGCCCCAGTAGTACGCGTTGTCACCCGCGAACCGCCACGCGAACGTTGGCAGCACCAGCAGCAGCCATGGCGAGAACAGGGCAGCAAGACCGGTGATGGCCACCGTCAACACGACGGTTGCGGCTTTGCGGTCGACCTCATCGAACAGTGTCGGGAGGATGCCGCGCTCGCCGCCCAGCGAACCAGCATGCGTGTAGGAGCCGTCGGGCGTGATCGACGGCATCAGCACGAAGACGATGAACACCGCGGCGAAGAGACCGAGAGCGCCGAGAGCCACGCCGCGACGGTGTTCGCCGGCCAGCCACAGCACGCCTCCGATCACGGCGACCGTTAGCCCGAACTCCTCCTTGACCAGGATGAGCGGCAACGCCCAGAGCACGACAGCGCCGAAGCGACGCTCGACGTACGCAGCACCTGCCAGCGCGAGCAGCGGTGCCGCAAACGCGACCTCGTGGAAGTCGACCTCCACGGCGGCAAGCAAGCCAAACGATGCGCCGTACGCGACGCCGATCGCCACTCCGATGACAGTGCCGAGCTGGCGGATGGCCAGCGCCGTGATGACCGCGACCGAGATCGCCAGCAAGACCGCCTGCGCGATCAGGATCGTCTGCGCTGACGGGAACAGGCGGTAGAACGGCGCGATCAGCACGAGAATCGGCGAGAAGTGGTCACCGAGCTGGTTGAACCCGGCACCGCGTACGTCGATCGTCGGCGCACCGAAATGTGCATACCCGCGGACCGCCTGCTCGAAAATGGCGTTGTCCCACGACGAGAGCGCAAACCGGTCGAACCGGGCCAGCGAGATCACTCCGTAGGCGACTCCGAACACCGCACCGAGAAGGGCCGCTGGGAGCCCCAAACGCAGAGAATGGAGTCTGCGATCCATGCTCAGTCTTGAGGGAGCGAGAGATTTTCGCCCGTCTCCGGATCGAACACGTTGATCTTGGATCGCGGGATCACGACGCGGATCGACATCCCGGCCTTCAAAGTGCTCTCCGCAGCAAGCTCGGCGACCACGAAGCTCTGGAACAGGTCAAAGTCCAACAGGTCCTCGACCTCGCTGAGCCGCGCCTCGACGTCTGGATCGGTGTCGTAGCCGAGGTACGCGAGCTGGGTGCTGCCCTGCCACTCGACGTCGTCGATACGGGTCGTGAACTCGACCTTGTCGGTCACGGTCGCGGCAAGCGGGCTCGACGACTCCTGGCAGTCCTCGGGTCGAATGCCCACCACGACGAGGTCGCGATCGCCGATCCGCTTGGCCAGCTCGTCATCTAGGTACATCGTCGCCAGTGGCATGACGAGCTGACTGCCGGTCGGCCGCGCCGGTACGAGGTTCATCGGCGGCGAGCCGAGGAATCCGGCGACGAACATGTCCTTGGGCGCTTCGTAGAGCTCGCGTGGAGTACCGACCTGGTGCACGAAACCTTGGTGCAGCACGGCGACTCGATCGGCGAGGGTCAGCGCCTCGGCGATGTCGGAGGTCGTGAAGATCGACGTACGACCCGCTTCGGTCTGCCACTGCGCGGTCACCGAGCGAACGTGCGGACGGGCGCGCGGTGCCTGCTTGGAGAACGGGTCATCGAACAGGTAGGCGGCGGCATCGCGTACGAGGGCACGTCCGAGCGCAACCCGCTGGCGCTGCGCCTCGTCGAGATCGGCTGGCTTGAGCTCAAGCAGGTCGGTCAGGGCGAGGAACTCACTGACAGAGTCGACCCGGTCGGAGATGGCGACCTTGTCGTGGGTGCCGCGGCGGAACTTCTTCGCTGCCTTCTCGCGCCTCAGCGTCGACGAGAACGCGAGATTGTCGAAGGCATCGAGCTGCGGGTGGAGCGAAAAGTCCTGGAACACCATCGACAGGTCGCGCGTTCGCGGGTTGGACTTCGTGACGTCGACTCCGTCCAGCAGGATCTCGCCGAACGTCTGATCCTCCAGACCCACCAGGACGCGCAGCAGCAGACTCTTGCCGGCGCCGGCCGGACCGATGACCGCCAATGTCGAGCCTGACGGGACGGTGATGCTGACGTCGTCCAGCAGCGGGCGGACACCCGGGCCAGCCACTGTCAGGTTGCGGAGCTCGATCGACGTCATCGGTATGACCTTCCCAGAAGTTGGTGGATCCTGCGCGGTGCCACGAGAAGCAAGAGGACCGGCAGCGCAGCCCAAAGCAGTCCGGCGGCGGCAATCGTCGCGGACGAGGCAGTCTCGAGATCGCCGCGGGCCATCAGCAACGACGCCGGCAGCGGCGCGTCCGTTGTCGACAGGGCTGCGCCGAGCACGTAGTCCTGAGAGCCGACGACGAAGACCAGGAACGCGATCAGCAGGATGCCTGGGCCGAAGACTGGTAAGACGAACCGGGTGAACCACTGACGACGCGTGGCGCCGTCGGCGCGTACGGCTTCGCCAAGCGACCAAGGGGCGCGCTTGAACAACGTGACGAACAGCCAGACGGACAGTGGCAGGGTGATCAGCAGAGCTGGAGGAATGAGCGAGAGGCGAGAGCCGAAGCGATCCAGCGAGATCACCTGGTCGGCGATCGGTCCCGCGAGGGCCACAAGCGGGATCAGCAGCACGGCGACGACGAACGCGTACGCAATGCGGCCCCCCTTGACCCTGAGCCGCACCAGCGCGTACGCCGCGGCGATCGCCAACGGGATCGACACCAGCGTCGCGACGCCCGAGACCAACGTGGAGGTGAGCGCTGCCCGTCTCATGCTGCCTGAGCCGAGGACGTCGCTGAACGTCTCCCACGAGACCTCGTTCGGCCACAGTGATCTGGCAGTCAGGTCCGCTGGTGTCGTGGCGACGGTGAAGGTCCACAGCAGGGGCAAGAGCGTGAACATCAGGAACACTTCGAGGCCGAGCACAGCCCAGAACGAGACCGATCGATTGGTGTCGGCGAACAGGATGCCCGCAGCACCCGTGAGCATCAGCACGGCGGCCGCTGCGAGCCACAGCCACTGGTCAGGTCGAACCACCATGAGGATGCCGTAGTTGGCGAGGGCGAAACCGAGAGCGAACGAGGTGCCGGACGCCCACAGGCGCGACCGGACGGACGGGACGAAGGCGACAGTGCTCATACGACCCTCCTCACGCGGAACAGCTGAACGAGGAGCACGCCCATCACCGCGGCGATCGCCAGCAGCACGATGGACATCGCCGCGCCGAGCCCGAGCTCAAATGACGAGAACGTCGTGTCCCAGATGACCTGCGGAGCCGTATGTATGTCGGCACCCGGCTCGTCGACCAGCAGCGGACCCTCGATCGCGCGGAACGCGTCCAGCGCGCGATAGGCGGTCGCGACCGCGAATGCCGGACCCATGACCGGCAGGATCACCCGCTGCAGACGCTGCCATCCGGTCGCACCGTCGGCGACTGCGGCCGCATGGAGGCGGCCGGATACCTGGGTGAGCCCAGCCAGCAAGATGACCGCGACGATGCCTGTACCGCGCCAGATCTCACCGAGGCTCACCGCAGCGAGCTGGTCGAGCTGGCCGACGCTGTCGAGCCTGAACCAGCTCGCGAGGAATCCCGTCGTTGCTGCGTCGCGCCACACGACGGCGGTCACGATTGCGGCGACGGTGAATGGCAAGAGCACGAGCACGCGGGTGACGGGCCACAGCAGGGTCAGTCTGCGCAGGACCAGCGCAAAGGCGAAGCCGAGCGCCAGCTGCACCGCGACGACCAGGACGACGATGATCAGGCTCGTAGCAATCGCGAGCCACCAGGTCTTGTTGGTCAGGATCTCGACGTAGTTGTCGAATCCCACGGACCTGCGCGCCTCGGGATTGGTGAGCGAATAGGACGACATCGACAACCACACGGCGCGTCCGATGGGCCAGGCCGTGATCGCGAGAAGCACGACGACCGCGGGTGCGAGCCATATCCAACCTCTCAGCGACCTTGGCGCCTTCGGCCGACCGATCCCTGGCATCCTCACGAAAGCCGGCTTCTTCACGAACTTCATGGGAGATCACCTCGCAGGCGAGCGGTGACGATTCGCTGCGAGTTCTTCGGGGTGTCGTCGTTGACTCCGGTCAGCGGGAGCCATGAATCGTCGATCGCTCTGCGCACGAGATTCCAGTAGGGCGTCGTGGGCACGGCTCGCCCGGACGTCACAGCAGCCTTCGTGACGAGCGCCATCGGGAAGGTCGTGCCCAGAGCCGGGTCGTCGTACGTCGTGAGTCGGCTTGAGCTGTGACCCGCGCTGCTCATGATCGCGCGCATGACTGACGGAGATGTCAGGCACGAGATGGCTCTGTACGAGAGGTCGGTGTGCGTTGCGTACAGCGGCACGGCGAGGCCGATCCCAGCCAGTGGTGCGACGCTGGTCGTTCCGTTCATCGGGTAGGGCGCCCACCCCATGTCAGCTGCGACGCCGGCCAGCGCGGGATCGGAGATGACCGAGCTGGGCGCCAAGAGGAACCCACCGTTCGGGGCCGCGAAGGCCTCCAGCGCATTGCGCGACGGGCCGGGTCCGACCTTGGCATCGTTGTAGAACTTCACGACTCCAGCGGCCGCGCGCCCCGCGTCAGAGTCGAGACCCACCTTGGCGCTGCGCCCCGTACCGGCGATCAGTTCCCCATCGCTTCCCGCGATGAGCGCATTGAGCCACTCACTGAGCCCCGACCCGTCGGGATCGTCGATCTGTACGGTGAGGCCAAGGCGTTGGGCGCCCGCGATCAGCGCGTCCCAGCTCACCGCCTTGGTCGTGTCGAGGCCCGCCCGCTCGGCGACCTTCCCGCGGAACCAGAGGAGCTGCGGGTCGAACCACCACGGCGCGACGACGAGCGCATTCTCGTACGTTGCCGCCTGGAGGGCAGCGGGCACGATGTCCTTGCTGTACTCCGGGATCAGGTCCTCGGGTACGGGCGCCAAGAACTGCGCCTCCGCGAACTCCGCCGTGAACGCCGAGTCGAGGCTCAGCAGGTCGATCGAGGTGTCCTTGGCGACGAGCCGTCGTACGAGTGCCTGGTGCCGTTCGTTGACGTCCGTCGGCAGCTCCTTGACGGCAATCCGGTAGTCCGCCGTGCTGCATGACGTCGCCAACGCTGGGGCGTCGATCCGGTCGGGGCCGACGTACCAGTTGAGCGTGACCGTGGACCCCGGCTTCGCGTTGCTGCCACATGCTGCGAGCAGGGCAAACACGAGGCCGACGGCCGCGATTCGTCTCCCTCGAACGCTCACGCCGTCACTCTGCCACAGGACCGAGGTCGGGTTAGGCGCTACAGAGTTACGTCTTCGAGCATTTCCGTCACCAGTGCCGCCACCGGCGAACGCTCGGAGCGGGTCAGCGTGACGTGCGCGAAGAGCGGGTGACCCTTGAGCTTCTCGACCACGGCGACGACACCGTCATGGCGACCGACTCGCAGGTTGTCGCGCTGGGCGACGTCGTGGGTGAGTACGACCTTGGAGTTGGCGCCGATGCGCGACAGCACGGTCAGGAGCACATTGCGCTCCAGCGACTGTGCCTCGTCGACGATGACGAAGGAGTCGTGCAGCGAGCGGCCACGGATGTGGGTCAGCGGGAGCACCTCGAGCATGCCGCGGTCGAGGATCTCCTCAATGACGGCCGGCGAAGCGACAGCACCGAGCGTGTCGAACACAGCCTGACCCCAGGGGCCCATCTTCTCGGACTCGCTGCCGGGGAGGTAGCCGAGCTCCTGTCCACCGACGGCGTAGAGGGGCCGGAAGATGACGACCTTCTTGTGCTGGCCGCGTTCCATGGTGGCTTCGAGTCCGGCGCACAACGCCATCGCCGACTTGCCGGTTCCGGCGCGACCGCCGAGGGACACGATGCCGATCTCGGGGTCGAGCAACAGGTCCAGGGCAACCCGCTGCTCCGCGGAGCGGCCGTGGATGCCGAACGCATCGCGATCGCCGCGTACGAGCTGGATCTGCTTGTCTGCGGTGATCCGGCCGAGGCCGCTGCCCTTGTCCGAGACCAGCACCAGTCCGGTGTGACACGGCAGGTCACGCGCCCCCTCAAGATTGGGGCTGGTGAGGTCGAGGAATCCGGTCTCGTACAGCGTGTCCAGGTCGACGCTCTCGACCTCAAGCTCACGCATACCGGTCCAGCCGGACTCGAGTGCGAGCTCGGCGCGGTACTCCTCTGCGACGAGACCAACCGCAGATGCCTTGACGCGCATCGGCAGGTCCTTGGAGACGATCGTGACGTCGAAGCCTTCGCCGGCGAGGTTTTTGGCCACCGACAGGATGCGGGTGTCGTTGTCGCCGAGCCTGAAGCCTGACGGCAGCGATGAGGAGTCGGTGTGGTTGAGCTCGACCCGGATCGTGCCGCCTTCGTCACCGATCGGCAACGGTTTGTCGAGGGTCCCGTGTTGGACGCGGAGATCGTCGAGGAACCGCAGAGCGCTGCGCGCGAAGTAGCCAAGCTCGGGATCATGCCGTTTGCCTTCGAGCTCGGTGATCACCACAACGGGTATGACCACTTCGTGCTCATGGAAACGATTGACCGCGTTGGGGTCCGCCAACAGGACACTGGTGTCCAGGACGTACGTGCGGCGGACCGGGCTCGTGCTCTTCTTAGCAGCCACAGCTATGTCTCCCATACGAGCCCGCGCGCGCCCTGCGCCGGCTCTTACTCGGCGGAAAGGGCCAGATCTCGTTGCTCAGGGGCGAGCGTCAACACCCTTCGAACGTATGCCTGCCGAACCGACATTTGGGGAAGACACGCCCGACCTCGTGTGTCTCTGGCGTTAACTCTTAGCCGACCCACCCGATTCGATGCACTGCGCATGAGTTCCTGCCGAATCTTGACGCCCATCGCATCAAATCGTGGGGCTAGGCGCCGAAGCGGCGCTCGCGTAGCGCGTACGAGCGCATGGCGCGGAGGAAGTCGACGTGGCGGAAGGCGGGCCACAGCGCATCGCTGAAATAGAACTCAGAGTGCACGCTCTGCCACAGCAGGAACCCAGAGAGCCGCTGCTCGCCCGACGTACGGATCACGAGGTCCGGATCGGGCTGGCCCTTCGTGTAGAGGTGCTCGGCAATGTCATCGACCTCGAGCGTCGAGGCGACTTCTTCGAGCGAGCGACCGGCAGCAGCCTGCTCGAGCAGGAGGGACCGCATCGCGTCGGTGAGCTCTTGGCGACCGCCGTAACCGACGCAGATGTTGACGCGCATGCCCTGCACCGCGGAGGTGGAGTCGGCGAGCTTCTTCATACGACCGGCTGCCTCCGAGGGCAACATGTCGAGGTTGCCGATGACGGCGAGCGACCAGCGACCTTCGCTGGCGAGCCGCTCCATGAGGTTCTCGACAGCGGCCAGGATGCTGCCGACTTCTTCAGCAGGACGTTGCAGGTTGTCGGTCGAGAGCAGCCACAGCGTGACGATCTCGACGCCCAGGTCATCGCACCAAGTGGCGAACTCGGAGATCTTGTCGGCACCGGCTTTGTAGCCGTGCTCGAACTTCGCACCGCCGCGCTTGGCCCACCTGCGGTTGCCGTCGACGATGGCTCCGACATGGTGTGGGAGCCGTGTGGGATCGAGTCGCTTGGCAAGCCGTCTCTCGTACGCCCCGTAGACCAAGTTGCTCAGTGACATGCGGCTAGGGTAATCGCATGGACGATCGGAGCGAGTACATCATCAGGGCACTCAGGCCATTGCCGTTGTACCGTTCGTTTTTCACGACGGCCATGGCATGAGCGATCGCGAACCTGAAGGCATTGTCCAAGAGGTTGGCGAGCGTCTCAGGGAGACGGCCCAGGAGATCAAGCCCAAGCTCCGCGGGTGGCTCCATGCCGCGACGTGGCCCCTGGCGTTCTTCGGCTTCCTCGTCATGCTGGTCGTTGCCGACAGCGTCAAGGTTCGCGCCGGCGTCGCAGTGTTCATGGTCAGTGCCCTGCTGCTGTTCGGTGTCAGCGCGGTCTATCACGCCGGCCGCTGGTCAGCCACAGCCAAAGCACGCTGGAAGCGTTTCGACCACGCCAACATCTTCGTGCTGATCGCCGGTTCGTACACGCCGTTCGCCCTGCTGTTGCTCGACTCCAAGGACGCCTGGCAGCTGTTGTCGCTCGTCTGGGGTGGCGCGATCCTCGGCCTGCTGTTCCGGGTGTTCTGGGTCGGCGCACCGCGCTGGCTGTACGTCCCGATCTACATCGCGTTGGGCTGGGCCGCGGTGTTCTGGCTGCCAGAGTTCAAGGAGAACGGCTCAACTGCCGTCATCGTTCTGCTCGCGGTCGGCGGTGGGCTCTACACGTTGGGCGCCTTCGTCTACGGCTTCAAGAAGCCCGACCCCTGGCCCAACTGGTACGGCTTCCACGAGATCTTCCACACCCTCACCATCGCCGCGTTCATCGTCCACTACATCGGCGTCTCACTCTTGGCCTACCAGCAGTACTAACGGGCGAGCAGCTCCTCGACGCTGGTCACAGGGCGTTCGCAGACGAAGCCACGACATACGTACGCCGCCGTCTTGCCGTCTACGAGAGCACGTTGATCGAACAACGGGATGGCGGTGCCGACCTCGCCGGCGACTACCACGGCGCCAGGTGACGTCAGGCTGAGGGCTGCGCGGTGCAGCTCGTTCCGCTCTGCTCCCACGACAGCGATCTCCAACGGCCCGGCGACAACGGCCTCGGCCGCAGCAAGCGTCCATCCAGCGAATCGCGGCACCTGGGTGGCAACCGATGCTGCCGACGCGATGCCCGACTCGGCGGCGGCGCGATAGCGATGGTCTCCGGTGATCGCGGCGAACGAGATCAACGCCGTGACGGCCGCCGACGTACCTGACGGATAGGCGTTGTCGGACGCGTCCTTCGGACGAACGACCAGCGCCTCGGCATCGTCAGCGGTGTCGAAGAACCCACCGGCCGGGTCCGCGAAATGGTCGACGACACGGTCGAGCAGTGTGCGAGCGCGGTCGAGCCACACGGCATCTCCCGTGATGCCGAGCACCGCCAGGAACGCCTCAGCCACAGCACCGTGGTCCTCGAGCACACCGGCGTGAGTAGAGGCGACTCCGTCACGAGACGTACGTACGAGGCGGTCGTCCGAGTGCCCGTCTTGAATATGCACTGTCGCCAGCAGTTCCGCGGCGCGGATCGCGGCGGCAGTGAAGTCCGGCTCCTCGAGCAGTACGCCCGCCTCGGCCAGAGCCGTGATGGCCAGACCGTTCCAAGACGCGACGACCTTGTCGTCCCGCGCGGGACGTGTGCGAGCGGCACGAGCGTCGAGGAGCTTGGCGCGTACGTCGCTCCACCGCGCCTCGTCGTCGGGATCCTCCAGCAGCTGCAGGGTCGAGAACCCACGCTCGAACGTTCCAGCGCCGGTGACTCCGAGCAACTCGGTCGCCCAGGCGCCGTCGGCGGGACCGAGCGTGCGCATGAGCTGGTTGGGGTTCCATACGTAGAACGTGCCTTCGTGGCCGTCACTGTCGGCATCGAGCGCCGAGGCGAAGCCGCCCTCCGGCGTACCGAGCTCATCGATGATGAAGCGGCCGGTCTCGCGCGCGATACGGGCGGCGAGCGGAGACCTGGTCTGCCGCCACCAGTGCAGGTAGACGCGAAGCAGGAGCGCGTTGTCGTAGAGCATCTTCTCGAAGTGCGGGACGCGCCAGAACCGATCGACGCTGTAGCGGGCGAAGCCGCCGGACAGCTGGTCGTACATCCCGCCCCACGCCATCGCCTCGCACGTACCAGCGACGAGATCCAACGCCTGCTGCGAACCCGTACGCGCTGCATTGCGGAGCAGGAACTCCAGCACCATCGACGGCGGAAACTTCGGGCTGCTGCCGAATCCCCCGGACTCGGCGTCGTACTGCTTCGCCAGCGACTCGACGGCGCCATCGAGCTGCTCAACGCCGAGCGCTCCACCGACCGGGTCGACACCCGACCGCAGGTGCGAGAGCACGTCCTTGCTGACCGTCAGCACCTCGTCGCGGCGCTCGTTCCACGCATCCGACAGCGCCTGCAGTACCTGGGTGAAGGCGGGGCTGCCCTGCCGCGGCTCGGGCGGGAAGTACGTACCCGCGAAGTACGGCTCACCCTCCGGCGTCAGCACACACGTCATCGGCCAGCCGCCCTGGCCGGTCATCGCCTGCGTCGCACTCATGTAGACCGCGTCGACATCGGGGCGCTCCTCGCGGTCGACCTTGATGTTGATGTAGTGCTCGTTCATGTACGCCGCGGTCGCCTCGTCCTCGAACGACTCGTGCGCCATCACGTGGCACCAGTGGCATGCGGCGTAGCCGATGCTCAGCAGGATCGGTCGGTCGAGCTTCTTGGCCTCGGCGAACGCCTCGTCGCTCCACTCCCACCAGTCGACCGGGTTGTCGGCGTGCTGCTGGAGGTAAGGACTCGTGGCCTGCGCGAGGCGATTCGACATGCATTCACCCTAGGCGGCTCTGCTCCACTCCAGAATCCGTGCATGACCAAAGGGCCAGAACGCCTCTTTGAGTTGCCATTTCAGGGCTAACGTCGACACATGACCCTCGGCAACGTGACCGCCCTGTGGCGTTATCCAGTGAAATCGATGGGCGGCGAGGAGCTCAAGAGCTCGACCCTCGACCACCGCGCCCTCCATGGCGACCGAATGTGGGCGGTACGCGACCTCGAGCTGGGAGCTGTCACCACGGCTCGTCGGCTCCCTGCACTGCTCGGATGTACGGCGCGATTCGTCGAGGAGCCTCCCGCCGGTGTCGGTCCTGGCGATGTTGCCGACGTCAGGGTCACGTTTCCGGACGGGACCGAGATCACCAGCGACGACCGCGAACGGCTCGATGCAAGACTCACCGAGCTGGTTGGGAAGCGGGTCGCCCTCGTGCCGCTGCCACCGATGAACGACAAGGCCGGCTATCGAGGAGTGCTGGCGTCCAAGCGCGACATTCGCTCGCAGTGGGCGCTCACCGACGACGAGCCACTGCCGGACTTCTCGATGTTCCCGATCCGCAAGCTCCTCCAGCTCTCGATCTACGCAACTCCGATCGGGATCTTTGCCGACGCGTACGCCGTGCACGTCCTGACGACGTCAAGCCTGCGGACGATGGCCGCACTCGGTGGAGACTTCGACCCGCGGAGATTCCGACCCAACATCGTCATCGACACCGAAGGCGACGGCTTGGTCGAGCAGGCATGGGTCGGCGGGACGCTTCGTGCCGGCGACATGGCCCTGAGTGTCGAGATTCCGGCCGTACGCTGCTCGGTGCCGATGCGCGAACAGCTTGGCATCGCGGCCGACCCCGAGGTCTCCCGCACCGTCGCTCGGCATGGCGATCGTTGCTTCGGCGTCTACACCGACATCGCCCAAGCGGGCACCGTACGAGTCGGGGACGCGGTGACATACGAGGCGCCTGAACAGGAAGGGGCCGCCGGTGCGGCAGTCGGCAGGCTCGCTGACCGACTACGAATCAACACAATTCGGGCAGGTAACAAGTTGATGCCCAAAGGTCGCGCTCACTGAGCCGAGCTCAATCGTTGGAGTCTTCGCCTTCCCAGGGCTGCTGGGCCTTGCGCGAGTGCTTGAGGAACGACCGCGCCAGGAAGAACGTCGCCACGACCAGCGCGAGCACCGTCACCATGGCGATCCACCCCGGCCGGACGTTCTCGGGCGTGAGTGGCTTTTCGGCGGCGACGAGGGCTGCGAAGACGTACGAGTTCATGTCCCGAGCCTAACCTCCGCCACACAGCGAGCGATCAGCGCAGGCCGGCAAACAAATCAGTCTCGGGGACGCTCGTCTCGACGTGTGACGTGACGAGCTGATAGTCCTCGGTCGGCCAGGCCTCGACCTGGACCTCGTGCGGGATCGCGAACCAGAATCCATCAGGGTCGATCTGCGTCGCATGTGCCAGCAGCGCTGCATCGCGTACGTGGAAATACTCCCCGCACTCGACCCGCGTCGTCAGGCGTGCCTCGTCCTCAGGCTTGCGCTCCCAGTCGGCGAATCGCTCGGCGTACGGGTTCTCGAGTCCATGCTTCTCCATGCCCCTGGCGATGGCGTCCATGCGCTGCCAGCTCCAGCCGAGCTGGTAGTAGAGCTTCGACACCTGCCAGGGCTCGCCAGCGTCGGGGTAGCGCGCCGGATCAGCCGCGGCCTCGAACGCGTAGACGCTGATCTCGTGGCACTTGATGTGGTCGGGGTGCGGGTAGCCGCCGTTCTCGTCATACGTCGTCAGCACCTGCGGCTTGAACGACCGGATGAGTCGTACGAGGGGCTCGGCCGCCTCTTCAATCGGCACAAGAGCGAAGCAATCCTCAGGCAGCGGCGGCTTGGGGTTGCCTTCCGGCCAGCCGGAGTCGACGAAGCCGAGCCAGTCCTGGGTGATACCGAGGATCTCGCGAGCCCGGTCCATCTCCTCGCGACGAATCTCGGTGATCAGCTCGGGGTTGTCCTCGATGCCCGGGTGCTTGAACCCGGGGTTGAGGATCGATCCGCGCTCGCCGCCGGTGCACGTGGCAACGTGCACGTCGACTCCCTCGGCGACGTACTTGGCGGTGGACGCGGCACCCTTGCTCGACTCGTCGTCGGGGTGCGCATGCACGTGCATGAGGCGCAGCTTGTCGGCCACAGTTCTCCTTCGATGACTGTTTGGAAATCCTCGCACTCTGACAACAAGCGCCACAGGCAGGGTGTTCCTGGGCGACGATGGAGCCATGACTCCCACCGAGGCAGTGCTCGTCACCGGCGCATCGACCGGCATCGGCGAGGCGATGGTCAAGAACCTCGCCGACGACAACATCCGCGTTATCGCCGCTGTTCGTGATCTTTCCAGCGTCGCCCAGCACCCGTTGGTCACACCCGTACGCCTCGATGTCACCTCGGCCGCGGAGGCGCTGGCAGCGGCAGAGACCGTCCGCGCGGCGCTCGGCAACACCAAGCTCCGAGGTGTGGTCAACAACGCCGGCATTGCCGTGGGCGGGCCACTTGAGTTCGTCGACCTCGACGAGTTCCGCAAGCAGCTCGAGGTCAACGTGATCGGTCAGCTCGCAGTCACCCAGGCATTCCTGCCACTGCTCCGCGAGCATGGCGGGGCGAGGATCGTCTTCACCAGCTCTATCGGCGGCCGCGTGGCTGCACCGTTCATCGGCCCGTATGCCGCGTCGAAGCACGCTCTCAACGGCATGGCCGAGTCGCTGCGTCGTGAGCTCAAGCCTTGGGGCATCGGCGTCTCGGTGCTGGCACCCGCGAGCGTCGCGACGCCTATCTGGGACAAGGCCGGCGACCAGATCAACGAGGTCACCGGCACGCTGTCACCACGAGCGATGGAGCTGTACGGCGGAACCATCGAGTCGATGCGCGGTATGGCGAAGAGCGCGCGTACGGGAGGCATCCCGGCAGCCAAGGTCGCCGAGGCCGCGCATCACGCGTTGTTCTCACGTCGCCCGAAGGCGGAGTACCTGATCGGCACCGAAGCCAAGATCATGGCGACTGCGTCGAACCTGCTGCCCTACCGGACGTTCGACAAGGCCGTACTCAGGGAGATTGCGAAGGGCTGAGAGCAAATCCCGTCTGAGAGACTGGCGGCGTGACAGATCTCGGAGCTCGCTACGGAACCAGCAGTCGGCCTCGCTGGTTCTGGCCGCTGATCGCTGCAGTCGGCATCACGATCGGTATCGCGTTCGCCGCCTGGGTCGGCTTCCAGGACAAGCCCATCACCGCTCGCGTGTGGGGCTATGACGTGGTCGACGACCACAAGGTGACGGTCAAGCTCGACGTGGTCCGCCCCGACCCGCTCGACGTCGAATGCACGGTCTACGCGCAGGCTGCCGACCACTCGATCGTCGGCGAGAAGACCGTCGAGCTGCCTGCAATCGACGATGAAGAGATCCGCATAGAGATCGGCGTCGAGACTGAGCGCAGGGCCGTCACGGGTGTCTTGAGGACGTGTGTAGCGGCTGAATGAGTGATAATCTGGACCATTCACCCCGGGCAGCGGCCTGGGGTGCGGTACGTATCACCGCATTCATTGGGAAGGAGCTCCGTCATGACTCAGCCAACTGAGACTGAGACGATCTGGGTGACCCAGGAGGCGTACGACCGCCTCAAGCAGGAGCTCGAGCACCTGGCCGGCGAAGTACGTGCAGACATCACCGCCAAGATCGCCTCAGCCCGCGAAGAGGGCGACCTCAAGGAGAACGGCGGCTACCACGCTGCGCGCGAGGAGCAGGGCAAGACCGAAGCCCGCATTCGCCAGCTCGAAGAGATGCTCCGCCGCGCCGAGGTCGGCGACAAGCCTGCCGACGACGGCGTCGTCGACAACGGCATGATCGTCACGATCCGCTTCAAGGGCGACACCGACACCGAGCAGTTCCTGCTCGGCTCGCGTGAGCTCCTGAGCATGGACTCCAGCGTCGAGATCGACGTCTACTCGCCGACCTCGCCGCTCGGTGCTGCCGTGCTCGGCAAGAAGAAGGGCGACTCCGTCTCGTACGAAACGCCCAACGGCAAGAACATCACCGTCGAGATCGTCGACACGAAGCCGTTCTGACCTTCTCGCTGGTTGAGAGAGAGCTACATCAGCTCGTAGCCGAGCTCGGTCAGGCGCATCCTGACCTCTGCTCGGTGCTGCGGTCCACGTGTGGCCACCTGCATGTCGACATCGACCTGGCGTACGCCCAGCGACTCCGATGCGCGGTCGTGGTTGACGTTGAGGACGTTGACCTGCATCTCGGCGAGGTCAGTGAGCAGACCCATCAACGCGCCCGGACGGTCGGTGATGCGGGCGCGGAACAGCAGGAACCGACCCGCAGCGGCAAGACCATGACGGATGACGTCCAGCAACACCAGGGCGTCGATATTGCCGCCGGACAGCACGGAGACGACGGGACCTTCGAACGCGTCTGGCTTCTCGAGGATCGCAGCGACGCCGGCAGTGCCAGCCGGCTCGACCAACATCTTGGCGCGTTCGAGCAGGGAGATCAGCGCGCGACTCATCGTCTCCTCGCTGACTGTGATGACGTCGTCGAGCAGATCGGCAATGACCTTGAACGGTATGCCGCCCGGCTCAGCCACGGAGATGCCGTCGGCCATCGTCAGGCCCATCGCCTGCGAGATCGGGTGACCGGCCTTGAGCGAAGCGGGATAAGCGGCAGCGTCCTCGGCCTGTACGCCGACGATGCGGATGTCAGGACGCTCCGTTCGGAGTAGTCCGATGCCGGCAGCCAGACCGCCGCCGCCGACCGGTACGAGGATCGTCTTGACGTCGGGGCACTGCTCGAGGATCTCGAGTCCGACCGTGCCCTGGCCGAAGAGGATGTCCTCGTGATCGAACGGGTGGATCAGGACGGCGCCGGTCTCCTTGGCAAACTCCCTGGCCGGAACCAGAGCTTCGGTGACGCCTGATCCCTGGAACTTGATGTCCGCCCCATAGCCCTCGGTCGCCGCAACCTTGGGCAGCGCTGCGCCCTCGGGCATGAAGATCGTGGCTTTCGTGCCGAGCATCGACGCGGCAAGAGCAACGCCCTGTGCGTGGTTGCCGGCACTTGCGGCGACGACGCCATTCGCGCGCTCTTCGTCGCTCAGCCGCGCGATGCGTACGTACGCGCCGCGGATCTTGAACGAGCCGGTGCGCTGGAGGTTCTCGGCCTTCAGGTAGACCGGTGTCGACGCAATGTTGCTGAGCCAGCGCGAATGCGCCATCGGCGTCAGCTCGGTGACACCGTCGAGCAGCTTGCGGGCTTCCCTCACATCGTTCAGATCCACGTGATCAGACTAACGCCGAGAGCGCCTCATCAAGATTGCTTGCATGATGCATGTAGTTATATGCTTGGGCGATGCATGTAAATGAGTCCGACGGCCCCGACACCGCCGAAGACGCGCTGGCCCAGCTCATGATGACGGTCGGCCGCCGCTTCCGCGCTCGCCTCGACGGAGACACCGTCGACCCCTCGCAAGCGGCGCTGCTCTACACGCTCAAGTGCCGAGGCGCGATGCGCCTCAGCGACATCGCCGACGCCATGAAGCTCGACGCCTCGACCGTCAGCCGCCACGTACAACAGCTCGGTGACCGCGAGTTCATCAAGCGCGGACCAGACCCCGTCGACGGACGCGCCAGCATCATCAGCCTGACCGAGGCCGGCAGGGTCGGGCTCAAGTTCTCGTTCGAGCAGCGACGCGCGATCCTCGCCGAGGCTCTCGCCGACTGGAACGACGAAGACCGCGAGCAGCTCCGCATACAGCTGTCCCGCCTCACCGCAGCGCTCGGAGATCACGCATGAGCGAGACACAGACCGAGTCCACAGAGCCGGTCTACTTCTCGCATCGCCAGATTCTGGTGATCCTCGGTGCGCTGCTGACCGGCATGTTCCTCGCCGCTCTCGACCAGAGCATCGTCGGCACGGCACTCCCCCAGATCACCTCCGACCTGCAGGGGCTCAACAAACTCAGCTGGGTCGTGACGGCCTATCTGCTCGCGTCGACAGCTGCAACTCCACTGTGGGGCAAGATCTCCGATCTGTACGGACGCCGGCTGATCTTCCAGGCAGCGATCGTTACGTTCCTCATAGGTTCGGCGCTGTGCGGGTTCGCGCGCAACATCGACGAGCTCATCGCGTTCCGCGCCCTCCAAGGCATCGGCGGCGGCGGTCTGATGGCCCTCGCCCTCGCCACGATCGGCGATGTCGTGCCGCCGCGTGAGCGCGGTCGCTACATGGGTTACATGGGCGCCGTCTTCGGCTCCGCAAGCGTGCTCGGCCCGGTACTCGGCGGCGCGCTCGCCGACGGACCCGGCTGGGAGTGGATCTTTTGGATCAACATCCCGATCGGCATTGTCGCGCTCGTCGTGACTTCGTACGCGCTCAAGCTTCCACACGTCCGACGGGAGCACACGATCGACTGGCTCGGCGCGGGCCTGCTCGTTGCCGCCGTCTCGTCGATCCTGCTTTACACAGCCTGGGCAGGGCCCGACCATGGCTGGCTTGACCGACTGAGCGTCAGCCTGCTCGGTGGAGGCCTTGTCCTCGCTGTCATCTTCATCCTGATCGAGCGCCGAGCGTCCGAGCCGATCCTGCCGATGGAGCTGTTCAACAACTCGGTCTTCTCGATCACCAACGCGCTCGGCATGGTGTTCGGCATCGCGATGTTTGGCGCCATCATCTTCGTTCCGCTCTACCTGCAGATCGTCATGGGCATGTCACCGACGAAATCCGGTCTCGGCATGGTCCCGATGGTCGCCGGCATGTTCTCGGCATCGATACCTGCGGGCCACTACGTCACCCGGACCGGCCGATACCGCGTGTTCCCGATTGTCAGCACGATCGTCGTGGCATGTGCGCTGTTGCTTCTGTCGACCCTTGACGCCGACAGCTCATACCTTCAGGTCGGCATCGGCATGTTCGTGCTCGGATTCGGCCTCGGCCTGACGATGCAGCTGCTGACCCTGATCGTGCAGAACTCGGTCGACGTGCGCCACATGGGCGTAGCGACCAGCACTGTGACGTTCTTCCGCAACCTCGGCGGCGCGTTCGGCACGGCCGTGTTCGGAGCCGTCCTCAACAGCCGTCTCTCCCATCATCTGGAGAACTCGGTCGGCGCCGGGGCTACATCGGTCAACACGAACGATGCAACGGCGATCCACCGTCTGCCCGAACCCATACGCTCTCACGTCATCGACGCGTTCGCATTGTCGCTGCACGAGGTGTTCCTGACCGCTTTGCCGTTCGTGGGCATCGCGTTCATCCTGACGCTGTTCATCAAGGAGCTTCCGCTGCGCTCGCGCAGCACCCCGGTGCCCGCCGCCGGGACTGACGTCTAAGGGCTAGTTTCACCCGTCATTTCGGGCCATTGTCGGACTAGTCCGCCAGATTTTAGGCTGGGTGGCACACGTGAGCGGAGTCCGCCATGCCCAATCCAGAGAATCAGTCTGAGCACTACGACCTGTGCATCATCGGCGCCGGAATCGCGGGGCTCAACGCCCTGTACGTCGCCAGCCAGTACCTCACATCAGACCAACGAGTGGTCCTGATCGATCGCAGGGATCAGATCGGCGGCATGTGGGTGGATACGTACGACTACGTCCGCCTTCACCAGCCACATCCTGTCTTTACGACCGGCAACGTCAAATGGGCCTTTGACAAGGAACCATCGCATCTGGCTTCGAAGACCGAGGTGCTGGACCACTTCCAACTGTGCCTCGGCGAGGCCAAGAAGGGCGTCGACGTGACCGAGCTCCTGGGCCACGAGATGCAGGACATCGAGGAGACCAGCGACGCCGTACGCGTCACCTGCCGCTCAGCCGATGGAAACGTCGTGACAGTCACGGCTGACCGAGTGATCAACGCGTCCGCCCTCGACATCAAAGCCTTGCAACCGTTCGAGCTCTCCAGCTCCAAAGTTCGATCTGTCTCTCCGGAGACCTGCGACATGCGGACAGGTGCGATCAGCGAAGACAAGGCTCCGGTCTGGGTTATTGGAAGCGGCAAGACCGCTATGGACACGGTGCATGCTCTGGTCACCCATCAACCGGGCCGCGAGGTCAACATGCTCGCTGGCACAGGGACCTTCTTCATGAGCCGAGACCGCATGTTCCCCAATGGATCCAGACGATGGTGGAGTGGCACCCGGCCCAACCACGTCCTCACCGAAATGGCCGACCGCTTCGACGGCACCAACGAGAGCGATGTCCTTAGTTGGATGCGCGACTCGTATGGCACTGGGGCAATCCCGAAGGCTGAACACTTCTTTCTTGGCGCGCTCTCCGAGGCCGAGTCCGATCGGATCCGCGGCGGGTTGGGTGAGGTGGTGTTGGACCACCTCGAGGACGTGATCGACACCGATGCCGGCGCGCAGATCCAGCTGCGCAGGGGAAAGCCCCTCGACATCGCGCCGGGGACGTGGATCGTCAATTGCACGAGCCACTTCGCCTTTCCGGACCGAAGTACTGACGCCCCGTATGTGTCCGCCAGCGGACGAGTCGTCACGATCGGGTTGTCAGGGATGTTCGGCTTCACCTCCTTCACGGGCTACTTCCTGACGCATTTCCTGTACTCGGGCAAGATCACCGAGATCCCGCTCTATCAAGCGGACGGCCAGGCCCTTCTGGGGCGATCCGTCCCTGCGGCCGTCGTCGGCTCGCTTGCGCTCATCCAGTACAACCTCGGCCTTGCCTTTGACCACCTCCCAGCGAAGGTTTTCCAGGGATTCGGCCTCGACCTCGACCGGTGGTACCCGATGCCACGACGCCTGGTCGGCCAGCTGAAGTTCGTGGCACGGCACAAGGGACAGCGTGAGCACTACCGCAGCGCGCTCGACACACTCGGCGAGCGGTACGACGTAAAGATTGGCCCGGTCGTCGAGGCAACTTAGGGACGGTCGCGGGCGGGGAGCTTGTCGACGATCAGGTCGTACGAATCCTCGATCAGCTCTTCGAGCAGTCCTTCGGGCAGCGATCCGTCGAGCTGCACTGTCACCCAGTGCTTCTTGTTCATGTGATAGCCGCGCTCGATCGCGTCGTAGGTGTCGACGAGTCCGGTGACGTCAGCCGGCTCGGCCTTCAGGTTGATGCTGGTGTCTCGGTCGACTCCGGTGAGCGCGAAGATCTTGCCGCCGACCCGGTAGACCGCGGTCTCTTCGCCGAACGGGAACGTCAGGACCGCTCCGGGCAGAGCGGCGCAGAACGCGTGCACGTCTGTCATGCAGGATCTGGCTCAGGCTCGTCCTGATAGGGCTGGGCGTCGTTGACCAGATGTTTCACCACGCCGTTGAGGCAGGCCGCGAGCGGCACTGCGATGAGCGCACCGACGATGCCGGCGACGGCGATACCGGCGGCAATCGCCAGGATGATGGCCAGCGGGTGCACCGCCACGAGCTTGCCCATGAGGAACGGCTGAAGCACGTGCGACTCGATCTGCTGCACGGCGATCACTACCGCCAGCATGATCAGCGCGACCACAGGTCCCTGAGCGACCAGCGCGACGAGGACAGCAACCATGCCGGACGCGAGCGCACCGACGATGGGGATGAACGCACCCAGGAACACAAGCACGCCGATGGCGAACGTGAGGGGCACCCCGAGCACCCACGCACCGAAGGCGATGCCCATCGCGTCGACCAGGGCGACGAAGATCGTCGCGCGTACGAATGCCGTGAGCGATGCCCAGGCGGTCTGGCCTGACGAGTACACCTTGTCGCGAGCTGCCTTGGGGAAGAGCGCGACAACCCAGCTCCAGATGCGCTCACCCTCGTACAGGAAGAAGAACGAGGCGAATATGGCGATGAAGAATCCGGCGATGAGGTGGGTCAGCGTCGTGCCGACGTTGCTGGCAGTCGTGAAGAACGACGTGTCGCTGTTGGTGATCGACGCCTTGCCGCGGTCGATCCAGTCCTGGATCTGCGAGTCGGTGAGGTTGAGCGGGCCGGTCTTGGCCCACTCCTGGATCTGGTCGATGCCCTCGACGACGTTGGATTTGAGGTCGGAGAACTGCGTCGCCAGCTGCTGGCCGACAAGTGCCAGCATCCCGAACAGACCGATGAGCATGCCGAGGACCACGAGAGCGGTCGCAGCGATGCGCGGCAGACCCTTCCTCTCCAGCCAGTCAACAGCGCCGACCGTCAAGGCCGTGCCGAGAATGGCGACGGCAATCGGCACGGTGATCTCGGAGAAGTAGCGCAGCAGCCAGATTCCGACGAAGCCAGCAGCGCCAATGACAAGCAGCCGCCACGACCACTGGGTCGCGATCTCCACACCAGCGGGAATCTCATTGCGCTTGGGTTGACTCTTGGCCACACACGGAGCCTAGGGCATGTGCAGGAACATCAGCGGTCGTCTCGGTGTTGTATGACAGCCCATCCGTAAACTTGTAGCGAGAGGTGGCACCCATGATCTTCAACACGAACAAGTCCCAGATCCCGACGGCCGACAAGGCGCTTCCGGGTCGTTCAGGCCGTCCCTACCAAGTCGGTGGCACCCATCTGACGCTCGGCAATCCGGTCGAGACCCAGGCACCTGAGGGCTTCGGCGTCGCGGTGGTCGGGCTTGGCTGCTTCTGGGGTGAGGAGAAGACGTTCTGGGAGGTCCCGGGCGTCTGGTCGACCTCGGTAGGGTACGCCGGCGGCTCCACTCCGAACCCCACGTACGAAGAGGTCTGCACGGGTCGCACCGGCCATGCCGAGGTCGTTCGGATCATCTTCGATCCGTCCAAGGTGACCTACCAGCAGCTGCTCGAGGTGTTCTGGGAGAACCACGACCCGACGCAGGGCATGCGCCAAGGCAATGACCGCGGCACGCAGTACCGCTCCGTCATCCTCACGACGACGCCCGAGCAGCAGGAGCAGGCCGAAGCATCGCGCACGGCGTACCAGGTCAAGATGACCGCCGCCGGTTATGGCGAGATCACGACCTCGATCCTGCCGCTGGAGACCTACTACTACGCCGAGGACTACCACCAGCAGTACCTCGTCAAGAACCCGTACGGCTACTGCCCGCTGCACGCCACCGGCGTCTCGTATGCCTAGGTTCTGACCGTGGCGCGCGATCCGAACATTCCGGACGAGTTCAACGTCTACACGCTTGTCATCTTGCGACGTCCCGTTGATGCGCCCGACCTGCCCGAAGAAGAGCTCGACAGGCTGCAGTCTCTGCACCTGGCTCACCGCGCGGAGTTGCGGGATCGGGGCCTGGTCGTGGCGAACGGACCGTTCCTCGAGCAGAGCGATGAGTCGTTTCGAGGTATGTCGATCTTCACCTGCGATCTCGCCGAAGCGGCCCGTCTGAATGAGGACGATCCTCTGGTGATCGCCGGCCGACTCGCGTACGAGGTCATGGAGTGGTGGGTCTCGGCAGACACGCTCGCGTTCCCGAACGGGAACGCCCCGGACGACCGCCGCTCACTCCCCGACGACTGACCTCAGCGCTTGGCGCGCTGCTTGCCGACGATTGACTCGAAGATCTTGTCGCCACCGAGCCGCTTCTGCAGCTTGGCTCCAACGGTTGGAAACACCGAGGCGAAGGCCGAGCCCGCCCGCAGCTCGATCGGGGCGACGACGATCTCAGCCCTGTCCTGCTTGATCGCCTTGACGACCTTCTTGGCAACCTGCTGCGGCGAGACCGTGCGAACGCCTGGCGGGAGCTTGCCGTCGGCCTCGACGAACATGCCGGCGTCTCGTACGAAGCCGGGCTCGACGATCGAGACGCCCACCTTCTCGGCGGCAAGGTCTTCGCGCAGGGCAAGGGCGAAACCGCGAAGCCCGAACTTGGTCGCGTTGTACATCGACGCGCCGGCCGCCGCAGCCTTGCCGGCGACCGAGCCGATCAGCACGATGTGGCCGTGCCCGCGCTCAACCATGCCGGCAGAACTGTTCTGCGCCATCAGGATCGGCACGGTGAGGTTGACCGAGACGTTGCGAAGGATCTGCTCCTGCGTGTACTCCTGCAGCAACCCTGATGCCGGCAGCGCGGCATTCGCCACGAGGATGTCGACCGGGCCGGCCTCCTTGAGCAGTCGAGCAACGTCGTCGAGGTCCGCCAGGTCAGCGAGGATGACCTGCGCGCCCAGCTCCTTGGCCAACGGTTCGAGGATCTCCGCGCGGCGACCGCTGAGAGCGAGTTCGGCGCCTTCTGCGTGGAGAGCGCGGGCGATCTCCTGACCGATTCCCCCGGTGGCTCCGGTGACGAGCGCGCGAGCGCCCTTGAAGGTCTGACGAGTCATGGAATGTCCTTGCGGGAGTGGGGTTGGCGGTAATCGGTCAAACGATGCTGGGCTCACCCTGATGACTCTGCACACTGGGCACCCTCGGGGTCAGGGTCAGCTCGAAGCCCTTGGGCATCAGCGTCAGCCGCTCGGCGATGTCAAGCTCGTAGTCGGGGTCGGCAGCGATGTCGTAGCGATGCAGCATGCGTGCCAGCACCAGGATCGCCTCGTGCAGGGCGAACTGGCGGCCGATGCAGGAGCGCTCACCCGTACCGAATGGCTTGTATGAATGCGGCTGGCGGCCGCGGGCGTTCTCGGCCACGAACCGGTCCGGGTCGAACTGGTCGGCGTCTTCGCCCCACACCGCCTTGTCGCGATGCATCATCGGCAGGATCACGATGGCCCAGTCCCCGGGTCGCATCGTGTGCCCTGTGCTGAGGACGGTCGTCTCACGCGGGCTGCGCGCGAACGCCGGGGCGGTCGGCCATAGCCGTAGGCCCTCATCGAGTACCCGGCGCAGATAACGGAACTTCGCAACCTGCTCGAAGGTCGGCTCGACGTCACGGTCAGGGCCAAGGATCTGGTCCACCTCTGAATGCGCCTTGGCGAGGATGTCGGGGTTCTGCGCGATGTAGTAGAGCGCGAACGACAGTGCGCCGGAGGTCGTTTCGTGCCCGGCGACGAGGAACGTCAGGATCTGGTGGCGGATGTTGACGTCATCGAGCCGCGCCCCGGTCTCGGGATGCGGGGTGTGCAGCATGATGCCGAGCAGGTCACTCTCGTCGACCTCGCCAGCGCGCCGCTCGGCGATGATCCCGTCCAGCAGTGAGTCGACGTACGCGAGATGGTGCGCGTTCTTCTTGTCGATGCGCTTGGACAGCAGCGCAGCACCAGGCATCGCGTTGAGCGATCCCTTGCGCTGACCAGCCTTGAGCGCAGCGATCATCGCCGGGATGAACGGGTGCGGCTCCGTGCGACTGAACGAGCCGAAGTCGGTGCTGAACGCCGTACGGCTGATCGTCTCCATCGTCAGCTTGGTCATGTCGGCTGACACGTCGACCGGCTTGCCGTGCGAGTCCCACAGGTCGAACAGTTCCTGCGCGGCTGCGAGCATGATCGGGTGATAGCTCTGCATCGCCGCCTTGGTGAACGCCGGACGCAGCAGGTCGTGAGCGAGCGCCCAGTTGGTGTCGTCGTTGTAGGCAGTGAACAGGCCCTCCCCGGCAAACTCACGTAGCGCGACCAGCGCAGGCGACAGTCCTTTCTCGAACCGCGACTCGTCGCACAGCTCGGCGGCCAGCTCAGCACCGGTGACGAACACGAACTTCTGGTCGAAGATGTTCATCTCGAAGATCGGGCCGAGATCGGCGGCACGGCGCATCGTGCTCTGCAGCGGAGCTTCCACGTCTGCGCCGAGGACGTCGCCGATGATCGGCTTGCGGCCTGGTGGATGCGGGAAGGTCTGTCCGCCCCAGTCGTTGCGCACGCTGTGCTCCCTCGTGAGTCTTGCGCTCCTATTGAACCAAGATTTAGTAGCCCCAGCCTAGCCCGTGCTGAACCGAAGTCAAGTAGTCTTGGCAATATGGCCACCCGTACGCGACTCAGTCGCGAAGCCCGCCAGGACCAGCTGCTCGACCTCGGCGCCGAGCTGTTCGCCGACAAGTCGTACGAGGACGTCCACATCGAGCTGCTGGCCGAGGAGGCCGGCGTCTCGCGAGGGCTGCTCTATCACTACTTCCCGACCAAGCGAGCGTTCTTCGCCGCCATGGTCCGCCGCGAGTCAGGCCGCATGGCGGAGCAGACCTTGCCTGATCCGGCGCTCCCGATAATCGATCAGCTGAACCAGGGCATCGAGATCTACCTCGAGTACTGCGAGAGCCACAAGATGGGCGTAAAGGCGGTGTTCCATGGCGGCGCGTCTGCGGATCCGGAGATCCAGGCCATCATCGAAGAGGATCTCCGGCTGCAGAGCGAACGCATCCTCGACGCTGTCGAACCAGTACGTGAGGCGTCTCCGCTCGCCAAGATCGCGGTGCGCAGCTGGCTCCAGTTCCTGCGCAACGCCGCGCACGAATGGATCGACACCACCGACATCAAGCGCGACGAGATCCGTGAGCTCGCCGCGCACACGCTCGTGGCAACGCTGCTGGCGTTGCCCGAGGCTTCTCGCCCATCAGGTGTCGCCGAGCTCGTTGGCTAGGGCGTGCCTTACAGGCCGTTGCGCTTGCTGAACCCGGCTACCGCGCGCGCGTAGCCGGGCCCGCTGAGACGTACGAACTTGTCGAGCACCCAGGCGTCGGCGCCGATCAGCACGCGAGCCTTGTTCTTCTCAACACCCTTGAGGATGATGTTGGCCGCCTTGGCAGGTGACATGCGTGCCAGCTTGTCGAACTGCTTCGCGAGCTGATCGTGGTCAACGCCTTCGACCTGCTCCTGCTTCTTGGCGATGTTGGTCTTGATTCCGCCAGGATGCACACAGGTCACCTTGACCGGGCGCTTGTTGAGGATCATCTCCATGCGCAGGGCCTCGGTGAACCCGCGTACGGCGAACTTCGCCGCGTTGTAGGCACTCTGCGTGGGCACGGAGAACAGGCCGAAGATGCTCGAGATGTTGATGATATGGCCGTCACCCGACTCGACGAGGTGCGGGAGGAACGCCTTGGTGCCGCTGACGACGCCCCAGAAGTCCACGTCCATGACGCGGTCGATGTCCTTGAACGACATCTCCTCGATGTTGCCGGTGAACGCGATGCCCGCGTTGTTGAAGACCAGGTTGACCTTTCCGAAGTGCGCGGCAACACCGTCGGCGTATGCCAGTACGAGTTCACGCTGCGACACGTCGAGGTGGTCTGCCTTGACGTCCGCGCCCTCGGCCTTGACCAGCGCTTCAGTCTCTGCGAGCCCAATCGTGTCGACATCGCAGATGGCGAGCTTGGCGCCGCGGCGGGCGAGCTCGACGGACAGGGCGCGACCAATTCCGGAGCCTGCTCCGGTGACGACGGCGACCTTGCCAGTGAAGTGAGTCATTGCCATTCCGATCGGGTTGGGGGCATCTCGAGTTTCAGATACTGAGAGTATCTGAAACTCGAACAGCGCGAAACCCCGTGTGACGCATTCGCTCTCAGAGCGTGCGGCGCCGCGGTGTCAGCCGTACGTTCGGCATCGGCGGAGCCGGAATCCGTACGCTGTCATGTCCGTCGACGAAGCCGAAGCGCTCACTCTCGGCTTCCCAGTCATTGCGTGCCTCGACGATGTCCTCGTGCGTACGACCGATGAAGTTCCACCACATCAGCAGCTGCTCGGTGAACGGCTCGCCACCGATGAGCAGGACGATCGTGTCGGTACGGACGTCGATCGTCACTGCCTCGCGCCCAAGTGCGAGGTAGTACATCTCCCGATGGCCGACGTCGACGTGCTCATCCACGATGGCCATGCCGTCAACCGCAAGGATCGCGTGCTCAAAGCCCGCGTCCAGTGGGATGCGGGACCGTCCCGGACCCAGCCGCAGCTCGGCGCCGACGATCGGCGAATAGGTTCTGGCAGGCGACTTCGCACCTTCGAGCTCGCCCAGCATGACGGTGGCGTGCCAGCCTTCACCTTCAACGCGAGGCAGGTTGGCGTGGTGCTCAAAGTTGGACGGACCGAGACGACGAGTGTTGGGCAAAGCGACCCAGAGCTGGATGCCGTGCATGACGGTCGGCTTCGTACCGACGGACACCTCGGAGTGGGAGACACCGTCGCCCGAGGTCATCAGGTTCAGCTCACCCGGCTTGAGCACCACGTCACTGCCGCGACTGTCGCGGTGCCGGATCTCACCGGCCAACGGCCAGGTGACGGTCTGCAGCCCCGTGTGCGGGTGCGGCATGACCTGCATGCGCGAGAGCGTCGGTCCGAACTGGTCCACGAAGCACCAGGGCCCGACCGTTGGCAATCCACGGAGCGGGAGCGTGCGGTGCACGGACAGGCCACGGATACCGCCGAGCGGGACAATGCGGGGTTCCACGAGGCGATCTCGCACTCCCGGTGGATTCACGCTCATGCCGTCACCTCCGTGGAGAAGCAACGGTAGGGAGCCAACGACATGATCCCCGCGTCATGATTCGTTCGCTGGCGCTCACTCATCGAACCAGAGTACGGCGCAGCTGAGCGATGAGTTCAGCGTCGCCGCCGATGCTGCGGAACCATCCTTGAACTCCGCCTTCGTGCTCATCCCACACATCCAGGACGCCGGTGATCGCTTCGGTGGACACCTCGAGGAAAGCCGGAGGGAGCGCAGCGCGATGCTTGCGGCCCGGCAGCTTGTGCAGACGCGCTCCGATCGCTTTTGAGGACTCCTCGGTCAGCTGATAGTCCGCCAGGACGTCCTCCCGGGACACCCCCACCAGCCTGAGGAGCAGAGCGACCGAGATTCCCGTTCGGTCCTTGCCAGCCGCGCAGTGGATCAGCGTTGCTCCGGATGCCAGCGAAACCTCGCGAACGAGCTCCACGAGATACATCGATGCATGATCGAGCACGAGCAGGTAGAGGCCGTGCAGGTCCTCCGGCGGTGCGAGATCAGGGCGAAGTGCGCTCAGCAGCGGAAGATTGACGATGCGCGATCCCTGATGGGCGAGCGGGTGGATCGATTCGCTCTCGCCGTCGGATCGGAGGTCGATCACCACCGCTGGGGGCCAGACAATCCCCTCGGGAACGCCATCCTTGGCGTGCGGCATTGCACTGCGGAGCACGCGACCAGTGAGCACTTCGCTGCCGTCCTCTGTCACGACACCGCCCACATCTCGCAAATTGGGTACATAGTCGTGGCGCACAGGTTCACCTTATGTTGAACGAAGGTTCATCCTGACCTCGCCATATGCACAATTTTCGTTGTCGACCCGACGTAAATTAGATGTATGACACGCAAACGCAAAGTCGCGACCTTCGCCCTGGGTGGCGGAGCGGCGACTTTCTCGGGCTTCTACGCCACCTTGATGGGTGAAGCCGTGCTCGCTCGCCGCGCGATCGGCACGACTGACGACCGCCCACCGACGCCCGACGGCCTCTACGGTGAGGCGCACGGTGGACGTACGATCCGCTGCCTGGTGATCGGCGATTCCGCCGCCGTGGGCTACGGCATGACCAGGTCCGACACCACGCCGACAGGCTTGCTCGGAGTCGGTCTCGCGCACGTCCTTGATGCGCAGGTTGAGATGCGGTGCCACGCCGTGGTCGGTGCGCAGACATCAGACCTCGTGGCCCAGATCGAGCTCGCCGGCGACTTCAAGCCTGATGTTGCGGTCATCATTGTCGGCACCAATGACGTGACCCACCGTGTGCCTCCGCGTCGGTCCGCACGAATACTCGCCGATGTCGTCACCCAGCTGACGGCCGAAGGCTGCGAGGTCGTTGTCGGCACCTGCCCCGATCTCGGCACTGTTCGACCGATTCTCCAGCCGCTGCGGGAGGTCGCCAGGCGTTGGAGTCGCACCCTCGCCCGCCAACAGATGATCGCCGTCGTCCGCGCTGGCGGCCGTGCCGTGTCGCTGGGCGATCTGCTCGGCGGATTGTTCCGCGAGCAGCTCGACGCGATGTTCGGGGACGACCGTTTTCACCCATCGGCCGCGGGCTATGCCAACATGGCCTCGGTGCTCTTACCCGCCATGGCCGCGGCCTTGAACGACCCACAACAGGACGTCATCGACGCCGGCCAGCGACTCGACGTCATGTCACTCGACGACGCGGCGACCCAGGCAGCGCAGCAGCCGGGCACGCAGGTCGTACGCAGCGGTCGCCTCGCCAGCGTGCTGCGGCGTCGTCGACTCGTGCTCACCAGGTCCTAGAACGAACATGGCTCTGGAAGCAAAGAATGGCCGGCCCCCGAAGGGACCGGCCATTCTTCGAGCTGATCGCTAGTTGTCGCCGCGAAGGATCGCGAGGATGCGAAGCATCTCGATGTAGAGCCAGACCAGCGTGACGGTCAGACCGAACGCTGCACGCCAGGACTCGCGCTCCGGCAGGCCGGCCTCGACACCGCGCTCGACGTAGTCGAAGTCCATGATCAGCATCAGGACGGCGAGCACGACGGCGACGGCCGAGACGATCAGGCCGAGCGTGTTGAAGCCGCGCAGTCCGCCCGACTCGAGCACGCCCGTGAGGCTGAGCACGAAGTTGACCAGCATGACGCCGACGAAGCTGAAGATCGCGATCGTGACGACCTTGCGGAACTTGTCGGTGACCTGGATGTTGAAGAACTTGTAGGCCGCGAGCGTGCCACCGAAGGCGACCACGGTGGCCAGGACCGCCTGGAAGACAACCGTGGGATCGCCGACATAGCTGGCAATGACCTTCGAGAAGGCACCGACGAACACACCTTCGACGACCGCGTAGGCGATGACGAGCGGCGGGCTGACGACCTTCTTGAACGAGTTGACCAGCGACAGGACGAGACCGATGATCGCGCCGCCCATGGCGAAGATGAACGCCTTGCTGTAGGCAGCGTTGTCAGCCGTGACGTCGCCGCTGTTGAGGTCACCGATCATGAACCAGGTGACTGCCGCTGCGACGGTCAGGAGGCCGAGCGAGATGGCGGTCTTCTCGACAACCGAGTCGAGCGTCATACGGCCGGTGCCGCGACCCGTGTGGGTGGGCGAACCTTCGCCGTTCAGGTCGATCTGCCACTGCGACGGGTCGCTGGCAGTGGCGGTGCCCTTGCCGTTGAACTCGGCGCTGCGAGCAAAGACGGGGTTGCTGCTCTTCATGTTTCCCTCCGTGGGATATCGGCTCCGCGATGGAGTCGGTACTTTCACTGTATACAACGCCTGAGCACCCGTGTTTGCTCCCGAATCACGGTGTCGGCTTCTCACCCTTCGGCGCGGGCACTACGGCGGGAACCTTCACGAACGGCGGCTCACGATCCTGAGCCTCTGCTGCCCGATCGGGTTCGTCCATTCCGGTCCGCTCGTTGAAGATCATCCCCACCATCCGCATCGGGTAGGCGTTCCACGCGGTCTGCCCGGTTTCCAGGTATGACGGGGTCCAGAACCCTGTCTCGTTGCAGTCAGGGTCGAGACACCCGTTGCCACCAGGCACCGGTGTCGCCAGCCTGTCAGGTCCAGCTGCTCGTACGAGTCGGTGTAGTAGGCCTCACCGCTCGACGAGTAAGCGGCGGAAATCATCGGGATCAGCATCATAGTGCGGGCGACGAAATTGGGCGTGTCGAGCTGACCGTTCAGCGGGTCTCGCAGACGGCGGTCGCACGAGCGATCGCTTCGCGAATGTCTTCGGCAGATCCCCCTGCCTGACCTGCGGCAAGCCCGGCAAGGAATGTCGTCAGCGGCGCTGCAGGACGTACGACGTTGTGCGCAGCAACCGAGGCGAGATCGAGGACAGCGTCGACGTCGAGGACGAGACCGCTGAGGCCCAACTCCTCCGCGACGTGAGCGGTCCATTCGTCGAGTTCACTCATTGCGTTCTCCCTGCTGCCCGTACTCCAAGGCACGGTCATGATCGTGCCACGTGTCGACGTCGAGGGTCGATCGCACCGGTACGGCCACCTCGACCAGCTCGAGTGGTGAAAGGAGCGCGCGCAACGACAGGTCCGTCAGCGAGGACTGAGCCGCCACCGCATCACGCAGGGCATCGGCGTTGACGAGGATCATGAGCTGCTGGCGGTGTCCGTCTTCGTCGACGGCGATCACACCGTCACCGGTCACTGCATCCAGGAGCACCGGAATCGCATCGCCGAGGAACGGCTGGTCGACCCCAGCCAGCAAGACGTACGGGGATGTCACCTCGGCAAGACCTGCGCCGACGGCCGCGGCCGGGCCCGCGAACCGTGGCTCCTCCTGGACGACGATCGCGCCCGGCGCGTCGGCTTCACCGACGACAACGATCTGCGCAGCATCGGCAACAGCCTCGAGAGCCCGCGACAGAAGCGTGGCGCCATCGAGCTCGAGCGATCCCTTGTCGACACCGCCGAGCCGCGATCCGCGACCGCCGGCGAGGACGATCGCATCCCACTGCATCAGGCGCGGACGTCGTGCAGGTGGTGGACGATGTCGTGCATGAAGTACTGACCGAGCGTCGCGACCGTGAACGTCGACCCGTCGCTGCGACGACCGGTGCGGTCCCACGAGTCGGCTGCAACGTTGTCGAAGACGCGGGCGACCACATCGCCCGCAGCCGTCAGCTCTTCGGCGACATCTGCCGGATCCTGCGAGGCGTAGTCGCGCTCGATCGCCGTCTCATCCTGGTCCCAGTTGGCGAACAGCGGATCGTCCTGGTCGAGCATCAGCTCCACGCGTTCGGCGAAGAGAACGTAGACATCGCGTACGTGGCACGCGTACTCGAGCGGCGACCAGACGTCAGATGACGGGCGGTCGCGTACGTCGGGACGAGCCAGGACAGCCGCCCAGCGTGGCAGGTCGGCGCGCACCTGCGCACCGATCTCGGTAGGGACGACGTCACTTGCGGTCAGGCCGCACTCAGGGCACTTCTGCGACAGGACCCAGGTCCAGTCCTTGGTGTCAGGCTCGATACTCACGCCGTCTACGCTAGCCGTCGTGGAGTCACCTGCCTATCGCACCAGCCCGGTGTCATTCACCCGGCGCGGAGGACGGCTCACCGAGCGCCAGCAGAACGCCTGGGACAAGGCCGCCGGCACGTACGTGATCGACGTACCGGGCGATGGACCGAGCACCTCGGTCGACCCGTCATTCGTGCTCGACGCCCCCGCCGTCTTTGGACGCATGGCTCCGCTGATCGTCGAGATCGGCAGCGGCCGGGGCGAGGCGCTGGTGCACGCCGCCAAGGAGCACCCGGGCCTCAACTTCCTGGGCCTCGAGGTCTACGTGCCAGGGGTCGCCCAGACCCTAGTGACCATGCGCCACGAACGGGTGACCAACATCCGCATGGCAGTCGTCAACGCCCCAGAGGCTTTGCAGACGATGCTGCCGGCCGGATCCGTACGCGAGCTGCGTATCTGGTTCCCCGATCCCTGGCACAAATCACGCCATCACAAGCGCCGGCTGATCACTCCGGAGTTCGCGAAGCTGGCCGTACGTGTTCTCGAACCCGGAGGCACTCTGCGCCTGGCGACAGACTGGGAGGACTACGCCGAGCAGATGCTCGAGGTCGTGAACGGGGAGCCGGCGCTGCTGACTTCAGGGACGTACGCACCACGGTTCGAGGGTCGTCCGCTCACCCGGTTTGAGGTCAAGGGCATGGACGTCGACCGCGAAATTCGCGACATCAGTGCCACCACGAGCACCCCATAGGATGGACGCATGACCGAGACGAGCATCGCCGAAAAGCTCCGCATCACTGAGGGCTATGTCGTGTGGGTCATCGGTCGAACGGCCGAGGAGACCGCTCTGCTCGACCCGCTGCCAGAGGGTGCCGTCGCCATCGAGGAACGTCACCAGGACGTCGAGGATGATGAAGACAGCGAGGCCGAGCTGATCGACGGGGCCGTTCTTTTCGTTGAGAGCCAGGCGCAGCTGACCGACGATCTCGACGAGTTCCTGCCGCAGCTGGGCTCGATCCCGGTCGTGTGGATCTGCTATCCGGTCGGTGGTCGCACTGAGATCGCGGTTGAGACGATCGGCGACCTCGTCGCCGACTACGGCTGGCACACCGTCGAGCACGTTCCCCTCGACGAAGCGTGGTCCGGCGTACGCCTCGAACAGGCCTAGGTTCTACCAGCGGGGGTGGATGGCCTCGCGCAGATGACGATCGTAGATCTCGTGGACCGTCGCATCAAACTCCTCGGGAATCGTCACGTCGGCAGCAGCGGCGTTCGAGCCTGACTGGCTGACGTTGCGGGCGCCGGGAATCGCTGCAGTGACGCCGTCCTGTGCCAAGATCCACGCAATCGCCGCCTGTGCGGGGTGTACGCCTTCGGGCACAGCCGCCGAGAACTCCTGCGCGGCGAGCAAGCCGGTCTCGAAATCGACGCCGGAGAACGTCTCGCCGACGTCAAAAGCCTCGCCCGAACGGTTGTACGTCCGGTGGTCGTCAGGCGCGAACGTCGTGCTGCTCGTGTAGCGGCCCGACAGCAGTCCGGAGGCGAGCGGGACGCGGGCGATGATGCCGACGCCGGCCTCCTTCGCGGCCGGCAGCACTTCGTCCAGCGGCTTGAGCCTGAACGCGTTGAAGATGATCTGGACACTCGCAACGTTGGGGCGGGCGATCGCGGTCAGCGCCTCATCGACGGTCTCGACGCTCACGCCGTACGCCGACATCACGCCGTCCTGCACCAGCAGGTCGAGGGCGTCGAACACTTCGTCGCTCGAGAACACCGGCGTAGGCGGGCAGTGCAGCTGGACCAGGTCGAGGGTCTCGACGCCGAGGTTCGCACGGGAGCGATCGGTCCAGGCCCGGAAGTTGTCGAGCGTGAAGTGCGCGGGGTCCTGCTCGGCGCGGCGACCCATCTTGGTGGCGACGAGGACGTCGAGATCGGGTCGCGCGCGCAGGTACTCGCCGATCAACTGCTCGCTGCGGCCGTCACCGTAGACGTCGGCGGTGTCGAAGAACGTCACGCCGGCATCCGTCGCGCTGTCGAGCACGGCGATCGCCTCGTCATGGGTCACATCACCCCAGTCGGCACCTAGCTGCCACGTGCCGAGGCCCACGACCGACACCTTGCGTCCCGTGCGACCCAGCGTGCGTACATCCATCGTCAAGCTCCTCGTGCGTGGGGAAGATCCAGCGTACGACCCTCTCCTGGAGGCCTCACGCGCGGTCGAAGGGGTCTTGTCGATGCGCTGAGTTTGGAGAAGCACGACGGGCGGGGTCACGTTCTTCCAGCCGGTCACCGAGGCGCTGGCCGCATACGGCGTCCAGGTCTACTGACCGTCGCGGAGCGTTCCCGACTCAGCTCGATCTGACTCAGCTCGATCTAAACCTGGTGATCCAGATGCCGGGCGGGACTTGTTCTTCCTCGACGGGCTTGAAGCCGTGCTTGATGTAGAGCTTCACGGCAGGTGCATTGTCGCGGCCCGTTGAGACGACGAGCTCGCGGCCGTGGGCGTCATCGCGTACGTGGGCGAGCAGCTCGCTCGCGATGCCCCGGCGATGGGCCGACGGACTGACCATCACCCGATCGATGTCGACGTGGTCGTCATGCTCGTGCCAGCTCACCGCTCCCAGCAGGTCGACGCCGTCCCACGCGGTGCACCACTGCACCCGCGGGGCGGCGAGCGCTTCATGGTCCTCCTGAAGTGGCGGCAGCCGGTCGTCGCCTATGAGCTCGGCCTCGAGCGCATACGCCTCGTGCTGCAGGCTGAGGAGCTTTGCGGCGAAGTGGGGATCGAGCGCCGGATCGGGGCACGAGAAGATCACGCAGCACCCCGCCCTCTCCCATAGTCTCTCGCCTGGGACTCAGTATGCCGCGCAAGTTGGTCCTACTGGGGCGAACGGACCTCGCTCAGGCTACGTTTTGAGCATGATGCACACCGCCGGCGAATGGGCAGCCGGATATGAGCAGCTGCGCGACGACGATGCCGAGCTGCTCTATCAGCATGCGCCCGTCGGCTACCTGACCGTTGCGCCGGATGGCGTCATCGTCAAGGTCAACCAGACATTCCTGCGGTGGACCGGCTACACCCGCGCAGACCTGGTCGACCGCCAGCTGTTCCCTAATCTGCTCCGTTCGGACGGCAAGGAGTACTACGAGACCCAGCTCGTGCCGCTGCTCAACCGCCAGGGCGAGGTGCGCGAGATCGCGCTCGACGTGCGTACGGCTTCCGAAGGCACGCTCTCGGTGCTTTTGAACGCGACTCTTGCCCGTCACGAGGACGGCTCACCGAGGTTGATCCGGCTCGCTGTGATGGATGCGACCGAGCGCCGGGAGTACGAACGTGAGCTCGTGCTGGCCCGACATCGTGCCGAGGTGGCCCAGGCGCAGGCCGTCGACCTCGCCAGGACGCTCCAGGACACGCTCCTGCCCCCCGCTCTTCCGTCCATCCCGGGACTCGCACTCGCGGCGGTCTACCGTCCCGCCGGCGACGGCTCGCAGATCGGCGGCGACTTCTACGACGTGTTCCAGGTGAGCCCTGACGACTGGGTCGTCGTGCTCGGCGACGTCTGCGGCAAGGGCGTACGCGCCGCTGTCGTGACCTCGCTCGTGCGCCACACCCTGCGCGCGGTGACCGTCATGGAGGCTGATCCCGCACGCGCCCTCCACACGCTGAACGCCGTGATGCTGGAGAGCCGTGAGGATGACCGGTTCTGCACCGTCATCCTCATCCGGCTAACTCGCAGCGGCAGCGACTGGACCGTCTCAATGGCGGCTGGCGGTCACGCTCCCCCACTGCTCGTACGCAAAGGCGAGCTCAGCGACGTGCCCTTCGAACCCGGCTCGCTGATGGGCGTGTTCGACGACGCAGAGTACGCGTCGACCACGTTCCCACTGCTTCCCGGCGACGCCCTGCTGCTGCATACCGATGGCTCGAGCGAGGGACGGCGCGGCTCGTCCTTCTTCGGTGATGACCGCTTGCGGGAGTCGGCCCGTACGCACGCGCGCACTCCTGAGCTGATGGTCAACGGTGTGCTCGCGGATGTGCTCGAGTTCCAGGACGGGATCGCCAGCGATGACATCGCCCTCGTCGCCGTCGCCGTGCACGACGCCTAGGTGGTCCTCCCGGTTGGTGCTCCCGGTGGCAGGTTTGGGGATATCACATCGGTCGCGATAGATGCATCGATCACGAGCGACTGTGCTCAAAATGTGCTCACCAGAGGGCGAGTCATTGGCGGCGAATTGACGCAGTAGTTCGGTTTGTCGGGGATGGTAGCGGCACCTACCCTGAGGGACGTGGCGAGAAGCAGGCTCCGACCGGCCAGGGTCGCGGATGTTCACGATCTTGCGCTCGGCATGCCGCATGTCACGGTCTATCCGGGCACCCAGCGCAACCCGGTCTACCAAGTTGGCGGCAAGTCGTTCGTGTTCTTCAGGAACCCGCGTCCCGACGCCTTCGACTCCCAAACCGGCGAACGTTACGACGACATCATCGTTTTCTGGGTCGCTGGCGAGGACGACAAGTTCGCACTGATCCAGGATGATCTTCGCCCTTCTTCACCACCCCTCATTTCAATGGCCACCCGTCGGTGCTGTTACGGGCCAGTCAGATCGGCGAGATCACTTCCAACGAGCTCGCAGAGATCGTGCAGGACGCATGGCTGTCACGCGCATCGGCCGCGCGAAGATCGGCCTGGCCCAAGGAGCACCCAATTCGGTAAATCGCCGGGCGCCAAGGAAATGGCCGGCAATCGCTGACCCGGAGCCAACGGCGGCAGTTTGATGCTGCATCAGGTCAGCAAGTGACCTGGCAGGCGATGGATAGCGGCGTATCGTCGTCCTATGACTTCAAACGTTGACGATCAGGGGGAATGGCCGACTCACTGCCCCCAGTGCGGCACCGAGCTTGAGTCCGAGGTCATCGACTCGATAGTCACGAATGACTGGAACGAAGGGTCACCCGTGACTGTGCTCGCCGTGGACGCCTGTCCGAACCCAGACTGCCCCGGCAGGTCATCTGATCTGGCCAAAGCGACGGGCCCGGAGGGTGCTCAGCCGTAGGCGAACTTGGGGTTTCGCGGCAAAATGATGCACTTTGAACGTGTGCGCGGACCGCGTATGTGCCGACCGCGAGGTCGGTCGCGGGCGCTGGGCGTCCCCTCACTGGGCGAAACGAGGCTCACCTGCGCGCAGGCCGAACTCGTTGCCGTCGGGGTCGGCCAGCTCGTTGCCGTCGGCCAAATCAGCACGACGGGTCGCACCGAGCGAGAGCAGTCGCTCAACCTCGCTCCGCGGGTCGGCTCGACGACGGCAGGCTCACTTGAGATCAGCGACGCGCGCGGTGCACCCTTCTGCGTAGCTGGAGTATGCGTAGCATCCCCGCGAGGCCAGCCAAGAACAGTCCGGCAACAGCAGCGATCAAGAGGGCAACTGCCACCGGGACTTGGCCGTCCCAGACAAGGAAGGAGACGGTGGTCGTCCGGGTGTTTTGCGCGATGAAGACGACGAGCAGCACAAGGATGACACCCAGCCCGACGATGGCGGCCCAGAAGCCACTGGTGCGGGAGCCGCGCAATGGGTCTTGGTCGTCCTGGCCGTCCGGTCCGCCGCCATTTTCCCGTTTCACGCCTGAGTCCTCCGCCATGGGTGAAACGTACCCATTCCCGGGCCGCCTGAACAGATCCGACAAACCGTGACACCTACAGGCGGCGGTATGACGCGGGCGGGTTCAGGCGTGCCGTGACCCGCGTCGCATGTGGGGCTGCGCAGCGGACGGGACGCGATTGTCGGGCAGTCGACGGTCACTCGCGGCGGCGCTCCGGATAGGTCAGCTCGAACGCGACCATGCTGGTCTTGTCGTCCGCGGTCGCGGTGATCACCACGATCTGGCCGTGATCGGGCGGGGTGTCCGGGGCGAGCTGCCAGGTCCAGCCACCGCCGTCGTCGACCTCGACGCTTCCCATTGATGCCGAGAGCGTGAACGCGGTATCCCCGCCGTACGCACAGCTGCCTGTCACAACGACTGTCGAGCCCTCGATTGCGGCGACCGACACCGCATCGGAGAAGAGCTCGATCGAGCTCTCTCGGTACGAGACAACCCCGACCCAGCGACCGTCCTGGCACACGTAAAGGCTGGTGGTTGGTGCGTTGGGGCCGCCCTGGTACGGCGGACGCGTCGAGCCCAGCGGCATCGGGAGGCCAATGGGCACCGAGATGACTGTTCCCCTGTGCACGGTGTCGCCGGTGATCGGATCCGTGCAGCCGTACGGGTCCTCGAGTTCGTCGTCTCGCATTGCCTTCACCTTTCGTCGGGCGCCTGATGCGACCTCTGCCACCCGCCTCACGGAACCGGCGGAGACTCCCATCCGCCGTGCTCCACTGATGGTGGGGGTGCGGATTCGCCGTTCATGGGCCAACTATGGCCCGAGGATGTCCGCGTGACCACCCCTCCCAATCTGGGCGAAATGCTCGCATGCGCTGGAGACGCTGCAGCGCGAGTCCTATTCGGATCTGGGGAGCAGTCGACATCCTCGACGGACTCGAGGCCTTCAGTACGGGTATCGAGATCGCCGCACGGCTCACCGGAACCTGTATCGCGATGGGACTGTGACCCACCGGGGTCGCTCCGGCAGGAGCGATCACACACATGCGCTCAAATTGTGCTCAAAAGCGCCCACATCGAGCCTGCATGCCTTGTCATTCCCTGAAATAACAGCGACGACTCAAGCCGACTCCCTGTGCTCCTGGTGGGGGTCGAACCCTATTCGAGTAACATTCTGACCTGCGTCGATGTCGTTACACGCCGCAATTCCAGCGAATACGTCTCACATGGGTCGCGGTAGATGCAGATGGATCACGAACGATTGTGCTCACTCGGCGGCGAGTCATTGGCGGCGGATTGACGCAGCCTCCGGATCGCAATTGGCATCGCGCAAGTCGCGGCTCCGCACGCTGATACCGTCGGTGCCTGCGGCAACGCCCGCTTCAACTCCTCCTGGGCGCAGCGATGCCTCTTCGGAGTAGGTCAGGCCTGGACCGGCACCTGGTAGATGTTGTCGGCCGGGTGTCCCGAGCGCTCGTGGATCTTCTGCACCGCCTCGGCATTGGGGGCCTCGGACAGGCAGAAGACCATCCCCGACTCAGGGTCGGCCCAGGCGTGCTTGAAGTTCACGTGTTCATCGTCCTGGATCGCGAGGTCGGCGTTGTGGGCTTCGGTGAGGGCCTCGGGAGTAATCCCCTTCATCGTCGTGTGTACATCCATGAACTCGGGCATGGCAGCTCGCTTTCTCTCTGAGATTTCCCACTATGCTCCTCCGTCCGTCGCACCGCCATCCTTCGAGGCTTTCCCGAGTGCCTTGCTGGGTCGGTCTGAGCACCCGCAATGCGGCGGTATGACGTAGGTCCGACTTGAGAGAACTGCACGGCGTCGCCAAATGATGCGAAACATCGCTAGCGTGACGCGCACCATATGGCCTAGAGGAGATCGAGACAACGATGACAGAAACACCGAGCACGCCACCCGGCTTTTACGACGACGGCAGCGGCAGGCAGCGCTACTGGGACGGCAGCCAGTGGACTGAGCAGTACCAAGACTCCACCGCTTCGTCCGCTGGGGCACCTACGAAGACGGAAGGTCCAAGCATGGAGTACGTAGTGATCCAAGTGACGCTCAAGGAGAAGTTCCTCGGAACACAGTCCGGCAATCTTTCCGAGCTAGAGGGCGCAATCAACAACCAGGCCGCGAAGGGTTACCGCCTGCACACGATCACGACCGCTTCGGCCAAGAGTTCCGGCTTGGGTGGTGGTGACCGGATTCAAGCGACGATGGTCTTCGAGAAGCTCAGCTGAGCGAGTGCCACCCGACTTGGGCGGCGAGCAAGCGTGGCAGACCCCGTCTCCACAGAGAATAAATTAGGCGGCGGATAGACGCACCAACGATAGACGTCACACGCGTCCGCTCGTGCCGATGGGCGTGCGGTTGAGCGCCCCACGTGCGACAGCCCGAACTGGGCACCGAATAGGGACGTCACCCATGACGCGTTCGTATCGCGATCCGCCGATGAGGAAGCACCCGAGGCAGGGGCTCGGTGTGATCAGGACTGGGGGCTAACAGCGCCGGATTTTGTCCGTCGACATGTCCTCCGACGGGGCGTAGCGTGGGTTCGAACCCCGCCGAGACTCTCCCGGACAGCTCCCTCAGGGCCGGGGTCAATAGTGAGGAAGACCCATGGCCTATGGCGTCGTTCACCAGTTCAAGGGTGCCACCAAGGAGCAGTACGAAGCATCGATAGCAGCGGTGCATCCGGCCGACGGGAGCCTGCCCGCTGGACAGGTATTCCATGCCGCGGGCCCGTCGGCGGACGGCTGGACCATTGTCGCCATCCACGACTCACAGGCCAGCTGGGAGTCCTTTCGGGACTCCATCCTGATGCCTCGCTTGGAGCAAGGCATCGACGGCGGGTTCGCAGAGCCCCCGCAGGAGACCGTGTTCGAGGTCGCCAACGAGGTCCGCGCCTGACACCAGCGAACGAGGCCCCGGGCATGAGTCGGCTGCGGTGAATGAAGAGTTGCCCCGAAGTCATCCTGAACCCGGCTCGAAAGGCCGTTGACGGACCTGCGGAACGATGGTTTCAGCGAGAAGTTCGTGGCCTTTGCGACCTCTGGCTCCTAGAACCCGATGAACATCGGGTTGGGAGCGACTCTTGAGTTGACGCTCGTTCACAGATCTGCCGCAGTCAGAAGTCTGGGACGACCGATCCCATGCCGCGGCGCGGGTGGGTGAGCAGGGTGGGTTGTTGGATGGCTTCAAAAGCTGCTTGAGGCAGCTGCGGTGTCGATTGGAGACGAGTCATTCTGCACTGATCGGCGGACCCAGAGCACGTACGCCGTACCGATCGCCGATCTCGCGAATTCGTTCGGGATCCGGGGGCCCCTGCAAACTCTCGAAGTACTCAGACTGTTCGGCGAACATGCCTTCAAGGCCCGCGGGGGTCGTGACGCCAAAGGCCCAGGCGGGTTCATCGCTGACGTTGGCGAAGGTATGGGGCACGTTGCGGGGCAGCCAGACAAGCTGGCCATCTCCGGCTTCGAACCGCTCTTCGCCTACTACGAAGGTGATCACCCCCTTGACCACGAAGACGGCCTCGTCTTCACGGCTGTGGACGTGTAGCCCGGGCCCCGATGTGTGAGCCGGCAGGCGGGCTTCTCCGAACATCACCGACCCCGATGTGCGGTCGGCGCCCGCAAGAACCTGCCACGGCCCGGGCATGGTCGGATCTCGTTGGACGATGAAAGACTCAGTGAGTGTCATGGGCAAGACTCGATTCAGGGACTTTTCACTAGTGGTAATCACTAGTGGCAATCACTAGTGATTATCACTAGTAGAGTCTCAGTTGTGAGTAAAGTCAAGGCCACCCGGCAAGAGAAGGCTGCGCAGACGCGGACCAGGATGTTGGATGCGGCGTACCAGTGCTTCTGTGAGGCCGGCTACAGGGCAACGACCATGGCCAACATTGCTGAGAAATCAGGTGTCGCCGTCCAGACCCTGTACTTCACCTTCCACACCAAGGACGGGCTCTTCCAGGCGGTGCACGACCGGATGGTGCTGGGCGAGGACGATCTACCGCCACCGCAGCAACCGTGGCACGCAAGGATGGAAGCAGCCACGGACGTACATCAAGCGATCCACCACTTAGTCACGGGTGTCGAGGAGATCCTGGCTCGCGTTGCGCCGCTCCTTCCGGCCTTCCAGGCAGTGGCCGAAGATCCAGCCGGGGCGGTGTGGCGCCGCGGCGAGCAATTGCGGCTCGACGGCTACCGAGACTTGATCACCGAGCTTTCCGCCAAGGCGCCCCTGAGGAGGGGGTTGAGTCGGAGCCAGGCCACCGACCTGCTCTTCGTTCTGCTCAGCCCCGACCTCTATCGTGCCCTGGTGCTCGACCGTGGCTGGCCGGCCCCACGTTGGCGAGCTTGGCTTGAGAAGTCGATTGTCTTCGACATTTTCGAGCAGTGACCGTCGAGTACTCCGTAGATCGCTTTGGACCACTCAGAGTGTCGCCGGCGCCCATCACGGAGCCGGCGAGAGCGTTGCGCAGCCATGGCCGCACGAGCCTGGAGAGAGTACGGCCCGCAATTCGAGGCGGGCTTGGTGAAGCGTGCGAACGGTAGGCGTCAGCGTCTTAGTGGGCGAAATGCTCGCATGCGCTGGAGACGCTGCAGCGCGAGTCCTATTCGGATTTGGGGAGCAGTCGACATCCTCGACGAGCTCCAGAACCTCAGCACACGTATAGAGATCACCGCACGACTCACCGGAACCTGTATCGCGATGGGACTGTGACCCACCGGGGTCGCTCCGGCAGGGAAGATCACACACATGCGCTCAAATTGTGCTCAGACACGTGCACATCGAGTCTGCAAGCCTTGTCATTCCCTGAAATAACAGCGAGGACTCAGGTCGACTCCCGGTGCTCCTGGTGGGGGTCGAACCCTATTCGCTCGATCTCCCGACCAGCGTATATCCCGTTTCGTGCTGCCATTTCAACCTAGACGGCATCACAGTGATCGCGCTGGATACAGGCAGATCATCAGCAGTTGTGCTCAAAATGTGCTCACTCGGCAAGCGTGCGTCGCGCTCGCCCCTCAAGCCCCCGCGTTGCGGCGCGCCCGAGCCTCGACATGAAAGTTGATCGGGCTTGCGGAAAGGACCCGCTCAATCATGATGCCGAAGAATCTTCCTGGATCTAGGTCCGGTGGCACCTGATCATGGAGCAATGTGATGGTCGGGAGGAGAGCGAGTTCCGCCTCAATCGAAGCTGCGGTCTCTAACTCGATTTCGGCGTCCAGGTCAGCTTCTGAATCTAGGTCGTCCGTGACGTCTCCTGACTCGGAGACGTCGAGCGGATCAGCCACTTCCTCGCCGTCGTCTTCCACTCCCCCGCCGGTCCAGCTGGGGACCACGAGCGCCACAGCGTCGTAGGCGTCGTCCTCGCGCCCCAGCTTGGCGAGTAGGTCGACCAGCCAATCGGCTCGGTCCTTCTCCGTATCGAATGCATTGGCATTGAG
>JBBSJW010000008.1:0-59397 GCA_038256885.1 Propionibacteriales bacterium
AACGACGAGCCCGTCGTGATGTACGTCCGCAAGGAAGGCGCCGGCGCGGTCACCGCTGCCGACATCCAGCCTCCCGCTGGCGTCGAGGTCCACAACCCCGAGCTGCACATTGCAACGCTCAACACCAAGGGCAAGATCGAGATCGAGCTCGTCGTCGAGCGTGGCCGCGGCTACGTCTCGGCCGTGCAGAACAAGTCCGGTGACGAAGAGATCGGTCGTATGCCGGTTGACTCGATCTACTCGCCGGTCCTCAAGGTGACCTACAAGGTCGAGGCAACTCGTGTCGAGCAGCGCACCGACTTCGACAAGCTCGTCATTGACGTCGAGACCAAGAAGTCGATCCTGCCCCGTGACGCGATCGCGTCGGCCGGTTCGACCCTGGTCGAGCTCTTCGGCCTGGCCCGTGAGCTCAACGTCGAGGCCGAGGGCATCGACATCGGTCCCAGCCCGGTCGACGAGCAGCTCGCTGCTGACCTGGCTCTGCCGATCGAAGACCTCAACTTCACCGTGCGGTCGTACAACTGCCTCAAGCGCGAAGGCGTCCACACCGTGGGCGAGCTCATCACGCGCTCGGAGCAGGACCTGCTCGACATTCGCAACTTCGGTTCGAAGTCGATCGACGAGGTCAAGGCCAAGCTCGCTGAGATGGGTCTTGCACTCAAGGACAGCCCGGCTGGTTTCGACCCGTCGGCCGTCATCGACGCCTATGACGACGACGCAAGCTTCGCCGAGGACGAGCAGTACTAACTGCTCGCCTGACTGATCTGAAACTGGAGAAATCATGCCTACGCCCACCAAGGGACCCCGCCTCGGCGGCAGCCCAGCGCACCAGCGGCTGATCCTTGCCAACCTCGCTCAGAACCTGTTCGAGCACGGCAAGATCACGACGACTGAGGCCAAGGCGCGTCGTCTGCGTCCGTACGCGGAGTCACTCATCTCGAAGGCCAAGAACGACACGGTGGCCAACCGCCGCCAGGTCGTGAAGGTCATTCGTGACAAGAGCATCCTGCACACGCTGTTCACCGAGATCGGTCCCGCCATGGCGACCCGTCCCGGCGGCTACACGCGCATCACGAAGGTCGCGCCGCGCAAGGGCGACAACGCCCCCATGGCCGTCATCGAGATCGTTGAAGCCAAGACGTTCGCCGCTCAGAACCAGGCTCCCAAGAAGCCCAAGCCCGAACCGAAGGCAGCTGCCCCGGTTGAGGCTCCGGCCGACGAGGCTGAGGTTGTCGAGGCTGACGCACCCGAGGTCGCCGTCGAGGACGCTCCGTCCGACGATCTCGGCACCGACGTCGATGTGGCCGAGGCGATCGAGGACGCTCCCGAAGCGGCCGAGAACGTCGAGGCAGCAACTGAGGAGGCTCCCGCAGAGGAAGCCGCCGAGGACGACGCCAAGTAGTCACGAAGTCGTTCATGAGGCCCGTCACCGCAAGGTGGCGGGCCTTCTGCGTTTCCCTCTGTGGCGGCATGGAGAGCGTCATCATCCGGTGGTACCGATTCGGGCCGCGTTCCGCACTTTTTGATCCTCAGCCGCTGATACGATTCAGCGTCGCGCGGACCCAAGGGAGTGGTCGCGCCAAGTCTCGGGAATGCCAAATGCCGCTGATTCGACGCTCACTGACCGCTGCCCTTGTCAGCGCACTTGCCATGAGCGCCATTGCTGTCGGCGCTTCTGCCGCGGAGAAGCCCACCCAACCACGGGCGGTGAGCAAGGCGAGCCCTTCAATGGCCGCTGGTGTGCTCGTCAAGACGACGACCACAGGTGCGAGCGTGGGTCTGGTCAAGGCTGCTGAGTCGGCACTTCCGCAGGGAGTCGACCTGGGCAAGGCACGCAAGAGCGCGATCGGTGGTCGGACGACGGCGCTTCCGACGTCTCGACGCGTGACCGGCGCCGAGGCCGAGGTCGTCGCTGCTGAGCTCCGTGAGCGCAGCGATGTCGTATGGGCGGCCCCCAACTACATCATGACCAAGTCGGCGGATTCGCCCGTGCCGACCAACGACACGTTCTTCGTGGAGGACAAGGTGAAGGCCGTCTGGGACAAGCGTTCGAAGTACGACACGCGAGTCCAGAAGATCATGGGTTCTTCCAACCAATTCGGTACGGGCGGCTACAGCTCGCGCGCGCCGTACGCTTGGCAGGCGACCACGGGCGCCGATCAGGTCGTCGCCGTGATCGACTCTGGCATCACCGTTCACCCCGACCTCCCGGGCTGGGACGGCACCAATGCGAGCGGACGCATCCTGCCCGGCTATGACTTCGTCAGCCAGTACACCTACGAAGGCTTCACCGAGGACACGGGCCGAGACGGCGATGGTTGGGATTCCAATCCCCAGGACGAGGGTGACTGGACGGAACGCGACTACTGCTACGACGATGCTCCGTTGGAGCCCAGCTCCTGGCACGGCACGCATGTGGCCGGAATCCTTGGTGCGCAGAAGGACAACTCGCAGGGCATCGTCGGAGTTGCGCCGTCGGTCAGCATTCTCCCTGTGCGAGTGCTGGGCATGTGCGGAGGAACGACCGAAGACATCATCGCGGGCATCAGGTGGTCGGCGGGCCTCGCGGTAGAGGGCGCGCCGCTCAACCCCAACCCAGCCGACGTCATCAACCTTTCGCTGGGTGGCTACGCCGTTGATGCTGACGACGACTTCCTTTCGTGTCAGACAGCGACGCCCGCATACGTCGAAGCGATCGCAGCCGCCAGGGCGGAGGGAACCGTGGTTGTCGCAGCGGCCGGAAATGAGGGCTGGAGTCTCAGCACCCATCCCGCTCTCCCTGCCACCTGCCCCGGCGTGATCGCCGTTGGCGCGACCAGCGAGTACGGCGACCGGGCAGGCTACCTCAACGCAAGCGACACGAAGAGCGTCTACTCCAATTACGGGTCGGCGGTCGACATCTCGGCACCCGGGGGCGACCTCTACTGGGACGGCCGCGGTATCCGATCGACGATCAACGGCGGTTTCAGAACGCCGGGCTCGCCGACGTACGCCGACTACATCGGCACCAGCATGGCGGCGCCCGTCGTGTCTGCCAGCGCGGCACTGCTCAAGTCGCTCGGCGCCTTCACCCCAGACCAGACTGAAGCCGCGCTCGAAGCCGCAGTGCAGCCGTTCCCGACCAAGTGGGCATCGAGCCGGTTCAAGCCATGTACGACGTCTCTGTGTGGCAAGGGAATCATCAGCCTGAGCAAGCTTCCCGTGCCGATCAGCGGAGCGTCGATCAGTGGCGACATGGCCGTCGGTGAACCGCTGACGGCCGCTCCGGGCACGTGGAACGCCCCGCCGATCTCGTTCAAGTACCAGTGGCTGCGAGACGGCGAAGTCATCGTCGGCGCGACCTCGTCGACATACACGATCCAAGCGGGGGATGTTGGAAAACCCCTCTTGGTGCGGGTATCGCCGGCGGCAGGTGTGTTCGCACCGGTCACCGCGACGTCCCCTGAGACGGTGGTCGTACCCGACGGTCCTGACGTGACGATGACGGCGCTCGATCCGGCCACGCTGGCCTATGGTGCGACCGCCACGACGACGGTCACGCTGGAGGATGGCGCTGAGGATGGCGTCGTGGAGCTGCGTCGCGGGAGCACCGTGCTCGCGTCGGGCACGACCGTTGATCGCTCGGTCACCCTGACCGTCCCGGGCACCGCCTGGGTCATCGGCAGCAACAACGTGCGCGCGGCCTACCTCGGTGCGGGTGCCACGTCCGCCGCGTCATCGGCTACATCGACGGTTTCGGTCACCAAGGCAGCGCCCTCGATCTCGTGGACTCTGCCGACGAAGGTCAGCACGAGCAGCAAGGCCAAGCTGTCAGTGCAGATCGCGGCCCCCGGTGTCCCGGCCAATCAGATCACCGGCACGATCAAGGTCTTCAAGGGTTCGACGCGGATCTACACGTTCTCGCTGTTGGCCTCGCACAACGGTGTGCGAACGGTCTACCTTCCGAAGATCACGAAGCGCGGCACGTACACGATCAAGGTCAAGTACTACGGCAACAGCCTCGTGCTGGGCAAGACGTCGACGTCCAAGACCCTCAAGGTCTACTAGCGAGTCGTCTGCAGGATCCTGAAACCCTTGAGGCTGGCCAACCGTTCGGTTGGCCAGCCTTGAGCGTTCAGCCATCCCTGCAGCGAGTCGGCGCCGAGGTTCTTCGCGACGACCAGGCGGGCCGTACCGTCGGGTGCCAGTTGCGGAAGCCAGGTGAGCATCAGCTCGTGAAGCGCTGCTTTGCCGATGCGGATCGGCGGGTTGGACCAGATCTCGTCGAACGCGATGTCGGCGGGTACATCGTCTGGCAGCACGGCGTTCACGGTGACTCCGAGGCGTTCGGCGTTCGTACGCGTCAGGTCGAGCGCACGCTCATTCGTGTCGACGGCCCACACGGTCGCATCCGGGGCAACAGCCGCGATCGCACAGGCGATGGGTCCCCACCCGCAGCCGAGGTCGAGGATCGTGCCGCCGCTGGGAGGCGTGCTGTGCTGCAGGAAGACGGCAGTGGCCTTGTCGAGACCGTCCTGGGCGAACACCCCACTCGAGGTCGTGAACGTCATCTCGCGGTCCCAGATGCGGGTGGTGATCTCGCGTCGACGGTCGTCGGAGGATGGCTGCCCGCTGAAGTAGTGGTCCGTCACCGGGTCAGTCTTTCAGCAGGTCCTGTCAGAGCAGGAAGAGGACGAGTCCGGCTGTCACGGCGGCGTGGGAGATTCAAGAAGTTTGCTTCACGAGCGTCGCTGCTTGCGGACCTTGGCCGGAGCCGCGATGTGCCAGGCGTCGTCGATGAGCTCGGTCACTTCGTCGGCGTCGGCGAGCTCGAGGTTGATCAGGATGTAGCTGTAGCCCTCATAGTGCGGAGTCGTGAAGTACGCGGGGTCGTCGTTGGCGACCAGCGCCTCCTTGTCGGAGGTCTTGAGCGCCAACGAGCCGTCGGAGTCCGTACGCAGGCGACCCATGAGCTTGCCGGCGACCTTGAGTGCCGGTGTGCCGTACGACGTCGACTCCTCGACCTCGGGCAGCGCTGTGGCGAGCGCGACGACCTCTTCCCACTTCATTCGTCACGCCGCCTGCGGGCTTCCTCGGCCCGGATGGCCAGGCCAGCCGCGTCGGGGTAGATGACTTCCTCGAGCACCAGCCCGTGCGGTGGCAGGACTGTCACGCGGGCATTGCGCTCTGCGTGGGCGAGGACCTCACCGGCCCACGTCGGTTCGAAGCGTCCCTCGCCCACTGCGACGAGCACGCCCATGAGCGACCGCACCATCGAGTGGCAGAACGCGTCGGCCCGCACGGTCGTCTCGAGCATCGAGTCGTTGCGGACGGTGTGGAGGTCGAGCAGCGTACGGATCGTCGTTGCACCCTTGCGCTTCTTGCAGAACGCCGCGAAGTCGTGGTGGCCGAGCAGGTGGGTTGCCGCTGAGTTCATGGCGTCGACGTCGAGGTGACGCTGCCACCGTACGACCGAGCCGCGCTCCAACGGATCGGGTCCAGTGGGGGAGTCGGTGATTCGGTAGATGTAGCGGCGCTCGAGAGCCGCAAACCGGGCATCGAACCCGTCGACGGCGACGCTCAAGTCCCTGAGGATGATGTCGTCAGGCAGGAGCCGTCGCAGTCGGCGCTCGAGCGCCACTGGGTCAACTTTGTCGAGGTCGACATGGGCCACTTGGCCGCGGGCATGAACGCCCGCATCAGTGCGTCCCGCGCAGGTCAGCGACGGGTTCTCGGGCATTCGGAGGATCGTGGCGATGGCGGTCTCAATCGTGCCCTGCACCGTGCGCAGTCCGGGTTGGACGCCCCAGCCCTTGAAGTTGGCGCCGTCGTAGGAGAGATCGAGCCGCAGACGCATACGGGTCACGCTATCGGGCGGTCTCCGTCCACGAGTCGCCGATGCTCATGCCGTGGCAGAACCTCGGCGTTGAGGGCTGGAGCTAAGCCCAACGCTTCTCTGCGGGAACGAACTCGAGCTGACGGTCGCCGGTGTAGATCTGCTTCGGCCGGGCGATCTTCTGCTCCTTGTCCTCCACCAGCTCGAGCCACTGGGCGAGCCAGCCGGCCGTGCGCGGGATGGCGAACAGCACGGTGAACATCTCGGGCGGGAACTGCAGCGCCTCGTAGATCAGACCGGAGTAGAAGTCGACGTTCGGGTAGAGCTTGCGGCTGATGAAGTAGTCGTCCTCGAGGGCGATGCGCTCCAGCTCTTGGGCGATCTCCAGCAGCGGGTTGACGCCGGTGACCTCGAAGACGTCGTCGACGGCCTTCTTGATGATCGTCGCGCGGGGATCGAAGTTCTTGTAGACGCGGTGACCGAAGCCCATGAGCTTCTCGTCACCCTTCTTGACGCCCTCGATGAACGCGGGGATCTTGTCGGGGGTGCCGATGCGCTTGAGCATCTTGAGCACGGCTTCGTTGGCGCCACCATGCAGCGGTCCGTAGAGCGCGGCAACGCCGGAGCTGACCGCCGAGTAGGGATCGACCTGCGAGGAGCCGACCGCGCGTACGGCGTTGGTCGAGCAGTTCTGCTCGTGATCCGCGTGCAGGATGAACAGCACCTCGAGGGCCTTGGCCAGGCGCGGGTCGGGGTTGTACTTCTGCTCGCTCATCTTGAAGAGCATCGACAGGAAGTTCTCCGTGTAGGAGAGGTCGTTGTCAGGGTAGACGTACGGCTTGCCCTGCGCGTGGCGGAACGACCAAGCGCCGAGGGTCGGCATCTTGGCGATCAGCCGCACGACCTGGTCATGGCGGACCTTGGGATCGTGGATGTTGCGGGCCTCGGGGTAGAACGTCGACAGTGCGCCGACGCTCGACAGCAGCATGCCCATGGGGTGCGCGTCGTAGCGGAAGCCTTGTAGCTGTGACTTGAGGTTCTCGTGCACGAACGTGTGGAACGTGATCTCGTGCACCCACTTCTCGTGCTGCTCCTGGGTGGGCAGCTCGCCGTGGATCAGCAGGTAGGCGACCTCGAGGAACGTCGAGTTCCCCGCGAGCTGCTCGATGGGATAGCCGCGGTACTCGAGGATGCCCTTGTCGCCGTCAATGAACGTCACGGCACTGCGGGTCGAGGCGGTGTTGAGGAAGCCGGGGTCATAGACCGCAAGGCCGGGAGTGTCCTCGCTCTTGCCGATCTTGCCGAAGTCGGCAGCGCGTACGGTGCCGTCGGTGATCGGGAGCTCGTACTCCTCGCCCGTACGGTTGTCGCGTACGGTCAAAGTCTGGTTGTCGGTCACGATGGGTCTCCTGTGACGTGTGCTCTGTTTGCCCCAAGATGGGCGGCGCCGCGAGGTGGTGCAGCACCTCTCTAACTTAGTGCTGTCCCCTCGATCCGCAGTTTGTGGGGTCATGCAGGCAGCCCCGTTTTGACCCAAGGACGCCTCGGCAGTTAACCTTGGGTGTTGTGTCTCCACTGGCTGATGCCGTGGGATCGACCGCCGAAACACCGAATCAAGACTCAATCCAAGAACGAGAAGGTCACGCCGTGCGCACGTTCAGCCCCAAGCCGTCTGACATCACCCGTCAGTGGCACGTCATCGACGCCGAGGACATCGTCCTGGGCCGTCTCGCCGTTCAGGCTGCGACGCTGCTCCGCGGCAAGCACAAGCCGACCTTCGCACCTCACGTTGACGGTGGCGACTTCGTCATCATCAACAACGCCGAGAAGGTGGCCCTGTCGGGCAACAAGCGCACCGACAAGCTCGCCTACCGTCACAGCGGTTACCCGGGTGGACTCAAGTCCATCGCTTATGGTGACCTGCTCGAGAAGGATGCCCGCAAGGCGATCGAGAAGTCGGTCCGCGGCATGCTCCCCAAGAACCGTCTGGGTGATCAGCTGATCACGAAGCTCAAGGTCTACACCGGCCCCGAGCACCCGCACAGCGCCCAGAAGCCCCAGCCGTTCGAGATCACGCAGATCTCCCAGTAAAGAAGAGATACCAGGCGCATCGTGACTGAGACCACCGCAGAAGTGACCGAGAACGACACCGAAGACTTCGTACCCAACGAAGAGGGTGTCGCTTACACCTCCGAGACCGCTGGGTCGTCGGCTACGCCTGACAAGCCCGCGACGATCGCTCCGGGTGCTGCCACTGGTCGCCGCAAGGAGGCTGTTGCGCGTGTGCGCATCGTCCCCGGCACCGGCGTGTGGACCGTCAACGGCAAGCCGCTCGAGGAGTACCTTCCCAACAAGCTGCACCAGCAGATTGCCAAGGAAGCCTTCGCCGAGACCGGTCTCGTTGACCGTTTCGACGTCATCGCTCGTGTCACCGGTGGTGGCATGACTGGCCAGGCCGGCGCCCTGCGCCTCGGTGTCGCTCGTTCGCTCAACCAGATCGACGAAGAGGCCAACCGCCCTGTTCTCAAGAAGGCTGGACTCCTGACGCGCGACTCGCGCATCAAGGAGCGCAAGAAGGCTGGTCTCAAGAAGGCACGTAAGGCTCCGCAGTACAGCAAGCGCTGAGCCGGACTCGTGGGCATCTTCGGCACGGATGGCGTTCGCGGACTCGCGAATCGTGATCTGACTGCCGAGCTCGCCGTCGATCTTGCGGTCGCTGCGGCCCACATCCTCGGTGAGGTCGGCGCTTTCGCCGACACCCGCCCCACAGCAGTCGTAGCCCGCGATCCCCGCGCTTCAGGAGAATTCCTGGAGGCAGCGGTGGTCGCGGGTCTTGCGTCTGCCGGTGTCGACGTTCACCGCCTTGGCATCGTGCCGACGCCCGGCGCGGCCTATCTGACGGCGTTCCTCGAGGCCGACATGGGCGTCATGATCTCCGCCAGCCACAACGCGATGCCAGACAACGGCATCAAGTTCCTCTCCCGCGGAGGACTCAAGCTCGACGACGAGCTCGAGAAGCAGATCGAGCAACGCCTCGAAGAGCCTTGGGACCGCCCGACCGGCGCAGGCGTCGGACGCATCGGTGACAGCCACGCGGGTGTCGGTGCCTACGTCAAGCACCTCGTCGCCTCAGCGCCCGGACGCCTCGACGGGCTCACGATCGTGCTGGATTGTGCCAACGGTGCTGCCTATGAGACCGGGCCCAAGGTGTTCGCGGAGCTCGGAGCCAAGGTCATCGCGATCCACGCCGAGCCCGATGGTCTCAACATCAACCTCAACTGCGGCTCGACACACATCGAGGACTTGCAGCGAGCTGTGGTTGAGTACGGCGCCGACGCGGGCTTCGCCTTCGACGGTGACGCTGATCGATGCCTGGCCGTGGACGCCAAGGGTGAGCTCGTCGATGGCGACCAGATCCTGGCGATCCTTGCATTTGCAGCCCGCGACGCCGGCACGCTGACTGACGACACAGTCGTGGCGACCGTGATGAGCAACCTGGGATTCGTCCAGGCTTTGTCCGCTGCTGAGATCACCGTGATCCAGACGTCGGTCGGTGACCGCTACGTCCTTGAGGCGATGCGCAGTGGCGGCTACAACCTCGGCGGTGAGCAGTCAGGTCACGTCATCATGAGCGATCACGCCACGACGGGTGATGGCGTCCTGGCGGCAGTGCATGTTGCCGCACGCATGGTCATGACAGGTGAGTCGCTGGCCTCGATGGCGTCGGTCATGAAGCGTCTCCCGCAGGTGCTCGTCAACGTTCCGGATGTCGACAAGGCCCGGGCCGACACCGACCCGGTGCTTCGCGGCGAGGTCGCCATTGCGGCGGCGAAGCTCGGAGACACCGGACGCGTGCTGCTGCGACAGTCAGGAACCGAGCCGCTTGTGCGCGTCATGGTCGAGGCATCGACCCATGAAGAGGCAGCAGAAGTCGCTGCGCACCTCGCCGAGGTCGTCCGCGCCAACCTCGCGCTCTAGGCCTCCACCGGCCCAGCGTCCTGCAGGATGGCGGTCAGCGGAGTGCCGACCAGTGCTGGGGCATTCGTCGGCGATGCCCAGATCTTGGTCCGCAGCGTCTCCAGAAACGCTTCGGCGCCTGGGACCGTGTCGAACTCCAGGTCGATGACGACGTACTTCGGGTTGTCGACTGGGCGTCGTACGGAATGCGCGCGGACTCCCGCTTGTTGCCGGAAGTCTTCAAACTTTGCAAAGGCGGTGGACCACACGTCAAAGTCGCTGACCTCGTGCTCGATGTGGAGGGTAGTCATGATGGCTCCTTCTGTCGTCATTTCGTTGGTGTTCTCGACGCTAAGCGCCGTTGATCGTGCGCGGTATCCCGCATTCACGGGGGTTCGAGTGCGCGGAGGTATCGTCGGCTCGTGACTGCGTATGGGTCCCACGAAGGGCCCCGAGACCGTCTGATGCGTTCGGCTGACGCCGCGCCTGATGATCGCGCCCTGCGGCTCGCATTCCTTGATGAAATCAAGTCGAAAGTCGCGTTCGATGCCTTCGCTTGGCTGATGACTGACCCGGTGACGATGGTCGGATCCTCGCCAGTTGCTGACATCCCTGGGCTCCCGTTCGACCAGTTGCCGAGGCTCATCCGGCTCAAGTACTCCACACCCGTCGCGCGATGGACTGCGCCTGACCGTCCTGCAGTGACATCTCTCGTTGCCGCGACAGATGGAGACCTCGCACGCAGTGTGGTGTGGCGAGACCTGATGGCTGATCACGGGGTGGTGGATGTTGCGTCGATGGTGTTCGCCGACCGCTTCGGCTGCTGGGCATTTCTCGATCTGTGGCGCACGGCGCCTGCTGAGCCGTTCTTGCCGGGCGAGCTGGCCCACCTCGGCTCCTTAGTTGCCCCGATCACCGAAGCTCTTCGGCGGAGCCAGGCCACGACATTGCTCCATCCGTGCGAATCCAGCTTCACACCGACGGGGCCTGCAGTAATGGTCCTCTCGCCTGATCTCGAGGTACGTGCGCAAACGCCGGAGACCGAACGCATTCTTCGCAAGCTCGTGCCCCCTTCGGGCGGAGCCCAGCCGGTGCCGGCCGCTGCGTACAACGTGGGAGCTCAACTGCTCGCCCTCGAAGGGGGGATCGATTCCCATCCCGCGGTCGCGCGGGTCCACGTCCAGGCGGAGCGCTGGGTGACGCTCCGGGCCGCGCGAATGGTTGATCAGCTCGACATAGCCGTCACTGTCGAGGACATCGCACCGGACGACAGAGTTGACCTCTTCATACGCGCGGTCGGACTTAGCGCACGGGAGGCCGAGCTAGTGCAGCTGTTGCGGAACGGGCGGAGCACCCGGCAGGCTGCCACCGAGATGGTCCTGTCGCCGCACACGGTCGGTGACCACCTCAAGTCGGTGTTCGCCAAGGCAGGCTGTCGGAGTCGCGGAGAGCTCCTCGCTCGTGCAACCGGTCGTTAGGTCCTTGACCAGACGCCGAGCTCGTTGCCGCTCGGATCGGTGTAGTGGAATCGGCGGCCACCCGGGAGCCTCATGCTGCTCGACGACTCCGACAGTTCATAGACTCGAGGGGTGACCACCGTGGAGCGCTTCGACCCTGCCCACCCGCTGGTGTTTGATGCGTTCTACGACGCCTACGCGCGATCGTTCAACCGGGAGTTCGACCAGCCGTACACCTCGGTTGAGCTGGCGATCGACATGGTGCCGGACGAATACACGGTGACGACTGCCCATATTGCCCGCGACGACGACGGGGCTGTCGTCGGTGGTGCGTGGGCCGAGCTGCCGCTGAAGGACAACGTGACCTTCGCGTACGGCGAGGTGTTCGTGGTCCCGGAGCATCGGCGGCAGGGACACGGGACTGCCCTGACCGAGGCGCTTAAAGCTGCGTGTCATGAAGCGGGGCGATCCACGATCCTCGGCGAAGCCGTATGGGGCGTCGATGACGACGATGCGCCCGCCAAGAAGTTCTCGGAGCACCTCGGCTTCACGCTCGACATCATGGATGCCCACCGAGAGCTGCTGCTCCCGGCGAGGTTGCCGCCGCTGACGATCGACCCCGCGTACGAGATTCGTAGCTGGCGGGGAGCGTGCCCCGACGAGCTGGTCGACGGGTACGCCGACGTGCGCCGCCTCATGGTGCAGGAGGCTCCGAGCGGTGATGCAGGCCTGGAGAACGAGCACTGGGACGCCGCCCGGGTCCGTACGGAAGAGGCGAAGTGGGCGAAGTCAGGGCGCGTTCCCCAGGTCAGCGTCGCGATCGCCCGCGACGGTTCGGTCGTCGGCCATACCCAGCTGATCTTCCCAAACGAGAGTGTCGAGGTCTACCAGTGGGACACGCTCGTGCTGCCTTCACACCGCGGCCATGGGCTCGGCCTGACGCTCAAGGTGTTCACAATGCATGAGGTGGCTGACCTGCTCGACGGGCGTCGCCGCATCCACACCTACAACGCCGCGAGCAACGCTCCGATGATCGCCGTCAACGAAGCCATGGGGTTCCGCCAAGTCGCCTGGGTCGGCGAGTACATACGGGCTCTCTAGAGCTTGCGGAGGCGGACCCAGCTGACCTGGTGGTCCGGACCCTTGCGGAGCACCAACGACGCCCGGCCGCGGGTCGTCTGGATGTTCTCGCGCAGGTTGGGCCAGTTGATGGTGTCCCACAGCTCACTGGCGCGGGTGACCGCCTCGTCGTCCGTCAGGGCGCTGTAGCGGTGGAAGTATGACGCCGGATCGGCGAAAGCCGTCTTGCGCAGCGTGAGGAACCGCTCGACATACCAGCGACGGATGTCCTTGCTTGATGCGTCGACGTAGATCGAGAAGTCGAAGAAGTCGCTGATCGCGAGCCCGGGGGAGCCGTCTCCGCGCACACGTGCCGGGGCGAGGACGTTGAGGCCTTCAACGATGACGATGTCGGGCGCCTTGAGCGTGACGACATCGTCGGTGCGGTCGTACGTCAGGTGCGAGTAGACCGGAGCGGTCACGACTTCCACGCCCGATTTGACGTCGACGATGAAACGCAGGAGCGCCTTGCGATCGTAGGACTCCGGAAATCCCTTGCGATCGAGGATGTCGCGACGCTCCAGCTCGGCGTTTGGGAACAGGTAGCCGTCGGTCGTGACGAGCTCGACGTGCGGGTTGCCGGGGGCCTTCGCCAACAGCTCCTGGATCAAGCGTGCGGTCGTCGACTTGCCCACCGCGACCGACCCGGCGATGCCGATCACGAACGGGGTGCGCTTGGGCTGGGGGCGGCCGAGGAACTTGTCGGTCGCCCGGTGCAGGCCGGCGGCCGCGCGTACGCGGAGGCTGATCAGCTGCGTCAACGGGAGGTAGACCTGGCGAACTTCCTCGAGGTCCAGCTCATCGCCGAGACCGCGGACGCGCTCGATCTCGTCCGGGTTGAGGGGCTGTGGCGCGTCTCCTGCGAGCTCAGCCCACGCGGAGCGCTCAAGCTCGACATACGGAGACTGGTCGCGCGTCATGCCGCCATTCTCCTCGTACGCACTCCCGCTTGTATCGTTGACCCTATGTGCGGAATTGTCGGGTACGTCGGAGAGCGCTCTGCTGAAGACGTCGTCATCGGCGGTTTGAGGCGTATGGAGTACCGCGGATACGACTCCGCCGGCATCGCGCTCGTACTGGATGGCAAGATCGTCTCGGCCAAGAAGGCCGGCAAGCTCACCAACCTCGATGCCGAGCTGGCTGCACATCCGCTGCCGCAGTCGAACACCGGCATCGGCCACACCCGGTGGGCCACACACGGCGCACCCAACGACCGCAACGCGCACCCGCACCTAGACGAGACCGGTCAGGTCGCGGTCGTGCACAACGGCATCATCGAGAACTTCGCGACGCTGCGTGCCGAGCTCGAGGCTCTTGGATACGAGATGGTCTCCGAGACCGACACCGAAGTTGTCGCGCACCTCCTCCAGGAGGCGCTCAAGACAACCGACGACCTGTCGGAAGCCGTGTGCGCTGTGTGCCGCAAGCTCCAGGGCGCATTCACGCTGGTCTTCTGCGATGCCCGCCACCCCGACGTCGTCGTGGGCGCGCGGCGCAACTCCCCGCTCGTGGTGGGCCGCGGCAAGGGCGAGAACTTCCTGGGCTCTGACGTCGCCGCATTCATCGAGTTCACCCGCGACGCGATCGAGCTAGGCCAGGACCAGGTCGTCACGATCACGCCCAACGACATCGTGGTCACCGACTTCGACGGCAATCCCGCGGAGACCAAGGACTACCACGTCGACTGGGACGTCTCGGCCGCCGAGAAGGGTGGCTTCGACTGGTTCATGCTCAAGGAGATCGACGAGCAGCCTCGAGCTGTCGCCGACACCCTCTTGGGGCGCCACGCAGCCGACGGACGATTGCAGCTCGACGAGATGCGGCTGTCCGATGACGAGCTGCGCGAGGTCGACAAGATCATCGTCATCGCCTGCGGGACGTCGTTCTATGCCGCAATGGTCGCGAAGTACGCGATCGAGCACTGGACCCGCATCCCGTGTGAAGTCGAGCTCGCCTCAGAGTTCCGCTACCGCGACCCGATCCTCGACAAGAGCACGCTGGTAGTCACGATCAGCCAGTCCGGCGAGACCATGGACACGATCATGGCGATTCGCTACGCCCGTCAGCAGCGCGCCAGGGTCCTCTCGATCTGCAACACCAACGGCTCGACGATCCCGCGCGAGTCTGACGCCGTGCTCTATACGCACGCCGGACCCGAGATCGCCGTTGCCTCGACCAAGGGATTCCTGTCGCAGGTCGTCGCGTGCTACTTGCTCGCTCTCTACGTCGCGCAGGTCAAGGGCACCAAGTACGGCGACGAGATCGCGTCCATCCTGGCTGAGATCCAGAAGCTTCCCGCTGGCATCCAACGGATGCTCGACGAGGGCGATCAGGTCCGCAAGCTCGCCACTGAGCTCGCCGGGTCCCAGTCGATCCTGTTCCTGGGCCGTCATGTCGGCTACCCGGTCGCGCTCGAAGGTGCGCTCAAGCTCAAGGAGCTCGCCTACATCCATGCTGAGGGTTTTGCCGCAGGCGAGCTGAAGCACGGTCCGATCGCCCTGGTCGAAGAAGGCCTTCCCGTGTTCGTGGTCGTTCCCCCGAAGGGCCGCGACCATCTGCAGGAGAAGACGGTCAGCAGCATCCAGGAGATCCGTGCTCGCGGCGCTCTGACGATCGTGCTGGCCGAGGATGGCGACGAAGATGTCGTGCCGTACGCAGATCACCTGATCCGGCTGCCCAAGGTGCCGACGCTGCTGCAGCCGCTTGTCGCGACGGTTCCGCTGCAGATCTTCGCGTGCGAGTTCGCCAGCCAGCTCGGCCACGACATCGACCAGCCGCGCAACCTCGCCAAGTCCGTCACGGTCGAATGACCATCCTGGGCATTGGGGTCGACGTCGTCGACCTCAAGCGGTTCACCGAGACGCTCGAACGTACGCCGACGATGCGCAGCAGGCTGTTCACCGCTGCGGAGCGCGACCTGCCGGTCGAGTCCCTCGCTGGTCGATTTGCCGCGAAAGAGGCTTTGGCCAAGGCGATGGGCGCTCCAGCCGGCCTCTCGTGGCAGGACTTCGAGATCGTCAACGACGCCCACGGTGCGCCCTCGTTCGTGTTGCACGGCGCGGCCCCCGAACGCCTCAAGGCAATGGGCATCGTCTCGGTGCACGTGTCGATCTCGCACGACACCACCGTGGCCACCGCCTTCGTGGTGACGGAATGCTGACGGCACACCTCGTCGCTGCCATCCGTGCGGCCGAGGAGGCACTCGCGGCGGCGTTGCCCGAGGGCGAGCTCATGCGTCGCGCTGCCCGCGGTCTGGCCGATCATCTGGACCTGATTCCTGCCGGTGACGTCGTCGTGATGCTGATCGGCCCGGGCAACAACGGCGGCGATGCGTTGTTCGCCGCGGTGCACCTGCTGGATCGTGGCGTACGCGTTGACCTGTGCCTGCTCGATGACGCCAAGGTGCACGCTGATGGACTTGCTGCAGCTCAGGCTGCCGGCGCACAGATCGTTGAGGAGCCGAGCGGCCAGCGCTGGTGCCTCGACGCGATGTTCGGGATCGGGGCGCGACCAGGACTCGAGGGCAAGTCAGCCGATTGGGCCGAGTGGATCACCGAGAGCGATCCCTACACCGTGGCGGTCGACGTACCATCTGGCATTGGGGTCGACTCAGCGACCTCGGCCTTGTCGTACGTGACAGCCGACTCGACGATCACGTTCGGTACCTACAAGAACGCGCTCCTCGCCACTCCCGCTGAGTCAGCCGCCGGCATGATTGAGCTCGTGGACATCGGACTCGGTCCACATCTCGCCACCCCGTTCCTAGAGGCGCTTGAGGGCGATGACGGCGACCTGCTGGCCGACCTGTTCGCCTGGCTGGACGATCCGGCCAGCCACAAGTACTCGCGCGGTGTCGTCGGCATAGCCGCCGGCTCGGAGCAGTACGCGGGCGCGGCTCACCTCTGCATCGCCGGCGCTCAAGCCGGGATGGCGGGTATGGTCCGCTTCGCCGGTTCGGAGGCGCTGTCTGCTCGTGTCGTCGACCGTGCGCCCGAGGTTGTCGCAGCACCGGGTCGCGTACAAGCTTGGGTCATCGGACCGGGCGGTGGTGACGATGCCGGTGCGTCGATCACCGCGGCGCTGGCTGACGGTGTACCCGTCGTCCTGGATGCGTCAGCTTTGGAGGTCGAGCACCTGCCGGAGTCGTTCGCCGTACCTGCGCTCCTCACCCCCCATGCTGGCGAGCTCGCGCGCCTGCTCGACACCGACCGCGAGACGGTCGAGGCCAATCCCCTTGACCACGTGACGAGGGCCGCCGAGCGCTGGAACGCCACCGTCCTGCTCAAGGGGCCCCGGACTCTGGTCGCCACACCGGGTCGTGCGACTCGCGTCAACCTGACGGGATCGCCGTGGCTCGGCACAGCCGGCAGTGGCGATGTGCTCGCCGGGCTTGCTGGCTCAATGCTGGCCGCCGGAGCAGATCCGCACGATGCGGGATCGTTCGCCGCCTTCCTCCACGGTGCCGCAAGCGTGCGCGCCAATCCCGGCGGACCGGTCACCGCTTCTGACGTGGCTGCAGCGCTGCCGGTCACGATCGCCGACTTCATCGCTGGAACGCTCGACGACGTACGCGACTGGAGGGACTGACGTGTCTCCTCAAGCCGAAGCCATCGTCGATCTCGACGCCTATCGCGCCAACATCGCGACCCTCGCCTCGTATGCGCCCGGCTCCGCGCTCATGGCGGTCGTGAAGGCCGATGCGTACGGACACGGGATGCTGCAGTGCGCCCGTGCCGCCCGCGAAGCCGGTGCCACCTGGCTCGGAGTTGCCACGATCGCTGAGGCGCTCTCCCTGCGTGAAGGTGGCGACCCCGGCGACGTGCTGTGCTGGCTGGCTGCGCCCGGCGCAGATTTCGCATCCGCGATCGCGGCAGGCGTTGAGGTCACCGCCTCATCGGCGGAGCAGCTCGCCGAGATCCTCGCCGCGGGAACGCGACCCAAGGTGCAGCTCAAGGTCGACACCGGCCTGTCCCGCAACGGTGCGTATGGCGAGCAGTGGACGGCACTCGTATCCGCTGCTGCATCCGCGCAGGCCGCGGGAACCGTCGAGATCACGGGCGTCTGGTCGCACTTCGCCTGCGCCGACGAACCTGCGCATCCCGCCAACGATGAGCAGGAGCGGGTGTTCACGGATGCCGTCTCCGAGCTCACGGCGGCCGGAGTCACGCCGGCGCTGCGCCACCTCAGCAACTCTGCAGCCACCCTGACGCGTCCCTCGGCTCATCTCGACCTCGTACGAGTGGGCATCGCGTCGTACGGCATCAATCCCGATCGCGACCTCGTTCACGGCGCCACGCTGCTGCCGGTCATGACGCTTCAGGCAGAGCTCGCGGCAGTGAAGCGCGTCTCAGCAGGCACGTGTGTCTCGTACGGGCACACGTGGACCGCGGAGCGCGAGACGACTCTGGGCCTGGTGCCGATTGGCTATGCCGAGGGGATCATGCGCACCGCGTCCAACAAGGGCCAGGTCGCGTACGGCGATCAGGGTGCGCCGGTGACCGGCACGATCTGCATGGACCAGTTCGTCGTGGACCTCGGCGACGCGCCTGCCAAGCGCGGTGACGTAGTCACGGTGTTCGGACCGGGAGGGCCGAGCGCTGATGACTGGGCAATCGCCGCCGGGACGATCGCTTACGAAGTGGTCACCCGTCTCGGCGGACGCATCGAGCGCACCTTCCGAGGCTCGCTGTGAACAAGTCAACGCGCGTCGCGACGACCGCCGGAGCGTTCGTTGCCGCTGGTGTCGCAGCCACGCTGCTCAACGGTCGCCAGCGGCACAAGCGCCGGCTGCGTCGCGGTGAAGAAGTCGAGTTCGGCTCGGTCCACAGCGCGAAGCTGACAGTGACGGCGAGCGACGGCGTAAAGATCCACGCCGAGGTCGACAACGGCCCCCGCAAGACGCCGACTGTCGTGTTCATCCATGGCTGGGTCGAGACGCTTGATGTCTGGCACTACCAACGGCTCGCACTGCGCGACAAGGTGCGGATGGTCTTCCTCGACCAGCGCTCCCACGGACTCTCGGATCGCTCGCACGTCGACAACTCATCGATCGACCAGCTCGCCGACGACCTCAACACCGTGCTCAACGATCTCGTGCCGAAAGGGCCGATCATCCTCGTTGGTCATTCGCTCGGCGGAATGGCGATCATGGAGCTCGCTGACGCGAAGCCCGAGCTCTTCGGCAAGCGGGTCAAGGGAGTCGTGCTGGTCGCGACCAGCAGCGGCAAGCTGGCCCGCTCCAGCCCTGCGCTGCGTCGGCTGATTCCGCTCGTACGCGTCGCGTCGCCAGTGCTCGACTGGGGCCGCGCGTTCAACAGCTACTCGATCATCCGGCGCTGGGGTCTTGGCCCGAACGCCCTCGAACGACACGTCGACATGACAAACGAGATGATCCTGCAGGCGCCGACGCACGTGCTAATGGACTTCTCGCCGCTTTTCCTCGAGCTTGACCTGGACCACGCGCTCAAGACGGTCGGCAAGGCCTCCACGATCGTCATCGGCGGCACCCACGACCAGCTCACCCCGCTCAGGCACAGCCGTCGGCTGGCCAACCGCATCCCGGGAGCGCGCCTGGTCGCGATTGAAGATGGCGGCCACATGCTTCCATTCGAAGCCAACCAGCAGGTCTCCGAGGCGATCGAGAGTCTTGTGGAGGAGGTTGGATGACCGCCCTCAACGTCATCGAAGCCGGTCCTGAGCACGCCAAGCAGGTCGTCGACATCATCCACCGGTCCTTCGGCTCGCGACCGGCCCTTGATCCGCCGTCGACCGCGATGGACGAGACCGAAGAGTCGGTTGCGGCCGTGCTCGCGGGTCCCGGTGGCCTCCTGGTCGAGCGCCGCGGTCTGCCGATGGGTGCGTTGCTGTTCGACGAGTCGCGTCCGGGTCTGCTCGGTCTCCGTCGCGTCGCCGTCGACCCTGACCTGCAGGATCGCGGTGTGGCTTCGGCGATGGTCGGTGTCGCGGAGGACACCGCAGAAGAGCGTGGCAAGGACGGCATCTGGCTTCACGTACGCGAAGAGCTTCCGGAGACGGTGCAGTTCTGGACCCGCCGGTTCTATCACCCGCATGCGCAGAAGGGATCCACGATTGAGTTCGGCAAGACTCTGTGGCTTTCTCGCGAGATCCCGACGTCCGATGACATGAAGGCGTTCGCCGGTCGCCTCTCGACACTGCTCCACGCAGGAGATCTGCTGGTGCTCTCGGGCGATCTCGGCGCCGGCAAGACGACGTTCACGCAGGGGTTGGGCGATGGACTCGGCGTACGCGGACCTGTCACCTCGCCGACGTTCGTCATTGCGCGTACCCACCCCTCGCTGGTCGGCGGGCCGCCGCTGGTGCACGTCGACGCCTACCGACTGGGCGACGCGGCGGAGATCGATGACATCGACCTGGACGCGACCACCGACGATGCGGTCACCGTCGTCGAATGGGGTGACGGACTCGCTGAACAGCTCAGCGACAGCTGGCTCCACGTACGCATCGAGGTACGTGGCGCACGCCCCGGTGATCCGCTCGGCACTTCCGTCGACACTGATGGCGACGAGACGCGGGTCGTGACGGTCAAGCCCCGTGGTCCGCGCTGGGTCGGCGTACCGCTCCGATCCACGTTGCTCGGGGAATAGGGTCGACTCGTGCTTCTTCTTGCGTTCGACACCGCGACACCGGCCATCACGGTAGCGGTCCACGACGGTGACACGGTCGTCGGTGAGGCATCTGGCCATGGGGCGATGGCGCACGGCGAGCTGCTCGCTCCGGCCATTCGCGATGCGATGCAGCAGGCCGGTGCGGTGATGGCTGACCTGACGGATGTCGCTGTCGGCGTCGGTCCGGGACCGTTCACTGGGCTGCGCGTCGGGGTTGTCACAGCGCTGACGCTCGGCTCAACACTCGGACTGGTGCAGCACGGTGTCTGCTCGCTCGACATCGTCGCAGCTGACATTCAGGCGGAGTCGGAGTTCCTGGTTGCCACGGATGCCCGGCGCAAAGAGGTCTACTGGGCTCGCTACGGCGCTGACGGCGTACGGCTCGACGGACCTCATGTCTCCTTCCCGGCAGACCTGGCGCACCAGCACCCTGAGCTGGTGACGTACGGACGCGGGGGAGAGCTGTACGACGGCGTGCTGCGACCAGCGGGCGAAGCACAGGATCCGCGCGCGGCCGCCCTCGCGTCGGCTGTGATCGCCGGGCGCGTCATCGAGCTGCCGCTGGAGCCGCTCTACCTGCGCCGCCCCGATGCGGTGCCGCAGATCGTCAACAACCGCGCATGATCCGCGGCGCGACGGCGAACGATGTCGCGACGATCGCGACGATCGAGGCCGAGTGCTTCGGTGCGGCGGCGTGGAGCGGGGATCTCGTACGCGAACAGCTCGCCGCCGACCACCGGATCGTCCTGATCCACGACGACGTCGCGTACGGCGTCGACTCGGTGCTGGGCGACGTCGCCGACCTGGATCGCATCGCTGTCCTCCCGTTCGCGCGCCGACGCGGCATCGCCGCTGAGGTGCTTGAACAGCTGATCGAGGCGGCTGGTGGGCACGGTGCCGAGCGGATGCTGCTCGAGGTGGGTGCCGACAATGAAGCAGCGATCGCGCTGTACGAGAGGTACGGGTTCGCGACCATCAGCACCCGCAAGGGCTACTACCCGGGCAGGATCGACGCACTCATCATGGAACGGGAGATCGCATGAGGAAGAACCACAGTTCGGGTTCACCGTGGGAGGACGTTGTCGGCTACTCCCGCGTCGTGAGCGTGGACGACTCGGCGTGGGTCGCTGGTACGACCGCGACAGTGGATGGTCGCGTCGCCGGGCGAGGCGATCCGTACGAACAGGCACGAATCGCATTCGGGATCGCGATCGATGCGCTGCGCGAGGTTGGCTTCGACGCCAGGGACGTGGTGCGCACCAGGATGTTTGTCGTCCACATCGGACACTTCGATGCCATTGGGCGCGCACACCATGAGATCTTCGATGCCGTGCGGCCTGTCTCAACCATGGTGGAGGTCTCGAGGCTGGCGCTCCCGGAGCACCTGGTCGAGATCGAGCTCGACGCACAGCGTTCTCGCGACGGGCGTGGCACTCTGGGGACATGACCGAGACACCTGATGGACTGCCCGACGAGTCGGACAACCTGGACCAGCTCCAGCCCGAGGACACCCTGGTCGACCGCGGTGTCGACGACGTACTCGATGAAGGCTATTCACCCGCCGAGAAGTGGTCGGCCGGAGAAGGATTCGGTACGACGGCCGACGAGGCGCTGCAGGGCGAAAACCTCGATCAGCGCATCGCGCAGGAGGAGCCTGACGTCGACCCGTACGCCGAGACCGATGGCGAGGACCTCGACGACGGCGAGGTCGGATCTGAGCGCGCTGGTCGACTCGTCGCCCCGGACGAGGGTCTCGGCGAGGATGTCGACTCCGAGCTCGTTGGTGAGGACGTCGGCATTGACGGTGCGGGAGCCAGCGCCGAGGAAGCAGCCGTACACGTTGTGGAGGACGAGTGAAAAGTTCGTGCTTTCAAGGGTGTCGATCACCGGCGCTTGGGTGCCGCGTACGTTGGGCGACGGATGGCCCACCTCGTTGCACGAAGTCCTGAACTAGAGTCTCCGGATGCGTGACATTACCTACCCGCCGGTCATCTTCACCGCCAAGACTCTGTTCAAGGTCTTGGGCATGAAGTTCCAGATGTCAGGCATCGAGAACATCCCGCTTGAAGGTGGCGCAATTCTCGCCGCCAACCACATCGGCTACGTCGACTTCGTCTTTGACGGCTTGGCAGCGCATCCCAACAAGCGCCTGGTGCGGTTCATGGCCAAGAAGGATGCGTTCGACAACAAGATCTCCGGACCGATCATGCGGTCCCTCCACCACATCTCGGTCGACCGTGAGCAAGGTGTGGAGTCGTACAACCAGGCCGTTGAGTATGCGCGCAACGGCGAGATCGTCGGCATCTTCCCTGAGGCCACGATCAGCCGCTCCTTCGAGATCAAAGAGCTCAAGACCGGCGCGGTACGTATGGCTGCCGAGGCCGGCGTACCGCTGATCCCGATGGTCACGTGGGGGACCCAGCTGCTCAAGACCAAGGACCACGAGTCTGATCTGAAGGGGCGTGGCAAGACGATCGGCCTGCACGTCGGCACTCCGATCGAGGTCACCGGCGAGGATCCCTTCGCAGAGACCGAGAAGCTGCGTCAAGCCATGAGCGAGCTGCTCGACAAGGCAATCGCCGAGTACCCGATCAGCCCCGAGGGACAGTGGTGGGCACCGGCTCGCCACGGAGGCACGGCCCCGACCCCCGAGCAGGCCAAGAAGCTGGACGAAGAAGAGCTCATCGCCCGGGCCGCGCGTCGCGCCGCCAAGGCCGAGGCCAAGAAAAAGAACTAGTCGCCGACGGAGCCGTCGGCCATCTCGCGGAGCAGGTCGAGGTGCCCGTTGTGGCGGGCCGTCTCCTCGATGAGGTGTAGGACGACCCAGCGCACGTTGGGGTGGAAGTCCTTGAGCACTTTGTCGGCTTCGGTGTCGAAGTCGAGATCGGCGAGCAGCGTTCGAGTGAGCTGGACCTGCTCGGAGTAGCCGTCGATGACTTCCTGCAGTGGCACCTCGAGGCCGGTCTCCAGCTCGCCGTCGGGGCGCTCCTCGCTCCATGGCGCGCGGTCTTCACGGCCGAGGATCACGACCTCGACCCAGTAGTGCTCGTTCCATCGCAGGTGGTTCAGCAACGATGCCGGGTTGGTGAGCGGCGAGGTCGAGATCGGCGCCGTCCGGGCAAGTTCCTCCGTCAGCCCCCGCACCTTGAACAACGCGGTCTGCTGGACGTACTCCAGCATCTGCATCATCACGGAGCGTTCGTCGCTGGCAGGAGGTGTGTCAGTACGGACCATGGGCTCACCCTGACACAATGGCGGCGTGAGCGAGCCCCTCGTACTCGGTATCGAGTCGTCCTGTGACGAGACCGGTGTCGGCATCGTCCGTGGCACCGAGCTGCTCGCGCATGCGCTCTCATCGAGCATGGAGGAACACGTACGCTTCGGCGGCATCGTTCCCGAGGTGGCCAGCCGCGCTCACCTGGAAGCGATGGTTCCGACGCTCGAGCAGGCGTACGCCGAGTCGGGCGTACGCATCCAGGACGTCGACGCGATTGCTGTGACCAGCGGTCCGGGCCTGACTGGTGCGCTGCTGGTCGGCGTCGCAGCAGCCAAAGCGCTCGCTCTCGCGCACGACAAGCCGCTCTACGGCGTCAATCACCTTGCCGCTCATGTGGCCGTCGACCAGCTCGAGCATGGCCGCTTCGACGGACGCATGGCCGCGATGTTGGTCAGCGGCGGACACACCGAGATCCTGCTCGTCGACGACATAGCCACCGACATCACGCTGCTCGGCCAGACGATCGACGATGCAGCGGGGGAGGCCTTCGACAAGGTTGCCCGCCTGCTCGGGCTCCCCTACCCCGGCGGGCCCCACATCGATCGAGTCGCTCGAGAGGGCGACGGCACAGCCTTCGACTTCCCCCGAGCACTCACCGGCCGTGACGCCGAGAAGTACAAGTACGACTTCTCGTTCTCCGGGCTCAAGAGCGCGGTCGCTCGACTCGTCCAGCACGAGCAGCGCATGGGTCGTACGTTCAACGTCGCCGATGTCGCTGCGGCATTCCAGGACTCGGTCTGCGACGTCCTGACCAAGAAGACGATCGCGGCCTGCAAGGACCACGATGTCGACACCTTGATCATCGGCGGAGGTGTCGCCGCCAATGCGCGACTGCGCCACTTCGCCGAGGAGCGTGCGGCCAAGGCCGGCATCACCGTACGTGTGCCCCGGCTCGGCCTGTGCACGGACAACGGCGCGATGGTGGCGGCTCTTGGTGCCGAGGTCGTACGTAGGGGCCTGCCGCCATCCTCGCTGGATTTGCCTGTCGACTCCAGCATGCCTGTGACGCAGGTACTGGCGGCCTAGTCGTGCCCAGCCACCGCGGAACGTTGGGCCCGGGGAGACGCCGATTGCGAATCAAGGGAAATTTGACCGGCCAGCCTGGGCATGGTCCAAGCGCTGACTCGCTAGGCTTCAAATCCCAGCAGATCGGCGGTTGTCATGAAGAAGTCCTTGCGCCTGACGGCTGCGGCGATCGCGATGGCAGCTCTGCTGAGCGCCTGTGGCGATGACGCCCCGTCTGAACCCACCGACACGACGGCGGCCCCTACGCCGTCGGCGACGGAAACTCCCTCTGACTTCTCGACGGATGAGGTGAGCGAAGATTCGGAGGACTTCGGTCAGCTCGTTGCCGTCAGGGTCGGCGCTCACTCAGGCTTCGATCGAGTCGTGCTCGAGTTCTCCGAGAGCGTGCCTGGTTACACCGTGAAGTACGTCGAGCTGCCCGTTCTCGCCGACGGATCGGGCGAACCGATCGACCTGCCCGATGCCGAGACCGCAGTCCAGATCGTCCTCACGCCGTCCTCGGGATACGACATGGAGGCGGGCGAGGAGACCTATACGGGCCCCAACACTGTCACGAACGACAAGACGAGTGAGATCACCGGAGTCGTCAGCGCCGGCGACTTCGAGGCAGTGCTCAGCTGGGCGGTTGGGCTGCGCAACGAAGTGCCGTACAAGATCACCACGCTGGACAATCCGGCACGCCTGGTTGTCGACTTCAAGACCGGCTAGGACTTCCTACTTCAGGAAGTTGTCGAGTGCGTCGGTGATCAGCGTTGCGGGGCTGACGCCGCGCTCCTTGGCTGCGGTGGCGATGCGGGACTCGATGGCTGTCGTCAGGAGCGCCGGCTCACCCTCCGGCTGCTTGTCGCGACCGAACGCCTTCATTGCTGCGATCACGACAGTCCCGAGCACGTCGAGGATTGCCACGATGCCGAACGTCCGCCAGAAGCCGTCACCGAGGTTTGCTCCGTCGACGATGGCAACCGAGATCATGCCGGCAACGATCACGATCGAGACAAGGGTCGAGATCAGCATCCAGTCGAACTTCTTGCGCTCCGCCATGGCAAGCAGCAGGCACGCCTGGGCAATCGACGCTGCGACAGTGACGCCGACGCCGAACGTCTCCCAGACAGGGTCACCGCCGTCGTACCCGCCCCACGTGAGAGTCAGGGCGAGCCCGAATGGCACGAGTGACACGACTCCGCCAATGATGCCGACGATCGCGGTGGAACGGCCGGCGACAGAGAGGTAGCAGAGCACCGCGATCGACTCGACGCCGACGATCACGGTCGTGAGCAGGACCTTCGCCTCGGTCTCGCCGAAGTCGCCGCCCCTGAGCAGCGCGATGATGCCCAGTAGCGCGGCGATCGAGAACGAGCCGATGACGAGCCAGATGACGAGTTTGCGCAGACCCTTCATGCGCTGCATCCTTGCGTGCCGCAAGCCGCGAAGCAATCAGGCTGACCCCATCAGTCGAGGGCCAGTTCTCCGGTCTGAACTCGCCACAGAGCGGCATACGCACCGTCGGCCGAGATGAGGTCGTCATGGGTGCCGGACTCGGTGACCCGGCCCGCGTCGAGGACCCAGATCCGATGGGCATGACGAACCGTCGACAGACGGTGAGCGACAACCAGCGCCGTGCAGCCTGCGGTTGCCACTCGCAGTGACCGCTGGATGGCGGCCTCGGTCTCGTTGTCGACTGCGCTGGTCGCCTCGTCGAGGACCAGCACGCTCGGATCACGAAGCAGCGCTCGGGCCAGGGCGAGCCTCTGCCGCTGACCTCCGGACAGAGTCACGCCGCGCTCGCCGACCCAGCTGTCGAATCCGTCGGTCGTTGCCTCGATGAAGTCACGCGCCGCGGCTGCCTCCGCTGCTGCGATGATCTCGGCTCGCGTCGCGTTCGGGCGTCCGTACGCGATGTTGTCGGCAATCGTGCCCGCGAACATGTAGACGTCCTGGGCGACGTACGCCATGGATCCGCGCAGCGAGTCCCAGTCCAGGTCGCGGATGTCGGTTCCGTCCAGCTCAATCGTTCCGGCCCTGGGATCGTCGAACCGGAGCACCAGCCTCAGAAGTGTGGATTTACCGGCGCCGGTTGTCCCGACGATTGCGTGGGTCTCTCCGGCCGGAACCACCAGGTCCAGGTCGTGGATCACGTCGGGACCGTCGGCGTATCCGGCACGGACGCCGCGCAGCTCGATGCGTCCCTGAACCGGCTTGGCAAGAACCGCTGTACCGGCGGGGACCGTGATCGGGACAGCGAGCAGGGTCAGGATCCGTTGAGTCGAGGCACGACCGCGCTGGTAGAGGTCGAGCACGGTGGCGACGTCGGTCAGCGGCCACAACAACCGCTGGGTCATGAAGACGAGCACCGAGTAGAGGCCGACCTCGAGGTCGCCACGGAGCACGGCCCACCCGCCGAGCAGAAGAGTGCACGTGAACCCGGCGAGGATTGCCATTCGAACGAGCGGTACGAATGCCGCCGACGAACGGATCGCGTCGGTGTTCGCCGTCCGGTAGGCAGTCGAGACGGCGGCGATCCGATCACGCTCGCGATCCTCGGCGGTGAAGGCCTTGATGGTGGCAATGCCAGCGAGGTTGGCGCTGAGCGCGCTCGAGAGATCGGAGACTGCTTCGCGTACGCGGTCGTACAGCGGCTCAAGGCGGCGCTGGAAGATCAGCGAGCCGATGACGATCACCGGGATCGGGGTGAAGGCGAAGAGCAGCAGCGTCCAGGACGACACGGCGAACACCGCGCCAACGAGGACGACGTTCAGGACGGTCTGGAGGATCGCGGGGGCGCCGATGTCGAGGAAGCGCTCAAGCTGGTTGACGTCATCGTTGAGGGTCGCCAGCGTCGATCCGCTCGGCCGCGACTCATGCCACGACATGTCGAGATGCTGGGCATGGTCGTACGCCTCCACGCGCAGGTCGTGCTCGACGCCTTGTGCCAGGCCGCGCCAGAGGACATCGGCAACGTACTCGCTCGCCGACTCGATGATCCACACCACGACGTTGATGGCGGCCAGCCAGCCCAGCTGGGAGTAGCGGGACTCAACGCCCAAGAGCTCGCCGACGAACGAGGCGTCTCCCCGGACGACGACATCGACGGCGGCACCGATCAGCAGCTCAGGCACGACATCGGCGACCTTGTTGATCGTCGACATGGTGACCGCGAGGACGAAGCGCCGGCGATAGGCGCGGTGCCGCTTCCACAAAGAACGCAGGGGCTGCTCGGCTGCAGGGATGACCTTCACTCGGACACCCTAGGTGCACCCGCTGACCTCAATTACGCCCGTTCGACGAGGAAGGCTCGACCGTCGCCACGTACGCGCGTCATGATGACCGTCGCTGGATTGGGGCCCTTGAGCTTGAGTCGCTTGATCAGCTCCTCAGGCACGATGTCGACGCCGCGCTTCTTGACCGTCAGTGTTCCGATGCGGCGCACCTGCAAGGCGGCCTTGAGGGGCTTCTCGCGGAACGGCAGCTCGTCGATGACACGGAATCCGCGCGCCAGAGGAGTCCTCACGGCACGGTCGGAGCTGACGTAAGCGATGCGCGGATCCATCAGCCAGCCACCGATGTCACCGGCCAGCTCGCCCACCAGACCCGAGCGTATGACGGCGTCGTCCGGCTCGTAGATGTACGCACCGGGCTGCGCCAGAGCCGCCAGCTCGCCGATCGAGACCAGTCCGTCACCCGATGGCAGAACAGTGGCGCGTCGCCTCGCTGTGGCGAACGGTGCGCCCCACAGGCAGGCCTCGACCAGGTCTCCGCCGTCGCTGACCCACTCAGCCTCGACGCCGTGGGGCACTGCGTCATGCGCGAGACCGGGCATCACCTTCGCCACCGCGCGACCTGCCAGCAGCTGGCACACCCACTCCCACGGCGGCTGCAGGTCGGAGGTGGAGAACGTACGCCCCCGACCATCACGACGAGCCGGGTCGATGAACGCGACCTCGTCCTTGCCGATCTCGACCTTGCGTACGTCCTCGGCGATCACCTCGCCGTCGAGCCCCAAGGCCCGCAGATTGGCTTCGGCGATCGCGGCTCGTACGGGATCCAGCTCGACACCGCGTACACGCAGCCCCGCACGAGCCATGGCGATCAGGTCCCCACCGATACCGCAGCCCAGGTCGACAACGGCCTCGGCGCCTGACGATGCGAGACGAGAAGCTCGGTGGGCCGCGACCCGTTGGCGGGTCGACTGCTCCAGGGCGTCGTGCGTGAAGAACATCCGGGGGGCATCGTCGCCGAACTTCGCGACCGCTTTGCCGCGCAGGTGATTCTGCGTCACGGCAGCCGCCACAAGCGCCGATGCGTACGTCTTGCGGAGCCGGGTGCCGAGAGCCAGGTCGCTCTCCTTGCCAGCGCTCTGGGCGACCTCGTCGAGCAGTAGTTGGCCCGCGGGGGAGAGCAGCTTCTCGAAGGTCACCAGATCCATGCAGGGATTCTGCCGTGTGGTCCCGGCGGAGAGTTCAGCGGAGCGCGAACACCTTTAGCACTCTCACACTGCGAGTGCTAGGTTTCGTATTGGCGCTCTCGCGATGAGAGTGCCAGCAAAGGTGTGCATGACCCCCGCGACGGCGTGCTCACCAGCGTCCAGAGTTCCACCGCCTGAAAGGGGAGGTCGACACGTGTCGGTCACCATCAAGCCGCTCGAAGATCGTCTGGTCATCCAGGCTGTCGAAGCCGAGCAGACCACCAAGTCGGGTCTGGTCATTCCAGAAACCGCCAAAGAGAAGCCGCAGGAAGGTCTTGTCGTCGCAGTAGGCCCGGGTCGGGTCGATGACAATGGCAACCGCGTTCCGATCGATGTCGCCGTTGGCGACAAGGTCATCTTCAGCAAGTACGGCGGAACCGAGGTCAAGTACGACGGAGATGAGTACCTCATCCTCTCCGCTCGCGACGTCCTCGCTGTCGTTTCGTGATGTGACGCCCCGGCGCCACTAGCCACATTTGGTTGGGGGAGCCGGGGCATCCCACGAAAACCCACAACTTTCGAAAGAAGTCACCCGCATGCCCAAGATCCTCGAATTTGACGAGAACGCCCGCCGCGCGCTCGAGCGTGGCGTCGACAAGCTCGCCGACACCGTCAAGGTCACGCTCGGCCCCAAGGGCCGCTACGTCGTGCTTGACAAGAAGTGGGGCGCCCCCACGATCACCAACGACGGTGTGACCGTCGCCCGTGAGGTTGAGCTCGACGACCCGTTCGAGAACCTCGGCGCCCAGCTCGCCAAGGAAGTTGCCACCAAGACCAACGACGTCGCCGGTGACGGTACGACCACCGCGACCGTGCTCGCTCAGGCCATGGTTCACGAGGGACTCCGCGCGGTTGCCGCCGGATCCAACCCGATGGGACTCAAGAAGGGCATCGAGGCAGCCGTCGCGGCTGTCGTCGAGGAGCTCCACAAGCTCGCCCGCCCGGTGGACGACGTCAAGGACATGACCGACGTCGCCACGGTTTCTTCGCGTGACGCACACATCGGCGAGCTCATCGCCGAAGCCTTCGACAAGGTCGGCAAGGACGGCGTCATCACCGTCGAAGAGTCCAACACCATGGGCACTGAACTCGAGTTCACCGAGGGCATGCAGTTCGACAAGGGCTACCTGTCGCCGTACATGGTCACCGACACCGAGCGCATGGAAGCCGTGCTCGACGATCCCTACATCCTGGTGAACCAGGGCAAGATCTCCTCGGTCAGCGACATCCTCCCGCTGCTGGAGAAGGTCGTTGCTGCCGGCAAGACGCTGTTCATCATCGCCGAGGACATCGACGGTGAAGCGCTCTCGACGATCGTCGTCAACAAGATCCGCGGCACGTTCACCTCGGTGGCCGTCAAGGCTCCCGCATTCGGTGATCGTCGCAAGGCCATGTTGCAGGACATCGCGACACTGACGGGTGCAACCGTCGTCACGCCTGACGTCGGCCTCAAGCTCGATCAGGTCGGCCTCGAAGTCCTCGGCACCTCGCGTCGCGTTGTTGTCACCAAGGACGCCACCACGATCATCGACGGCGGCGGCGACAAGGCCGAGGTCGAGGGTCGGGTCAACCAGATCAAGGCTGAGATCGAGCTGTCGGACTCCGACTGGGACAAGGAGAAGCTCCAGGAGCGTCTCGCCAAGCTGGCCGGCGGCGTATGCGTCGTCAAGGTTGGCGCAGCCACCGAAGTTGAGCTCAAGGAGAAGAAGCACCGCATCGAGGACGCCGTCTCGGCCACTCGTGCAGCGATCGAGGAAGGCATCGTCGCTGGTGGCGGTTCCGCTCTCGTTCACGCAGTCTCCGTGCTCTCCGACAACCTCGGACTGACCGGCGACGAAGCCATCGGTGTGCGCATCGTGCGCCTCGGTGCCGACGCTCCGCTCGAGTGGATCGCCCGCAACGGCGGCGTCTCCGGCGAAGTCGTCGTCAACAAGGTCCGCGAGAGCGGCCAGGGCTACAACGCAGCAACTGGCGAATACGGCGACCTGGTCGCGCAGGGTGTCCTCGACCCGGTCAAGGTGACGCGTTCCGCGCTAGCCAACGCTGCGTCGATCACAGCCATGCTGCTCACGACCGAGACGCTGATCGTCGAGAAGCCCGCCGAGAAGGCCGAAGACGCACACGCTGGTCACAACCACTGATCCGGCTTGCTGAGAATGCCCGTCCCGGAAGGGGCGGGCGTTCTCGCGTTCTGGGGGCCCGTCAGCTCGGCCGGCGATCGTCGTTCCGTCCAACCCTGACGCGGGCGGCTACTTCGAGAGCCTGAGCTGGGAGAAGGCAGACAAGTACGACGGTGACGTCTTCTTGTATGACGACCGCACTGGCGCGGCTGGGCTGGCTTTGCTGGACGATCAGCCGGTGGTCCAGACGTTGGCGGCAGCCAGGAACAAGGCGTACATCCCATGGACGTCAGTCGCTCCGCCGAGCTACCAGGCGTATGCCGACTTGATGAACCGTCTGGCCGGCGACATCGCCGAGGTGGGCTGACGCAAGGGTGCGCGAAGTCACGAGATGAGGGGACCAACCGTCTGCTCCATGACCCGTACAATCAGGTCATGGAGCAGACGGGCATTCCTGACAAGTTCGCAGCCCTCGGGCTGACGTATGACGATGTGTTGCTCCTGCCCGGTTTGTCCGACCTCAACCCGTCCGAGATCGACACCACGGCGCGTTTGACCCGAGGCATCAGCCTCAAGGTCCCGCTGATCAGTGCCGCGATGGACACCGTCACCGAGTCCCGTATGGCGATCGCGATGGCTCGCGAAGGCGGCATCGGTGTTCTGCACCGCAACCTGTCGCTCGACGATCAGGCCTACCAGGTTGACCTGGTGAAGCGGACCCAGACGGGAATCATCTCCAATCCCGTGACGATCGGCCCGGACGCGACGCTCGAGGACCTCGACCGCATCTGTGGCGAGTACCGAGTGTCCGGACTTCCCGTCGTCGACACCGACAACCGTCTCCTCGGCATCATCACCACCCGCGACCTGCGATTCACCCCTGTTGCCGAATGGGCATCGACCAAGGTCGACGAGGTCATGACTCCGATGCCCTTGATCACCGGCCACGAAGGCATCTCCCGCGAGGACGCCACGCTGCTGCTGCGCAAGCACAAGCGTGAGCGGCTGCCGCTGATCGACGGCTCCGGTCGCCTCGTCGGACTCATCACGGTCAAGGACTTCGTGAAGTCCGAGCAGTTCCCGCAGGCGTCCAAGGACGCTGACGGCCGACTCATGGTTGGAGCTGCGATTGGCTACTTCGGCGATGCCTGGCAGCGCGCGACGACCCTGATCGAGGCCGGTGTCGACGTGCTCGTCGCGGACACGGCGCATGGCCACGTCCGCATGCTGCTCGAGATCGTCGAGCGCCTCAAGACCGACCCAGCGACCAAGCACGTGCAGGTCATCGGAGGCAATGTCGCGACTCGCGAGGGCGCACAGGCATTCGTCGACGCTGGAGCCGACGCAGTCAAGGTCGGCTTTGGCCCGGGCTCGATCTGTACGACTCGAGTCGTGACCGGCTGTGGCGTACCCCAGGTCACCGCCGTCTACGAAGCCTCGCTGGCCTGCAAGCCCGCTGGTGTCCCGGTGATCGCCGATGGCGGACTGCAGCAGTCCGGCGACATCGCCAAGGCGCTGGTGGCCGGTGCCGACACCGTGATGATCGGCTCGATGCTCGCGGGCGTCGAGGAGTCGCCCGGTGAGGTCGTCTTCGTCAACGGCAAGCAGTTCAAGGCCTACCGCGGCATGGGTTCGCTCGGCGCGATGAGCAGCCGCGGCAAGAAGTCCTACTCCAAGGATCGTTATTTCCAGGCCGAGGTCACCAGCGACGACAAGATTGTCCCCGAAGGCGTCGAAGGCCAGGTTGCCTTCCGTGGTCCGCTCTCCGCCGTCGCGCACCAGTTGATCGGCGGCCTCAACCAGTCGATGTTTTACGTCGGCGCCCGTACGATCCCCGAGCTGCAGGAGAAGGGCCGCTTCGTACGCATCACGTCGGCGTCGCTCAAGGAGAGCCACCCGCACGACATCCATATGACCGCCGAGGCTCCCAACTACAGCTCACGCTGACCCATGGCACTAGCCTCGAACGAGTGACCAGTCGCAACGTCGCCGTCTTCATTGACGCCGAGAACCTTTTCAAGGGCTACGGCAAGCTCGAGATCCCTGACGTGTCGATGGCTGACATCCTCAGGCAGCTTGAGACGGCTGTCGCGCGAGAGGCAGGTGCTGGTGGCATCGCGCTGGCTCGGGCCTACGCGGACTGGAACGCCATTGGACTCGAGGACTATCGACGCGAGGTCGAGCGCAGCCGCGTCGAGACCGTCCAGGTGTTCTCGGTCAGCAAGGCCGAGAAGAATGCCGCGGACATCGTTCTCGTGGTCGATTGCCTCCGCGCCGCCGCCGATCTCGACCAGCTCGAGGTGTTCGTCCTCGTCTCCGCCGATGGCGATTTCGTGCCGTTGGTTCGCCGCCTCCATGAGCTGAACAAGTTCGTGGTGGGGGCAACGCTGGCGAATCACCCGGTCAACAATGTCCTCGAGCAAGAGGTTGATCACTACGTACCGCTGAAGCTCGCGCCACAACCCGCCGTGGGGCTCAAGGCTGTGTTCTCGTCAGACCCCGCAGCGAAGCTGACAGCGCCGACCAAGAAGGCCGCCCCCGCCAAGAAGGCCGCGCCGACCAAGCGGGCCGCGCCGGCCAAGAAGGCGGCGAAAGAGCCACAACCCAGGTCAGTGAAGGAAACGCCCAAGAAGACCCCGCCGGCCAAGAAGGCGAAACAGGCGCCACCCAAGCAGTCGGCAGCCAAGGCCAACTGGCACGAGATGGCCAAGGAGATCCCGGTGGTCCATGCCGGGAAGGCGAGCTCGCCGGATGACTACAAGGCGATCATCAAGAAGATCCTGACGGACTCCAAGGTGCGAAGCTTCTGCGACAAGCTCGCCAACCAGGGTGGAACGTTGCCGATCCTTGCCATGGCGATCAAGGCTGCGGCACCGCAGCTGAGTCCGTCGGACGCTCGTGTCAGCACCCTGTCCCGTGCCCTCCGCTTCGCCCTCGCCGGTACTCAGTACGCCCTCGCCCGCGAGAGCGACGACGTACAGCCGGTCCTCGTCAGACGGCAGAACAACCCCGCCGGGATGCTGCCGGACCTCTCCCTCGATGACATCGAACGAGGCGTTCAGTAGCCCACTAGTCTTAGGGCATGGACATCGAGATCGGCACCGCCAAGCGCGGTCGACGAGCCTATTCGTTCGACGACATCGCGATCGTGCCGAGCCGTCGTACGCGCGACCCTCAAGAGGTCTCGACCGCGTGGCAGATTGACGCGTACCGCTTCGAGCTCCCGTTGATCGCCGCTCCGATGGACTCCGTCATGAGCCCGGACACGGCGATCGCTCTCGGCAAGCACGGCGGCCTCGGCGTCCTCGACCTCGAGGGTCTCTGGACACGCTACGAGGACCCTGAGAAGCTGCTCGACGAGCTGGCCAATGGCCCGGCAGATACCAAGCGCCTCCAGGAGATCTACGCCGAGCCGATCAAGGCCGAGCTGATCAAGGCCCGGCTGCAGCAGGTGCGCGACTCGGGTGTGACGGTCGCCGGAGCCCTGTCGCCGCAGCGCACCAAGCAGTTCGCCTCGACCGTCGTCGAGGCCGGCGTCGACCTGTTTGTCATCCGCGGAACGACCGTGTCGGCCGAGCACGTCTCGGGCAGCGCGGAACCGCTGAACCTGAAGGAATTCATCTACGAGCTCGACGTGCCTGTCATCGTCGGTGGCTGCGCGACCTATCAGGCAGCGCTGCACCTCATGCGCACTGGCGCCGCTGGCGTGCTCGTCGGCTTCGGCGGTGGAGCCGCACATACGACTCGCTCGGTGCTGGGCATCTCGGTCCCGATGGCGTCTGCTGTCGCAGACGTAGCCGCAGCCCGACGCGACTACCTCGACGAGTCGGGCGGCCGCTACGTCCACGTCATCGCCGACGGCTCGATCGGCCGCAGCGGCGACATCGCCAAGGCCATCGCCTGTGGAGCCGACGCCGTGATGATCGGCTCGCCCTTCGCCCGTGCCGCCGAGGCGCCCGGTCGAGGCGTGCACTGGGGTGCTGAGGCTTGGCATGCCGAGCTGCCGCGTGGTGAGCGCGTCGAGATCGGAACGGTCGGCGACCTGCAGTCAGTGCTGTTCGGCCCCTCGTCGGTGCCCGACGGAACGATGAACCTGATTGGCGCCCTGCGACGCGCCATGGCCACCACCGGCTACAGCGACCTCAAGGAGTTCCAGCGGGTCGAGGTCGTCGTCGGTTGACCGCTCCCGTGAGGGTCGAGTGGGACGACGCAGACGCCGTACGGTTGCGCGACGCCATGCAGGCCGAGATCCGCGGGATGTACGCCGATGACCCGACGTCGCAGAACCGTGACGGCAGACTCGAGATCGATCCCGCATCGATCGTCTTCACCGCCGTGATCCGTGACGCTGACGAACCGATCGCTCACGTCGCCCTGCGGTGTCTGGGCGATGACCTGGAGATCAAGCGGATGTACGTCGTTCCCGAGCGACGCGGAGGCGATCTCGCTGAACGTCTGCTCGCCGAGGTCGAACGTGAAGCCAGATCGTTGAGTGCACCCCGGCTGATCCTGCATACAGGCATACGGCAGCAAGCGGCCCTGGCGTTCTATGAGCGTCACGGTTACACGCCGATCGAGGTCTACCCGCCATACGAGCAGCTGGACTACTCGCTGTGCTTCGAGAAGGTGCTGGCATGAGGATCGCCACAGGTCAGTTCGAGTCGATCGCCGGCCCTGACCGCCCGCCGATCAGCATCCTCGCGATCGGCGGGGGAGTCCGTCGCGTCTATGACAAGCAACATCTCTGCGGTCAGGAGCAGAAATACTTCGCGCCGGGCGAGCATGGTGTCGTGCTCGAGGTCGACGACTGGATGGTCGGCCTCGCGATTTGCTACGACGGCTGCTTCCCCGAGCATGCACGTGTGGCGGCCGATGCCGGTGCGGAGATCTATGCTGCGCCGATCGCGTACTTCGAGGGCAGTGAGCACCGCCGCGATGTCTACTACGCAGCCAGGGCCGTCGACGGCTACTGGGGCGCGAAGGCAGGTTGAGCGTGTCGCGGCGAAGCCGCCAGGAAGGTCGAAACCAAGTGAGGGGACTCAACAACAGGACGGCGAAGGCATACCAGCGGTATGCTCGCCCTTATGTCTGTTGCCGAAGCCGCACCAAAAACCACTTCTTCGTTCGTCACGCCTGAGCGAGTTGCCGAGCTCACGGCGCTGATCCGTACCACCTCGGGCGAGACGCGTACGACGATCTCGCCGCTTAATGGCGAGCCCGTTGCCGAGATTCCCGTCTCGAGCGTCGCCGACGTCGAGGCAGCGTTTGCCGCCGCTCGTACGGCCCAGGAGGCGTGGTCCAAGACATCGCTGCGTGAGCGCAAGAAGACGCTGCTTCGCCTGCATGACCTCGTACTTGAGCACCAGGACGAGCTGATGGACCTGATCCAGATCGAGTCGGGCAAGAGCCGCGCGCACGCGTTCGACGAGGTCGCGCACGTGGCCCTGACGGCCCGCTTCTATGCACGTCGCCTCAAGAAGCAGCTCAAGCCCCAGCGCCGCAACGGCGCCCTGCCGCTGCTGACCAGCGTCATGGTGATCCCGCAGCCCAAGGGCGTCGTCGGGCTGATCAGCCCGTGGAACTACCCGCTGACCATGGCCGTCTCCGACGGCATCCCGGCCATCGCCGCGGGCAACGCGATCGTGCACAAGCCTGACAGCCAGAGCCCGCTCATCGCGCTGGCCGGTATCGAGCTCATGCGCAAGGCAGGATTCCCGGCCGAGATCTGGCAGGTCGTCAGCGGCGCCGGATCGGTCGTCGGCACGGCGATCATCGAGCGCGCCGACTACATCTGCTTCACCGGCTCGACCGCGACCGGCAAGCTCATCGCCCAACAGGCTGCGGCTCGGCTGATCAGCTGCTCGCTCGAGCTCGGCGGCAAGAACCCGATGATCGTGCTCCCCAGCGCCAACATCGACAAGGCAGCCGCCGGCGCCGTCGAGGCGTGCTTCTCGTCCGCTGGCCAGCTCTGCGTCTCGATCGAGCGGCTCTACGTACCCGAGGAGAAGTACGAGGAGTTCAAGACCGCATTCGTGTCGCGCGTCGAACACCTCGCACTGGGCGCGGCTCTCGACTGGGATGCCGACATCGGTTCGCTGGTCTCACAGTCGCAGCTCGAGACAGTCACTGCACACGTCAAGGACGCCGTCGCCAATGGTGCGACCGTCCTCGCGGGCGGCAAGGGCCGCCCGGATCTGGGCCCCTTCTTCTACGAGCCCACCGTCCTCGAAGGTGTCACGGCGTCGGCCGAGTGCTTCGCAGGCGAGACTTTCGGTCCGCTGGTATCGCTCTACCCGTACAAGACTACCGAGGAGGCCATCGCGCTCGCCAACGGTGGCGAGTACGGCCTCAACGCCAGCCTCTGGGGCAAGCCGCGTGAGGCCAAGGCGATCGCGAGCCGCATCAAGGCCGGCACGGTCAACATCAACGAGGGTTTCTCGGCCACGTTCGGCAGCGTCGACGCGCCGATGGGCGGCATGCGTCAGTCGGGTCTCGGCCGCCGTCAGGGCGCGGAGGGCATCCTGCGCTACACCGAGCCCCAATCGATCGGCGTTCAGAGGCTCATGCCGATGAACGGCCCGAGCGCACTGCAGGCGCGTACGTGGGCCAAGCTGCTCACGGTCGGCCTCAAGGTCCTGCGTCGGACGCCGCGCGCATGAGCCACGACTACGACGTCCTCGTCATCGGATCCGGCTTCGGTGGCAGCGTCTCAGCGCTGCGTCTCACTGAGAAGGGCTACAAGGTCGCCGTCCTCGAGGCCGGCAAGCGCTACGAGGACGCCGACTTCGCCAAGAGCTCGTGGCGGTTGCGCAAGTTCCTGTGGATGCCACAGCTCGGCTGCTACGGCATCCAGCGCATCGACAAGCTCAAGGACGTCCTGATCCTCTCGGGCGCTGGAGTCGGAGGCGGCTCGCTGGTCTACGCCAACACACTGTACGAACCGCTCGACCCGTTCTACAAGGACCCCGCGTGGGGCCACATCACGGACTGGAAAGCTGAGCTCGCTCCGTACTACGACCAGGCCAAGCGCATGCTCGGCGTCGAGATCTACCCGATCGAGACGGCCGCTGACCGCATCATCAAGCAGGTCGCCGCAGACATGGGTGTGGGTGGAACGTTCCATCACACCCCGGTCGGCCTGTTCTTCGGTGAGGCTGGCAAGACGGTGGCCGATCCGTACTTCGGCGGCGCTGGCCCCGATCGCGCCGGTTGCCTGCACTGTGGCGAGTGCATGACGGGTTGCCGTCACAACGCCAAGAACACCTTGGTCAAGAACTACCTCTACCTCGCCGAGAAGGGTGGCGCCGAGGTTCACCCGCTGACCACGGTCACCGCGGTCCGTCCGCTCGAGGGTGGCGGCTACGAGATCGAGACCCGCCGCACCAACAAGCGGTTCCGCCGCCACAAGAAGATCACCGCCGAGCAGGTCATCTTCTCGGCCAGCACGATGGGCACGCAGAAGCTGCTGCACAAGATGCGTGACCGCGAGCTCCTGCCGAATGTGTCAGATCGTCTCGGACTGCTCACGCGTACGAACTCCGAGGCTCTGCTCGGCGCCATCGCGGACGGTCGAGACGTCGACTACAGCCACGGAGCGGCGATCACGTCCTCGTTCCACCCTGATGAGCACACTCACGTCGAGCCGGTGCGCTACGGCAAGGGCTCCAACGCCATGTCGCTGATGCAGACCGTACTGACCGATGGGAGCACTGGCACCCCGCGCTGGCGAGTGTGGCTGAAGGAGATGTGGAAGCAGAAGTTCAGCATCTTCAAGCTGTACGACCTGCGTCACTGGTCCGAGCGGACCGTCATCGCGCTCGTCATGCAGACGCACGACAACTCGATCACCACCTACACCAAGCGCGGCATCACAGGGAAGCGCAAGCTGACCTCCAAGCAGGGTCATGGCGCGCCCAACCCAGCCTTCATCCCGCCCGCGCACGATGCGGTGCAGCGGATGGCCGAGCACATGGACGGTACGGCGGGTGGAACGATCGGCGAGCCGTTCAACGTCCCGCTCACCGCCCACTTCATGGGTGGCTGCGCCATCGGCGACAGCGCTGACACCGGCGTCATCGACCCGTACCAGCGGTTGTATGGCCACCAGGGTCTCCACGTGGTCGATGGCTCGGCGATCAGCGCCAATCTGGGCGTGAATCCGTCGCTGACGATCACGGCTCAGGCGGAGCGAGCGATGTCGTACTGGCCCAACAAGGGCGAGGACGACGTACGCCCCGCTGTGGGTCAGGCCTACCGCCGACTCGACCCGATCGCGCCCAAGAACCCCGTGGTCCCGGCCGACGCGCCCGCCGCGCTGCGCCTCCCCATCATCGACGTCAGCTGAACTGGCGCTTTTGCTGCAATTGCAGGAAAAGCGCCAGTAACGCACAGAACCCGACCGGGAGGGAGCTCACGGGTCGGGCCCTGTTGTGCCAACGTGAAGTGGGCACATGATCTAACGGGAGGGAGTTTTGTTAGATCCACTCTGTAAAACGAGGCGATACACACATGGTTACGTCGTTACCCAAGTAATTTTGCGCCGATAGACTGCCTGTGTGACCCCCGAACATGACCTTGTCCTTGTCGTTGATTTTGGGGCGCAGTACGCGCAGCTGATCGCCCGACGCGTACGCGAGGCGCGGGTCTATTCCGAGATCGTGCCCCACACCATGTCAGCGGCCGAAATCATGGCTCGCAAGCCTGCTGCGATCATCCTTTCGGGCGGCCCGTCGTCGGTCTACGAAGAGGGCGCTCCGCGCCTGGATCCGGCGATGTTGCAGGGCGACGTCCCCGTATTCGGCATTTGCTACGGATTCATGGCGATGGCAGCGGCGCTCGGTGGCGACGTCGCCAAGACGGGCCAGCGTGAGTACGGCCGTACGGCGGTCTCCGTGCTCGAGCCCGGCACACTGCTCGCTGGACTACCCGAGACACTGACCTCCTGGATGTCGCATGGTGACGAGGTCATCGGCGCTCCTGAGGGGTTCACGGTCAACGCAAACTCCCCACGCGCAACGGTCGCAGCGTTCGAGGACACCGGACGCCGCCTCGCCGGCGTGCAGTGGCACCCCGAAGTCATGCACAGCGAGCACGGCCAGCGCATCCTCGAGCAGTTCCTGGTCGAGATCGCCGGCTGCCGCCAGACCTGGACGAGCAGCAACATCGTCGAGGAGCAGGTCGAGCTCATCCGCAAGCAGGTCGGCGACTCTCGCGTCATCTCCGCGCTCTCCGGCGGCGTCGACTCAGCTGTCTCCACTGCCCTCGTCCAGCGCGCCATCGGTGACCAGCTCACCGCGGTCTTCGTCGACCACGGACTGCTCCGCGAGGGCGAGGCCGAGCAGGTCGAGAAGGACTACGTGAAGGCCACCGGCGTCGACCTCAAGGTCGTTGACGCCAAGGACCAGTTCCTGGGGTTCCTCGCCGGGGTCAGCGACCCCGAGGAGAAGCGCAAGATCATCGGACGTGAGTTCATCCGCGTGTTCGAGGCTGCAGAGCGCGAAGTCCTCGCGACTCCCGGCCCTCCGGTGAAGTTCCTCGTGCAGGGCACGCTCTACCCCGATGTCGTCGAGTCTGGTGGGGGAGCCGGTGCCTCCAACATCAAGAGCCACCACAACGTGGGCGGTCTTCCCGAAGACCTCGAGTTCAGCCTGATCGCGCCGCTTCGCACGCTGTTCAAGGACGAGGTACGCGACGTCGGCCGCCAGCTCGGCATCCCCGAGGCGATCGTCGGCCGCCACCCGTTCCCCGGTCCCGGCCTCGCGATCCGCATCGTCGGAGCCGTGGATGCTGACCGCCTCCGCATCCTCCGTGCCGCCGACCTGATCGTTCGCGACGAGACCACCGCGGCTGGCCTTGACGGTGACATCTGGCAGTTCCCCGTTGTTCTCCTTGCCGATGTCCGGTCGGTCGGCGTCCAGGGCGACGGCCGCACGTACGGTCACCCGATCGTGCTGCGCCCCGTGTCCAGTGAGGATGCGATGACTGCCGACTGGAGCCGCCTCCCGTACGACGTGCTCGAGCGCATCTCGACCCGGATCACCAACGAGGTCGACGAGGTCAACCGTGTCGTCCTCGACATCACGAGCAAGCCGCCCGGAACCATCGAGTGGGAGTAGTCCGGGCGGGGGTTGCGTCGACGGCGAGCGGGTACATCCACCCGTATGACGACCAACAAGCATCCCAAGCCTGACTCCGAGTCAGATCCGGCCCATGACGACGGCACGTCGGCCGACTGGTCCTCCGAGGGCGGTGCGACCACTGAAGGCCCCGCGACCGACCAGGAGGCGGACACCGCCGCCACCTCAGCCGACGGTGACGAGTGACGACCAATATTCGGCTGGTGGACGCAACGCCCACCGACGTGTGGGAGGTGCTGGCCGACGGGTGGCTGTTTCCCACGTGGGTCGTTGGCGCTTCGCGGATGCGCGACGTCACCGACGACTGGCCAGCCCCTGGGGCGCGATTGCACCACTCCGTGGGTGTGTGGCCTGCCCTGCTTGACGACAGCACAGAGGTTCTCGCCGCGGACCCCGGCAAGGAGCTCAGGCTCAAGGCTCGCGCGTTCCCGGCCGGCGCAGCGGAAGTCATCATCACTCTTCAGACCGAAGGTGCTCAGACCCGGATCAAGATCGACGAGGTGGTCGTGGACGGCCTGGCACGGCTCGTGCCGCCGGTCGTGGAGTCGGCAGCCATGAAGTGGCGCAACACCGAGACACTGCGTCGCCTTGCCTACGTCGTCGAGGGACGAACCTGATCTCAGCTCAGTCTGTCGAGACGTTCCTTGGCTCGAGCCAGGTCCTTGTGTGCGCCGTCGCGCGCCTTCGTGGCTTGGGTGACGGCCCGCTGCAGGCCTCGTGAATCGGCATCGGCTTCGGCAAGGTCTGCCTGGAGCTCCTGGAGCTCCTTCTTCAGATCACCAATGCGCTGGTGCAGCTCGGCACGGGCCAGCTCGTTCGCCTCGTACGCCGTCTCGCTCTCCTTGAGATCAGTGTCGGCCTGGTCCGCCGCGTCGGACGCCTCGGCGACAAGATCGCGCGCGGCGTCCTCTCGAACGGCCTTGGGGTCTGGAAGGTCGGGGACGGCCGTGAGCCTTCGTTCGCGAGGCCGGTCCTCGCGGGGTTTGAGCTCGAAATCAGGCAGCGCGACACTTTCGGACAGGTCGATGAAGCCCATTCCGGCTCCTGAGAGCGCCGACACCAGGAGTCCAGCCTGTACGGCTCTGGAAGCCTCAGGATTCGCAAGCGCGGCCTTGATCGTCTCCTCGACACCATTGGCGACAGCCGAGCTGAACGAGACATCGTGGTCCCTGGCCAGTTCGGCTCCTTCTGCTGCCACGCGCCTCAGGAGTGCCTTGCGTTCGACGTTGAGCTCACGCAACCGTGTGCCGTCACCCTGTTCCTGTGCCTCGCGCAGGTCCTCGCCGAGATCAGCGACCTCTTGCAGGAGGTCTTCGCTGCCGCGTGCCAGCAGGTTGATCACGGCAGCCGCTGCGCTCGGCTTGCGGAGCTCGCCGATCGCCCTGCTCAGAGGAAGGTCACCCGCGGCGCGCGCCGCAGCGACGCTCTGCTTGCGGGCAGCGATGAATTCGCCCGGCGGCACGGAGTACAGGTCCTGGGCGATCTCGCTGAGGTCCATGACCACACCCTAAGGGTGCGCATCTGCGGCTTCGGTTTGTCCAGGTCGTCGTCGGGTACGTCCGTGCATGACCTCCTTGTGGCTCGATCGATCCCTGCCGATCACCGATGATCTCCTCCCGGCCGATGGGAGGGTCGAGGATCTCGTCGTCGGCGGAGGGATCACCGGGCTGACGACCGCACTCCTGCTCGCTCGCGCGGGTCGTCGAGTTGCGCTGGTCGAGGCACGGACAATCGGCGCGGTTGCCACGGGCAACACCACGGCCAAGCTCTCGCTACTGCAGGGCACTCGCCTGTCCACGATCCTCAAGCGGCAGTCCGAGCGGATTGCGCAGGCGTACGTCGAGGCAAACCGCGAGGGGCAGCAGTGGTTGCTGCGCTTCTGTCAGGACCACGAGGTGGCGGTCCAGACTCGTGACGCCATCACATATGCGGATTCTGCAGACGATGTGGACGTCGCACGCGAGGAGCATGACGCTGCCGTGAGGCTCGGCTTGGACGTTCGGTGGGAGAACGCACTGGATGCGCCGTTCCCGGTCCACGGAGCCGCAGTGCTGCCGGATCAGGCCCAGATCGATCCGATGGACGTGCTGGCGGCTCTTGCCGAGCAGCTGAAGTCACACGGTGGCACGATCCACCAGAACTGCCGTGTGGTCGGGGTGTCCAAGCTGGGCAGCCCACGCGTCGAGCTGGAGGACGGAGAGACGCTCCAGACATCGAACGTCGTGCTGGCAACGGGCACGCCGATCCTCGATCGCGGGCTCTACTTCGCCAAGCTCGAGCCGCAGCGCTCCTACGCCCTGGCCTTCAGCCACCCGAATCCACCTCACGCGATGTACCTGTCAGCGGGAGGTTCGACCCGGTCGGTCCGCGATACCCCTGGCCTCGAGGGAGATTTCCTGCTGGTCGGAGGGAGCGGGCACACGGTGGGTCGTACCGATTCTGAGCTCGAGCATGTCGACGAGCTCCGCGAGTGGACCTCGGAGCACTTCCCCGAGGCGGTAGAGACCCACGTCTGGTCGGCCCAGGACTACGAGTCGCACGACGGGATCCCGTACGTCGGCAAGCTTCCGCGCGGGCGGGGCAACATCTACCTCGCGACTGGGTTCGCGAAATGGGGAATGACGAACGGGGTTGCCGCCGCACGAAGCATCTCAGGGCAGATTCTCGGCAGCCAACCCTCGTGGGCCAAGGTGCTGGGCCGCCGCGTCACCCGCCCTTCGGGCGTGCTGCACGGAGCATCGATCAACCTCGGGGTTGCTGCGGCTGGTACGCGCGGCCTGGTTGCTGCAGAGGCGCGACCGGCGCCCGAGTCGCCGGCCGAGGGCGACGGCGCTGTGGGCCGCAAGTCCCTGGTCCCGACCGGAGTGTCAACCGTCGACGGACGGACGTGCGCCGTTGCCGCCGTTTGCACCCATCTGGGTGGAGTGCTGTCGTGGAACGACGTCGAGCGGAGCTGGGACTGTCCGCTGCACGGATCGCGTTTCTCGCCCGAGGGCAAGGTACTTGAGGGACCCGCTACGCAGCCTCTTCAGCAGCGGTGAAAATGCTCATTCCACAGCGATATTCACATTGTGGATAGTTCTAAAGGACTAGACCGAACTAGTCACTGTCGTAGACGTCCGGTATGCCGTCCTGGTTGAGGTCGAGCTTCTCGCGCTCGTGGATCACGCGGTAACGTCTGTTGCGAGCACGGAGCAGGATCGCTGCGCAGACTGATGCGAGGAACGAGCCGACGAGCACGCCGATCTTGGCATGTTCGTCGTTGAGGCTGCCCGCGCCGTAGGCCAGTTCGCCGATCAGCAGCGAGACCGTGAACCCGACGCCGGCGAGCATCGCGACGCCCAGGACATCGGGCCAGTCGAGGTCCTCGTCCAGCTGCGCTCCGGTGAAGGTCGCCATCAGCCAGGTGGCTCCGAACACGCCGATCGTCTTGCCGGCCAACAGACCGACGATGATGCCCAGGGTGATCGGTTCGGAGAGGGCGCCGGTAAAGCCATCCCATCCTTCGACGTGCACGCCCGCCGCGAAGAAGGCGAAGATCGGGACGGCGATGCCAGCTGAGATAGGCCGGATCCGGTGCTCGAAGTGCTCGGCGAGACCAACTCCGTCCGTACCGTCCTGGCGGAGCACGGGCACCGTGAATGCCAGCAGGACACCAGCGACCGTGGCGTGAACTCCCGACGCGTGTACCAATGCCCAGGTGGTGCACGCGAGGGGCAACAGGAGCCACCAGGAACGGACTTGGCGTTGCACCAGCACGCCGAATGCTGCCAGGGGAAGAAGTGCGAGCAGCAGATAGCCGAGGTCGAGAGACGACGTGTAGAAGACCGCGATGATGGTGATCGCTAGCAGGTCGTCGACGATCGCCAGGGTCAACAGAAAGGTACGCAACCCGCTGGGCAGATGGCTGCTGATGACCGCCAGGACAGCGAGGGCGAAGGCGATGTCGGTCGCCGTCGGGATGGCCCATCCGCTCAGCGACCCACCGAGGTTGAACAGAACGAACAGCAGTGCCGGCACCGCCATGCCACCGAGTGCGGCGACGATCGGCAGAGCGGCACGACGCGGATCGCGCAGGTCACCCGCCACAAACTCGCGCTTGAGCTCGAGGCCGGCGACGAAGAAGAAGATCGCCAGCAGCCCATCGGCCGCCCATCCGCCGAGCGTCAGATTGAGATGGAGAGACTCGGGACCGAACGCGGTGTCGCGCAGGTTTGCGTAATCGTCACCGATATTGGCGGCAAAGAGGGCGGCAACGGCCGCGATGAGCAGCAGCACCCCGCCGAGGGTCTCTTGGCGGAGGATGGCGGCGATGCGGGAAGCTTCGGGCCACGAGCCCCGTCCGAACATTCGGGAGCTTCGAGTGGCCATGAACTCACCCTACCGGGGCGAACCTCGGGCCCGACCCGTGGTAATCTAGATGAAGGTTCAACCAACTAGGAGAACGATCATGCCTGTCACTCGCCTCAACCACGCCGTGCTCTACGTACGTGATGTTGATGCCAGCGTCGCGTTCTTCGCCAGCACCCTCGGCTTCAGGACCGTCATGGCGTTCCCAGGTGCCGCGTTCCTGCAGGCGAACGGCAGCAACAACGACCATGACCTCGGGCTCTTCCAGATCGGTGCGCAGGCAGGCGATTCCGGAGCAGGGCGTACGACGGTGGGTCTCTACCACCTCGCGTGGGAGGTTGACACGCTCGACGAGCTCGCCGCTACGCGGCAGCGCCTCGCCGACGCGGGAGCCCTTGCCGGCGCCACGGATCACGGCACGACGAAGGCGCTGTACGCCAAGGATCCTGACGGCATCGAGTTCGAGGTCAGCTGGCTGGTGCCGGCCGACCAGCTCACCCAAGAGGTCCTCGACTCCCGCAAGTCCATGAGCCCGTTGGACCTCGAGGCCGAGATCGCTCGCTTCGGCGGCCAGACGCTTGGCGGCATCGGCATCTCCATCAACGCCTGACCCGATATTCGAAGTCCCTGGACGCTCAGCGGCATCGGCATCTCGCTGTACCCATTCATGGACAGCCTGACCCGATAACCTTCCGGCATGCCGGACGTTGCGATTTCCGCGCCCAACGAGGCTGCCGCCGACGCCGGTGAACAGATTGCGCTGGCGGGCGGCAATGCCATCGACTCCGCGATCGCCGCAACGCTAGTGACGATGGTCAACGAGGTTGGCATCGTCTCGCTGAGCTCCGGTGGATTCATCACCGTCCAGCCGCCCGACGGCAGCGCACAGCACACGGTCGACGGCTGGATGGACATGCCCGGTCGTGACCGTGAACTCGGCGGCGGTACGTGGGACATCCACACCGACTACGGCGGAGGGGTGACTGTCACGATCGGCGCCGGTTCTGTGGCTTGCCACGGTTCTGTGGCTGCGTTCGGCGAGGCACACGCCCGCTGGGGGAGTGTGCCCTGGCGTGAGCTGGTGGCGCCCGCTATCGAGGTCGCCCGAGGTGGCTTCCAGCTGGGTACGGCTTCACGCTTCTATCTCGAATACGTCCACGACGACATCTTCGGGTGGGACGACCAGAGCCGCGTTGCCGTGCACAACCAGGACGGCTCGATCTCCACCGGACTGGTCGAGCTGCCCGACCTGGTTGGTGCGCTCGAGCTGATCGCGGCTGAAGGGCCGTCAGCTCTGCACACGGGCGACCTGGCGCGGATGATCAGCGGTGACGTGATCGACCGCGGCGGGATCCTCGGCCCAGCCGACATGGCGGCATACAAACCCATCGTCAGACCGTCCCTGATGAGCACGGTTGGCGAATGGCAGCTCGGCACCAACCCTCCTCCTTCAGTCGGTGGCGTCTGCGTTTCGGCGATGCTGCGCCTGCTCGAGGGCCACCCGAGCTCCGATGTCGACCACCTCGTACGGGTGCAGCGCGCAGTACTCGGACATCGGCTCGACACATTGGACCACAGCGAGGACCTCGAGCGGGATGCTGCCGCGTTCCTGGACCTGATCGACCGAGACCACCTCGCTGTCCTGGAATCCGGATCGACCGCGCACGTCTCGGCCACCGACAGCGATGGTGGGGCCTGCGCGATCACGGTGTCGTCGGGTTACAGCTCGGGAATGATCGCCAAGGGCACCGGCATCTGGCTCAACAACTGCCTCGGCGAGCAAGAGCTCAACGCCAGAGGGCTGCACGGTCTTGCTCCCGGCACGAGGCTCCTGTCCAACATGGCGCCGACGGTTGGCCACCACCCCGACGGATCGTCGATCGCGATCGGGTCGCCCGGCGCGGATCGCATCACGACGGCGATCGTCCAGGTACTCGCGGGGTTCATCAATGGCGGACTGGGCCTTCAGGACGCGGTCAATCACCCTCGGGTCCACGTACACCGTGCCGGCCGCCCAGACGAGGACGTGAAGGTCGAGACGCAGCCGTCGATGTACTACGGCGGCGTGGGCGTGACGCTGCGCAAGCCGGACGGGCGCCTCGTCGCTGCGGCGGATCCGCGACGCGATGGGGCCGTACGTCTCGTCCGCGGCCCGGATGATGTGTGATGACCGTATGAAGGTGCCACTGGTGATTGCTCATCGAGGCGTTCCAGGCGAACGGCTCGAGCACACCCGCCCGTCCTATCTCCTCGCCATCGAGCAGGGTGCCGACTTCATCGAGCCCGATGTCGTCAGCACCAGCGACCGCATCCTCGTGGTGCGCCATGAGAACGAGATCGACGGCACGACCGACGTCTCGGATCGCCCGGAGTTCGCCGACCGCAAGGCCACGAAAGTCGTCGACGGCGTCTCGCACACGGGATGGTTCACCGAAGACTTCACCTTGGCGGAGCTCAAGACGCTGCGCTGCAAGGAGCGGATCCCGGATCTTCGACCTGGCAATGTCGCCCTGGCAGGCACTGAGGAGATCCTCACGCTCGACGAGGTCCTTGACATCGCTGAGGACGCGGGACGTGAAGCGCCGGTCGGCGTCTACATCGAGACCAAGCATCCGAGCTACTTCGAAGGCCGCGGCATCAGCCTCAACGACCTGCTGATCGAGACCCTCGAACGCCGTGGCTTCAACGACCCGGACGCGACCGTCGTGATCCAGTCGTTCGAGTCAGCCAACGTCCGCGCACTGCGACCGCGTACGCCCGCGATCCTCGTACAGCTGATGTCGGTCGAGGGCCAGCCGGCGGACTTCACAGTCACGGGCGACTCCCGTACGTACGACGACCTCCGCAGTGCTGACGGCCTCGCCTTCGTTGCTGAATATGCTGACGCGATCGGTCCGTACAAGGAGCTCGTCGTCGCGCCTGGCGTCGGGCCGACCGGACTCGTGGAGCGAGCACACAACGCGGGGCTGGACGTCCACATTTGGACGATGCGCAACGAGAACAACTTCCTGCCCACCAACCTGCGGAAGGGCACCGTCATGGCGGACCATGGCGATGCCCTTTCTGAGTATCTGGCGTTCTTCGACGCCGGGGTTGACGGTGTCTTCTCCGACTTCACTTCGACGGCTGTGCAGGCTCGCTCTCAGTGGTTGCAGAGTCACTAGCCTCAGCCCATACGGTCTGTGCTGCAGCCGGTCGTGCGGGCATGAGCACCCAGGCGACGACGTAGGCGATGATCAGCGAGCCGGCGCCGAGCAACGTGCACACGACGACGATCAGGCGGACCAGGTTGGGGTCGATGCCGGCGTAGTCGGCGAGGCCTCCGCAGACGCCTCCCAGCCACTTGTCATCAGGATTGCGGGTCAGTTTCTTCATCTTGAGGTCCTTCCAGAGTTGGAGTTGTGGTTAGCTGCTTGGGCTTCCAGAACGTCGCGATGACGCCCAGAAGGCCGAGTCCGATGAGTACGCCCGAGGAGGCCAGGCTGAGCTCACGCGGAGTGAGCCAGTCCTGCTTCCACACGGCCCACTGTCCGACACCGGCCAGGAACATCAGGCCGAACGCGAGGCTGCTCCAGCGGAACGGGTGACGTGTCATGACCGGATCACCTCGACGTTGCCGACGCGCTGGTCGATCTCGATCGTGAACGCTTCGCCGGTATCCGTGGCCGCGGCGGTGAGCTCGTTGTCGGTACCGTGCGCCTCGCGTCCGAAAATCGTGATCTCGCCGAGCTTGAGCTCAGACTCGATCCTGACGTTGAGTCCCTCAGGGACGATGACCTTGGTCTGTCCGACACCGTTGTCGAGGGTGATCGTCCGGCCCAGGAGAGCCGTCGGGTCGCCGACTTCCGTGAGGTCAAGCTCCAGGAGTCCCACGCCGTGCTTGTAGGTCGTGTTCACTCCAGCGGCGGTCGTCGGAGTTGGGCTCTGCTCGCCGATGCGCCCGTTCGGGAGGACAGAGCCGATGGCAAGCACCAGGCCGAGCACGAGTCCGAGGGCGATCAGCGGTCCGCCGTATCCCCAGAACGTACCGATGACGAGACCGATGCCAGTGATGCCCAGGGCGACCGCGACATACGTCGTCCAGTTCACGCCGTCGTGTGTGTCGGCATAGATGCGGGTGATGGCGATGCCGATCGCGATCAGCGACAGCGTCAGCAAGGGGAGTGCCTTTGACTTGGGCTGACGAGCGTGGGCGATCTTCTCGGCGACCTTCTTGTCGATCTTGGCCTGGACGTCGACGGTGATCTTCTCGGTCGTCGGCATCTCGGCCATGACCTGCGCCTTGATGGTCTCCTTGTCCGTCTTGCGGGGTCGCACGACGAAGAAGTAGTAGAGCGCTGCCAGGGGGACAAGGAGCCACCCGGTGCCCCACAGCCAGTTGTCGTGGCCGCCGAGGATCGAGAACGCGGCGATGACGCCAGCGGCGACGAGTCCGATCTTGCGGATCTGCTCCTCGTTCTCGTCGAGCTTGAACCAGCCAGCGGCGATGCTCTTGTGGGCATCGTCGGATGGCAGAAGCAGCCATGCGGCGCCGTACAGGATGGCGCCCGCGCCGACGATCGTGAGCACGGCGATGACGATGCGGACGATGACAGGGTCGATGTTCAGGTACTTGGCAACGCCCGAGCACACACCGGCGACCCAACGGTCATCGGTGGATCGCTTGACGTCAGCGATGGTGCGCAGCTTGTGCGGATCGAACTCGTCGTCCGGTCCAGTAGCGCGGGGCGCTTCTTGTGTGTCATTCATGTCTCCATCGTGGCCGAGTGCCGTGCGCGTCACCATCGGGTACGACCCTGAAACTGCTGCAACGACGATCAGGGTGGACAAGGGTCGTCCCTGGTAGCGCCTGTGCGCGCGCACGTGTGACGATCGTCGGGTGACTTCCGGACAAAGTAGAAGTGGTAGCGCGAGCCCCTATCGCCGTGCCTACCGACCGGCGGACCGCCGGCTGGTGGGCGGTGTCGCGACCGGTCTCGCCGATCACTTCGGGGTTGGCGTCCTCTATGTCCGGCTCGCGTTCGTCGTGGCCACCTGGCTCAGCGGCGTAGGCATCATCGCCTACCTGCTGCTGTGGCGCTTCCTGCCACTGCGCCAGCCCGAGCTGACGCCGGGCCTTGAGGCGGCCACCCGACAGGGACTGCGTACCAATCCCAACCGTCCCGGTTCGGTCGAGATCCTTCAGACGCTGGCCATCGGCATGGTCGGCGTCGGTGTGCTGCTGTTCCTCCAGGTCACCGGGCGAGGCATCAGCGACGCGCTCGTCGGACCCGCGTTGGTCGCCGTCATCGGCCTGACCGTCATCTGGCGCCAGTTCGACGATGTCGCCTGGCGGCGCTGGATGCGGCAGACCAGCGGCATCGGCTTTGCCGTACGCATCGCGGCTGGCGGAGTGCTGATCGCGCTGGCTGCTCTCTACTTCCTGACGCAGGAACGCGGCTGGGGCGCCATGGTCGACCTCGCCGCGGCAACGGGCGTCGCCCTGATCGGCCTCGCGCTGATCCTCGGGCCATGGATCACCAAGCTGCTCGGCGACCTGACAGAGGAGCGTCGGGCGCTCGTACGCTCTCAGGAGCGCGCGGATGTCGCCGCCCACCTGCACGACTCCGTGCTCCAGACCCTGGCGCTGTTGCAGAAGAACGCTGGAGATCAGGCCGCCGTCGCCACTCTCGCCCGGCGTCAGGAACGTGAGCTGCGCGCGTGGCTCTATGGCACTGACGAGCAGGCCGGCGACTCGCTCGTCGCCGCACTGCGTGCCTCCGCCGCCGACGTCGAGGACGCTCACCAGGTACCGGTGGAGGTCATCGCTGTTGGCGACGCTGCGCTCGACCCGGACGTCAGCGCTGTCACCAAAGCCGCCCGCGAAGCCATGATCAACGCCGCCAAACATGCCAAGGTAGACCGCATCGACGTCTACGCCGAGGCCAACGGCGAAACCGTCCAGGTGTTCGTCCGTGATCGCGGAGTCGGTTTCGACGTCGACAAGATCGCCGAGGACCGGATGGGCGTACGCGGCTCGATCGTCGACCGGGTCGAACGCCACGGAGGTACCGTGACGATCCGCAGCAAGCGGGGCGAGGGCACCGAGGTCGCCATGACTGTGCCCGTGCGCGACGCTGACCATGTATTCGAGGAGACCAGCTCATGACCACCCTGCGCGTCGCGATCGTCGACGACCACGCGATGTTCCGGCGCGGAGTCCGCGCCGAGATCGACGGACCCGTCGAGATCGTCGCCGAGGCCGAGGACGTCGAGAGCGCTGTCGCGGTGCTGGTCGAGTCCAAGCCCGACGTCGTGCTGCTTGACGTCCACATGCCTGGCGGGGGAGGGCTCGAGGTCATCCGACGTCTGCACCTTCGCCATCCCGACATGAAGTTCCTCGCGTTGTCGGTCAGCGACGCTGCTGAGGACGTCATCGGCATCATCCGCGCCGGCGCTCGTGGCTATGTCACCAAGAACATCTCCGGCCCGGAGCTGCTCGATGCGATCGACCGGGTTGCCGCTGGAGATGCCGTGTTCTCGCCGCGGCTCGCCGGCTTCGTGCTCGATGCGTTCGCGGGGACGATCGAGGTCGCCCAGATCGATGAGGACTTCGATCGGCTCACCGAGCGGGAGCGCGAGGTCATGCGCCTCATCGCCCGCGGCTACGCGTACAAGGAAGTTGCCAAGGAGCTCTTCATCTCGATCAAGACGGTCGAGACCCACGTGTCGAGCGTGCTGCGCAAGCTCCAGCTGTCGAGCCGGCACGAGCTGACTCGCTGGGCCAACGATCGCCGCCTCATCTAGTGCGTTCCTGAAGTTCACCTACGCGCAATCTTGCGGGTCTAACCTGAACGAGTGAACGAGCCTCACCTGATTGTGCTCTTCGGCGCCACGGGCGATCTTGCCCGGCGCAAGCTGCTGCCCGGGCTGATGCACCTGCTGCAGTCGGGACTCGTACCGGATTCCCGCATCATCGGTGTCTCGCTAGACGAATTCGACGACGAGTCGTTCCGAGCCTTCGCGGAGGACGCCTGGCGTGAGTTCAGCCCTCGCATGATCAAGGACGAGCAGTGGGCGGCGTTCGCGCCCAAGCTGTCGTACGTCAACGTCAAGGACGGCTCTGAGGCGCTGGCCAAGGCGGCAAAACGTCACGAGGCCGAGCTGGGTGGCAGCCCGCGACGCCTCCATTACCTGAGCGTGCCGCCCAAGGCAGCGCTCGACGTCGTGCACACGCTGCGCGACGCCGACCTGGTCGACCGTGCGCGGATCATCATGGAGAAGCCGTTCGGAACGGATCTCGCGAGTGCCAGGTCGCTCAACGCGCAGATCCACGAGGTGTTCGCCGAGGAGCAGATCTTCCGGATCGATCACTTCTTGGGCAAGGAGGCGGCGCTCAACATCCTGGCGTTCCGCTTCGCCAACGGTCTGTTCGAGCCGATCTGGAACCGCAACTTCATCGACCACGTGCAGATCGACGTACCCGAGACACTGTCGCTCGAGGGTCGCTCCGGGTTCTACGAAGGCACTGGCGCGTTCAAGGACATGGTCGTCACCCACCTGTTCCAGGTGCTGGCCTTCATGGCGATGGAGCCGCCGACGTCGTTGGACTCCGACTCGATCAGCGAGGAGAAGAACAAGGTCTTCCGCTCGATGCTGCCCCTCGACCCGAAGCACGTCGTACGCGGACAGTACGACGGCTATCGCGACGAGTCGGGCGTGGCCGGGGACTCGGAGACCGAGACGTTCGTGGCGCTGAAGGCCGAGATCGACAACTGGCGCTGGGCCGGGGTGCCGTTCTTCCTGCGCACGGGCAAGAAGATGGCCGAAGGTGCGCGGATCATCTCGATCGCCTTCCGGGAGCCGCCCAAGAGCATGTTCCCGACCGGCTCGGGTGTTGGCCTTTCCGGTCCTGATCATCTGACGTTCGACCTCGCGGACTCGTCGAAGATGTCGCTGTCGTTCTACGGCAAGCGGCCAGGTCCCGGAATGCGGCTCGACAAGCTCAGCATGCAGTTCGCCATGCAGGAGACCGAGCGTGCAGGCGACGTGCTGGAGGCGTACGAGCGGCTGATCCACGACGCGATGCGCGGCGAGCGGACGCTCTTCACGACGGCCGAAGGCATCGAGCGGTTGTGGGAGATTTCCGAGCCCTTGCTCAACGATCCGCCACCCGTGCGGCCCTATCCGTCGGCGACCTGGGGTCCGAATGCAGTGCACCAGCTCATCGCGCCACGCGCCTGGCGGTTGCCGTTCGAGCGCAGCTGGCGCAAGCCCAACACGATGGCGGAGTAGCCCGCTAGCCCCAGTGCTGCTCGACGAGCCTCGTGGCTTCGTCGACCGAAAGTCCCTGTCGCCGCGCAATGCTTGCGTACGTCGTCGCCGCGTCGTCCGCTTGGGCGTCACCAATCCTGCGCGTGGCGATGAGTGTGCCACCGCGGCCGTGTGTCTCGATCACGCCGTCGGACTCGAGCGCTCGATAGGCCTTGGCGACGGTGTTGGCGGCTAGCCCGAGGTCGGCGGCCAGCGTGCGCACGGGAGGCAGCTTGTGGCCCGGCTTGAGCGTTCCCGACGAAGCGCCCTCGGCGATCTGACGACGTACCTGCTCGAACGGCGGCTCGGCGGCGTTGCTGTCGATCGTCACGAGGCTCATGTGTCCATTGTCGCGCGTGGCCGCCGGGGCTGATGTCTGCCTCGGCAACTAGGCTGGAGGGCCTGATGACATCGCCATTCCCCGTGCCCCAAACCGCGGAGAAGAAGTCTGCCCAAGAGGCCGAAAAGAAGCGCGCGCGCTCCGACATCCTGCTCGATGGACTCAACGACGCGCAGCGCGATGCTGTGTCACATCCGGGCGGCCCGCTGCTCGTCGTGGCGGGCGCCGGCTCGGGCAAGACGCGCGTCCTCACCCGCCGCGTGGCCTGGTTGATCGCGGCTCGGGGTGCGCATCCCGGGTCGATCCTGGCGATCACGTTCACCAACAAGGCGGCGGCCGAGATGCGCGAGCGGGTTGCCGAGCTGGTCGGCCCCCGCGCTCGCATGATGTGGGTTTCGACATTCCACTCCGCCTGCGTGCGCATCCTGCGGCGTGAGGCGACGAAGTTCGGGTTCACCTCGACGTTCACGATCTACGACTCGGCCGATCAGCGCCGGCTCATGACTCAGGTGTGCCGCGACATGGACCTCGACCCCAAGCGGGTCAACCCGCGGGCCGTCCTCAACTGGATCTCCAACCTCAAGAACGAGCTCATCGACCACGAGGCGGCGGGTAGCAAGGCGGTCAACCCGACCGAGGAGCTCTACGCCGAGGCCTACACGACCTATCAGGCGAGGCTCCGCGCCGCCAACGCGATGGATTTCGACGACCTGATCATGAACACGGTCCACCTGTTCCAGGGCTGGCCCGATGTTGCCGAGACCTATCGTCGCCGCTTCCGGCACATCCTCGTCGACGAGTACCAAGACACCAACCACGCGCAATACCAGCTGATCAAGGAGCTGACTGACGCCGATTCCGACCTGCTGGTCGTCGGCGACTCGGACCAGTCGATCTATGCATTCCGCGGTGCCAACATCCGCAACATCCTCGAGTTCGAGGACGACTTCCCCAACGCCTCTACGATCCTGCTCGAGCAGAACTATCGCTCAACCCAGACCATCCTGTCGGCCGCCAACGCGGTCATCAGCCGCAACGCCGGCCGCAAAGACAAGCAGCTGTGGTCCGCCGAGGGCGATGGCGAAAAGATCGTCGGCTATGTCGGCGACGACGAGCGCGACGAGGCGCAGTTCATCGCCGAGGAGATCGACAAGCTGAGCGACGCCGGTGACGCGGCCGCCAAAGACGTCGCGATCTTCTATCGCACCAACGCCCAGAGCCGAGTGTTTGAGGAAGTCTTCATCCGGGTCGGCCTGCCCTATCGCGTGGTCGGCGGAGTCAGGTTCTATGAGCGCAAGGAGATCAAGGACGCGCTCGCGTACGTACGCGTGCTGATCAACCCGCGCGATACCGTGTCGCTCCGCCGCATCCTCAACGAGCCCAAGCGAGGCATCGGCGATCGGGCCGAGGCAGCGATCCAGCGTCTGGCCGATCGCCACGAGGTCAGCTTCTGGGCGGCGATGACCCGCGCCAACGAGGCGGACGACCTTGCAACGCGCTCCCTCAACGCGATCCAGACGTTCACCCAGACGATGTCGGAGCTCATGGCGATGGCCGAGAGCGGGGCACCCGCCGATGCCGTGCTCGAGGCCGCACTGACTCGCAGCGGCTATCTCAACGCCCTCGAGCAGAGCACCGACCCGCAGGACGAGACCCGGGTCGAGAACCTCGCCGAGCTCGTCGCGGTCGCGCGCGAGTTCGTCGTCGGCGCCAGCACCCTCGACGACGATGCAGATTCCGAAGCCGTCGCCGACGCAGCTGCCGATCTCGCGCCCGGATCCCTCGCGGCATTCCTTGAGCAGGTTGCCCTGGTGGCTGACGCCGACCAGATCCCCGACGAGGGCGACGGTGTCGTCACGCTCATGACGCTTCATACGGCCAAGGGGCTCGAGTTCCCGGTCGTGTTCCTCACCGGTCTCGAGGATGGCGTCTTCCCGCACATGCGGTCGCTCGCCGACAACGCAGAGCTCGAGGAGGAGCGTCGACTCGCGTACGTCGGCATCACCCGAGCACGCACGCGCCTCTATGTGACTCGTGCCCAGACTCGTGCTGCGTGGGGGGCTCCGTCCTACAACCCGGCGTCACGGTTCCTCGATGAGCTCCCCGAGGCGCTGGTCGATTGGCGCCGGGTCGCCTCGTCGCCGACCCAGTGGACGCCCAACAGTCCTTCCGTCACATCGCAGTCGACGTTCCGGTCGACCAATGTCGCTGCGCGCTCCAAGCGAGCGACGCGTGAGGTCGTTTCGCTGGTGCCTGGAGATCGGGTGTCGCACGACAGCTTCGGACTCGGCACTGTCGTGGCGGTCGACGGTCAGGGCGACAAAGCCCAGGCATCGGTCGACTTCGGATCGCAGGGAGTCAAGCGACTGCTGCTGCGATACGCGCCGGTCGAGAAGCTCTAGCCCGGCAACGGCTGAAGGCTACGGGCGGACGCCGTGCTGAACGAGTACGGCGTAGGGGTCGACGGGTCCGCCGCCGCCCGGGTGTATTTCGAGGTGCAGGTGCGGGCCGGTGACGTTGCCGGTCGAGCCGGTGTAGCCGATGACCTGGCCGGGTCCGACCTTGTCGCCGACGCTGACAGCAATGCGGCTCTGGTGGGCGTACCAGATGTCGGTGCCGTCGATGAGCGTGACGATCGTGCGATTACCGTATGCGCCTTCGTAGCCCGTGGACTTGACGGTGCCAGAGGCAACCGAGCTGATGGCCGACCCCGAGGGGCCAGCCAGGTCGAGGCCGGTATGGCCTCTTGACCAGAGGCCGCTGCTCTGACCGAAGCGTGCCGTGATGCGGTAGCCGGTGACCGGCAGGACCCACTGGTTCTTCTTGGCTTCGGCAGACGTCTTCTTGATGAGGTCGTCGCGCTCTTCGAGGGCGATCAGCATCTGGTCAGCCTGGATCTTGCCCTGCTCGTCGAGCTTGCGATCGAAGTCGCGGCTGACATCAACGCTGTTGACGTCGTCGCCGGTGTAGGTCTCGGAGATTGTCTGATAGTCGCCGGCCGACAGTGTCGAGTCGTCCACGTGGCCACCAACGACGGCGGAACCAAAACCAGCCATGATCAGCGCGAATGCGCCGGCCATGGCTGGGGTGAGTCGAAGGGAGCGCTTGCGCGCTTGGCGCCTTTGGGCGACCCGCTTGCCACTCGAAGCCCGCTGGGGGGTCTCTTGGCGTACATCCAGTCGGCGTTTAGGCGCAGACGAAGACACGCAAAAAACCTCCGAAAGGGGACAGCAGGACTCGACGAGCCTAGCCCAATCGCTGGTTCGGACGAAACCGAATCCACACATTCGTTGTTTGCCCCGCGTGAAAAGTCGACATTGTGTGACGACATTCACGCCCCTACGTCGTTTAGAACGCGTGGTGCCCCACTTCCCAGAGCGTGAGGGGACCCCCATCGTGCGAACATGAACGAGTGACAAGACGGCGCATCGTGGTGGGCGCGACTGGCGATGGCGACGAGTCGCTCGCAGTCGCTCGTACGCTGCGTGACGCCGGCCGCGAGGTTGTTCTTGCCGGAGGAAGTCAGTCTCCGGAACAGCTCATCCGGACGGCTCTGGCCGAGGATGCAGACGAGGTTGTGGTGTGCGGCGACGTCGACCTGACGGCAATGGAGTCCGTGCGCGCCCAGCTCGGCGCCCAGCACGTACGCCTGACAGCCGCCGCCGGTGTGACCGACCCGACACGTCAGGACCCCCTTTGAGCGGGTAGAGTCGCCACGCTCAATTCTTGTGGCCAATAGGCCGAAATCTGAGCCAATCAGGACGTCAACAAGGGACGGACACACCGTGGATTTGATGGAATATCAGGCGAAGGAACTCTTCGCCAAGCATGGCGTCACGACAACTCTCGGCATCGTCGTACAAACGCCAGAGGAAGCCAAGGCTGCCGCTGAGCAGCTCGGCGGCGTGACCGTCGTCAAGGCCCAGGTCAAGGCCGGCGGCCGCGGCAAGGCTGGCGGCGTCAAGATCGCCAAGACGCCCGACGAGGCATTTGAGCACGCGACCAACATCCTCGCGCTCACTATCAAGGATTTGCCCGTCAACCGCGTGCTGGTGACCCCGGCGACTCCGCCGGTCGAGGAGTACTACTTCTCGTTCCTGCTGGACCGTTCGAACCGCAGCTACCTCTGCATCGCCAGCGTCGAGGGTGGTGTCGAGATCGAAGAGGTCGCGAAGACCAACCCCGAGGCAGTGAGCCAGATCTCGATCGACGCCGGCACCGGTGTCGACGAGGCGAAGGCTCGCGCGATTGTCGAAGAGGCGAAGTTCCCCGCCGAGCTCGCCGACCAGGCTGTCGCAATGGTCCAGGCGCTGTGGAAGGTCTTCGTCGAAGAAGACGCCACGCTCGTCGAGGTCAACCCGCTGGCACGCCTGGAGGGCGACAAGCTCGAAGCACTCGACGGCAAGGTGTCGCTCGACGACAACGCCTCCGAGGTTCGTCACCCCGAGCACGAGGACTTCGTGATCCACGAAGAAGCCGACCCGCTCGAGGCAAAGGCCAAGGCCAAGGGCCTCAACTACGTCAAGCTCGACGGCCAGGTCGGCATCATCGGCAACGGTGCGGGGCTCGTGATGAGCACGCTCGACGTCGTGGCATACGCCGGCGAGAAGCACGGCGGCGTCAAGCCCGCCAACTTCCTCGACATCGGTGGAGGCGCCTCGGCGCAGGTCATGGCCGACGGCCTCGACGTCATCCTCGGTGACGAGCAGGTCAAGTCGGTGTTCGTGAACGTGTTCGGCGGCATTACCTCGTGCGACGCGGTCGCCAACGGCATCAAGGGCGCTCTCGAGCTGCTCGGCGACGCCGCTACGAAGCCGCTGGTCGTACGTCTCGACGGCAACAACGTCGACGAGGGCCGCGCAATCCTGAACGAGCTCAACCACCCGCTCGTGACCCAGGTCGAGACCATGGACGGTGCGGCCGACAAGGCTGCACAGTTCGCACACGAAGGAGTCTGAGTATGTCGATTTTCCTCAACAAGGACTCAAAGGTCATCGTCCAGGGCATCACCGGTGGCGAGGGCTCGAAGCACACCGCCCGCATGCTCGCGGCAGGCACCCAGGTCGTCGGTGGCGTCAACGCCCGCAAGGCCGGCACGACCGTCGAGCACGTCGACGCGTCGGGCACCAAGGTCGAGCTGCCGGTCTTCGGATCGGTCTCCGAGGCCATCGAGAAGACTGGCGCTGACGTGTCGGTCGCGTTCGTGCCGCCGGCGTTCACCAAGGACGCTGTGGTCGAAGCGATTGACGCTGAGATCGGCCTGCTGGTGATCATCACCGAGGGTGTCCCGATCCAGGACAGCGCCGAGTTCTGGGCCTACGCCCAGGGCAAGAAGACGCGCATCATTGGTCCCAACTGCCCGGGCATCATCACGCCGGGCGAGGCGCTTGCAGGCATCAC